>NZ_JBYQCG010000242.1:131702-162809 GCF_057837105.1 Burkholderia sp. APQ4-4ca | reverse complement strand
TGAAAAGCGATCGCGTCGATCGCAAGATAAAGGGCACTACGCAGGGGAACTTCGGCGCCACGTGCTTTGTGCAACGCAGCACTGAGGCCTATTTTAGGGCAGAGAACGCGGATGTCAAGCACTTTTTGTGCGTTGCACAATCGCGACAAATTATCGATAAAACAACGAGTTATCGCACCCGTTAGGAATCGGTTTCAGGCGCGTTCCCACATGGTGCGCACGGTGCCGGGGCAAACGCGCCGCACCATGATCACGCACAGGTAAACCTGACAGGCCCTTGGAACGTTATCCTTCTGTTCCTGTCGAAAAACGCGCCGTTTGGATGCGCGTGCCGTGGTGACGTGCTGCCGCCACGGTCGAGACCGGCCCCTTGGGCACGCCGAGCACCGGATACGTACTTTCCCCGCTTTAAATTGCCTCCGAAGTGACGTTATCTCAATTAACCGCGTGGTAATCGGGAGACGGGCGCTGTCGGGCAGTGCGTCCCATCGATTTTTTCGATGGGAACGGAAGGGTCGATTGGCCGGAGGTTGGCCGACTCTTACATTCCGGTTTAAAGACGATCGGTAAGTGCCTAATATTGCTCTTTTTTTCAGCTTTAACTACACTTGCGGAAACCTCCCGCCCGCTTTGTCCAGACCCCAATGAAAGCCGAATCGTTTTCACCGCGCAGATTGTTGCAGAGCATGACGCTCGGCACCGCTGTGTCGGTCGCAGTCGCGTTGCTGGCGACCACCGCGTCCGTCACGCCTGCTGACGCCTTCGCCGCCACTGCGAAGACCCACGCCGCCAAGAAAAAGGCCGTCGCTCCTGCTTCGTCAGCGAAGAAGAAGTCGGCCAGGGCGACCTCCGACAAATCCGCCAAGGTCGCCGAGGCCGATGCGCCGCGCGCGAAAGCGTCGCGCAAGCGCGTGACGCTCGCGGCGAACAACCTGCGTGGCGGCCATCGCGGCGCGGTGCGCAAGGTCGCGTTCCAGCCGCGCCGTCCGACGGTCGGCCAGGCGTTCGGCCTGCACGATACGCCCGATGCGCTCGCGCTGCGCTCGAGCGTCGCGTACGTCGTCGACCAGAATTCCGGCGAGCCGCTGTTCGACAAGAATTCGCACGCGGTCGTGCCGATCGCGTCGATCTCGAAGCTGATGACGGCCATGGTCGTGCTCGACTCGAAGTCGCCGATGACCGACCAGATCGAAGTCACCGACGAAGACCGCGACTACGAGAAGGGCACGGGCTCGCGCCTGTCGGTCGGCTCGGTGCTGTCGCGCGAGGACATGCTGCACATCGCGCTGATGGCGTCGGAAAACCGCGCGGCTGCCGCGCTGTCGCGTTACTACCCGGGCGGCCGTCCGGCGTTCATCGCGGCGATGAACGCGAAGGCGAAGTCGCTCGGCATGACCGATACGCATTTCGAGAATTCGACCGGCCTGTCGAGTTCGAACGTGTCGAGCGCGCGCGATCTCGTGAAGATGGTCAATGCGGCGTACCAGTACCCGATGATTCGCCAGTTCTCGACCGATCGCACCTACGAGGTGTACACGGGCAAGCGCAACCTGGTCTACAACAGCACCAACGCGCTGATCCGCGGCAACGGCTCGTGGGACATCGGCCTGCAGAAAACGGGCTTCATCAACGAGGCGGGCGAATGCCTCGTGATGCAGGCGACGATTCACGGCCGGCCGATGGTGATGGTGCTGCTCGATTCGTTCGGCAAGTACTCGCGTTTCGCCGACGCTTCGCGCCTGCGCAACTGGCTCGACGCCGGCGGCGGCGAGCGCCTGACGGCGGCCAACACGCCGAGCGGCGGTACCTGATCGCATGCGGCGGTTCGCCGCCGTATCGTACCGGTCGCCGCAACGAAAAAGCCCCGCAATCGCGGGGCTTTTTTTGTCCGGCGAAACCGCCGCCGGAACCGGGCCGACGGGCGCGGCTTACGCCTGTCGCTGCAGCCCGTCCACGTCCTTCACGGGCGCCGGCCGGTAGCCGAGCGATTCCGAGATGGTGAGCGCCGTCCGGCTCAACTGGCCGAGCCATGCGTCCTGCAGCCGGTCGGCGGGCGCCGACAGCGACAGGCCCGCGACGAGCTTGCCGGAATCGTCGTAGATGCCGGCCGCGATGCAGCGCACGCCCAGTTCGAGCTCCTCGTTGTCGCGCGCGCACGATTGCTGGCGAACGATCGTCAGCTCGCGCTCGAGTTTCGCGATATCGGTGATGCTGTTCTGCGTATGGCCGGACAGCCCCGTGCGCGTCGCATACGCACGCACGCGCGACGTTTCGTCGGCCGCGAGGAACAGCTTGCCGACCGACGTGAGGTGCAGCGGCGCGCGGCCGCCGATCGCGCGGACGACCTGCATCCCCGAGCGCTCCGAATACGCGCGCTCGATGTAGACGATCTCGTCGCCCTGGCGCACCGACAGGTTCACGGTCTGCCCGGTGAGGCGGTGCAGCTCGCGCATCGGCATCAGCGCCGCGTCGCGCACCGACAGGCGCGCCTTCACGAGATTGCCGAGTTCGAGCAGCCGCATGCCGAGGCGGTAGGTGCCGGGATCGGAGCGGTCGACGAGGCGGCAGGTCACCATGTCGTTGAGGATGCGGTGCGCGGTCGACGGGTGCAGCTCCGTGCGCTGCGCAAGTTCCTTCAGGCTGACAGGGTCGCTGTGCGCGGCGAGCGCGTCCAGCAACCGCATCATGCGTTCGATCACCTGGATCGACGTTTTTGAATCCGGGGTGGGTTGGCTCATGTCGGGGGAGGAATCGGTTGACGCGTCAAGCGGTGTTGGATCGATTGTATCTCGTATCGTGAAAAAAGCGAACGCCGTTCGAGGAAGTCCTCGTTTTGCGCGCGGCGGGCTTGCACGCGGGCCGGCGTTGGTCTTGTCGGCCAAACGTCGGATAATGAGAGCCGTTTTCTCGAAGGAGCACGTATGCGAGTCGGTTTGTTCGTGACCTGCCTGGTCGACCTGATGCGCCCCGAAATCGGCTTTTCGGCGCTCAAGCTGATTCGCGACGCCGGCTACGAGGTGAGCGTGCCGCCCGCGCAGACGTGCTGCGGCCAGCCGGCCTACAACTCGGGTGACCGCGCGCTCGCGCGCGACCTCGCGGAAAAGACGCTGCGCGAGTTCGAGTCATTCGATTACGTCGTCGTGCCATCGGGTTCGTGCGGCGGGATGATCCGCGCGCACTACGGCGACCTGTTCCGCGACGATCCCGAACTGATGGGGCGCTATACGCGGTTCCAGCAGAAAGTTTATGAGCTGACCGATTTCCTCGCGAGCGTCGCGAAGGTGTCGCTCGCGCCGGGCGAATTCGCCGGGCCGGTCACCTATCACGATTCTTGCTCGGGCCTGCGCGAGCTTGGCGTGAAGGCGCAGCCGCGCGCGCTACTCGCGCAGCGCGGCGTGGCCGTCACCGAGATGAAGGACTGCGAGCACTGTTGCGGCTTCGGCGGCACGTTCGCGGTCAAGTACGGCGACATCTCGGCGGCCATCGCGGACGAAAAATGCGCGAACGTGCGCGCGTCGGGCGCGGGTGCCGTCGTGCTCGGCGATCTGGGCTGCATGCTGAACATCGAAGGGCGGTTGCGCCGCACCGGCGACCGCGACACCCGCGTGCTGCACGTCGCGCAGGTGCTGGCGGGCGACGTCTGACGCCCGGTTCCGCTCACTTTTCCCCGATACCGCGATGCAAGTCCAATCGATGCATTTCAAGGCGCGCGCCGGCCAGAAGCTGGCCGACCAGCGCCTGCAGCACAACCTGAAGAAGCTGTCGACGAAGTTCGTGTCCGCGCGCGCCGACGCGATGACCGCGATCGACTTCCCGGCCACGCGCGCCGCGCTGAAGGCGCGCCGCAACCGCGCGCTGGAGAATCTCGACGTGTGGCTCGAGGCGTTCGAGCGCGAGGCGACGCGGCGCGGCACGACGGTGCTGTTCGCCGAAACGACCGCGGACGCTGCGCGGCTCGTGGCCGACATCGCGCGCCGGCACGACGTGAAGAAGGTCATCAAGACCAAGTCGATGGTGTCCGAGGAAATGCGCCTGAACGCGGTGCTCGCCGAGATGGGCGTGCAGTCGATCGAGACAGACCTCGGCGAATACATCCTGCAGATCAACGACAACGAGCCGCCGAGCCACATCATTGCGCCCGTCGTGCACAAGGACAAGGACGAGATCGCCGATCTCTTCGCGCGCACGCACCGGCGCGAGCGGCTCACCGAGATCCCGGACATGACGCGCGAGGCGCGCGACGTGCTGCGCCCGCATTTCATGTCGGCCGACATGGGCGTGACGGGCGGCAATTTCGTGATCGCGGAAACGGGCTCGGTCGCGATCGTGACGAACGAAGGGAACGAGGGCATGTGCACGGTGATGCCGCGCGTGCATGTCGCGGTGACCGGCATCGAGAAGGTGCTGCCGACCCTCGAGGATCTCGCGACGGCGATGCGGCTGCTGCCGCGTTCCGCGACCGGGCAGAAGACGTCGAACTATTTCTCGCTGCTGACCGGGCCGCGCGGGCCGGGCGACGAGGACGGCCCCGAGCACAACTACGTGGTGCTCGTCGACGGCGGCCGCACGGGCCTGATCGGCGGCGAATTCCAGGAGATGCTGCGCTGCATTCGCTGCGGCGCGTGCATGAATCATTGTCCGGTGTACCAGAAGGTCGGCGGTCATGCGTACGGCTGGGTCTATCCGGGGCCGATGGGATCGGTGCTGACGCCGAGCTACGTCGGGCTCGACCGCACGCTCGACTTGCCGCAGGCGGCGACGCTGTGCGGCGAGTGCGACAGCGTGTGCCCGGCCGGGATTCCGTTGTCGCATCTGTTGCGCACGTTGCGCGAGAAGCAGGTCGAGCGCCACCTGCGGCCGTGGCGCGAACGCGCGGCGCTCGCCGCATGGGGGTTCTTCGCCCGGCGCCCGATGCTGTATGCGCTGACGACCAAGCTCGCGGTACGCGTCCTCGAACGGCTGGGCGGCGACGGCGGCATGCTGCGGCGCCTGCCGATGATGGGCGGCTGGATGGACACGCGCGACCTGCCGACGCCGACCGGGCGCACCTTCCGCGAGCTGTACGCGGCGTCGCAAAGTCACCTCGGCTGACACTGTTCAGCGGGCGGCAACAGTGCGTTCGCTATTTGCATATTTATCTCGATAGATGCGGTCTATAGAATCTCGTCTGTAGTCCCCGGAATTGGGTTTCGGGGTACGAGGTCAACGAGGTCCGCATCATGAAAAAGACAATATCGATGTACTGGCCGCTGGCAATCGTGGTTCCGCTGGCAGCGGTTGCCTATCTGCATGCGATGGCCGATGCGCCGTCGCGCGGTCCGCTCGCGGTTCACCAGGCGTCCGCCGAACTGGCGCGCGCGGTGTCGTTCGGGCTGGTCGGCGACGCGGCGCAGCCGCTGCCCGCGGCATCCGGCGACATCGTGCTCGCTGCGCCGAAGGCGCTGTAAGGCATGGCGCCGTCGCTTCGCGCGGCGGCGCGGTTTCGGCCGCCTTTGTATAATGGCGCGTTATGCTCCCACGCGGTTCGCCGCGGCTTTTCGATAGTGCGATGACCCGCATTGCGATCTGTTTCGTCTGTCTCGGCAACATCTGCCGTTCGCCCACCGCGGAGGGCGTGATGCGCCGCCAGGTCGATGCGGCCGCGCTGGGCGACCGGATCGCGATCGATTCGGCCGGCACCGGCAACTGGCACGTGGGCGAGCCGCCCGATACGCGTGCGCAGGCGGCGGCCCGCAGCCGCGGCTACGATCTGTCGGCGCTGCGCGCGCGGCAGGTGAGCGCGGCGGATTTCGAGCGTTTCGACCTGCTGCTCGCGATGGACGAAGCAAATCTCGCCGAACTGCGCCGCCGCTGCCCGCCGCAGTATCGCGACAAGGTGCGCCTGCTGATGGAATTCGCGCCGGGTGCGACCGAAACCGAAGTGGCCGATCCGTATTTCGGCGGCGCGCAGGGCTTCGAACAGGTGCTCGACCAGGTCGAGCGCGCATGCGCGGGTCTCCTGGAGACGCTGCGCGCACGCACGGCGCACTGACCGCGCGATATTCAGCGGTCTGCGAATACCCTTTCAAAGGCGTGGATACTTGACTAAAAACGTCAAATATTTATACTTGACCAAAATCGTCAAGATTGCAGTCCCCTAGACACCATGAGACTCACCACCAAAGGCCGTTTCGCCGTCACGGCGATGATTGACTTGGCACTGCGCCAGGAGCAGGGCCCGGTGACGCTTGCAGGCATCAGCCAGCGCCAGCGGATTTCGCTCTCGTATCTCGAACAGCTGTTCGGCAAGCTGCGCAGGCATGAAATCGTCGAATCCGTGCGCGGCCCGGGCGGCGGCTACAACCTTGCGCGTCGCGCGCAGGACGTCACCGTCGCCGACATCATCATCGCGGTCGATGAACCGCTCGACGCCACGCAGTGCGGCGGCAAAGGCACGTGCGACGGCTCGAAGCAGCCCGACGGCCATTGCATGACGCACGAGCTGTGGTCGACGCTGAACCAGAAGATGGTCGAATACCTCGATTCGGTGTCGCTGCAGGATCTCGTCGATCAGCAGCGCGCACGCGAGGGCGCCCCGGCGGTGCTGCGCGACCGTCGCGCGCCGGAGCCCGTCGCCGCACCGGCCGAGCCCGTGCGCACGATGCCGCTCGGCCCCAATTCGGTGTTCAACATCGCGAATTCGTGAGCGCGAAGGCGCCCGCCAACCCCCATAACGTACATAGTCCCTGCACAGAATACCCGGAGCGACAGATGACCCAAGAGACTCTCCACCTGCCCATCTATATGGATTACAGTGCGACGACGCCCGTCGATCCGCGCGTGGTCGACAAGATGGTGCCGTACCTGCGCGAGCAGTTCGGCAACCCGGCGTCGCGCAGCCATGCCTACGGCTGGGACGCGGAGCGTGCGGTCGAGGAGGCGCGCGAACAGGTGGCCGCTCTCGTGAACGCCGATCCGCGCGAGATCATCTGGACGTCGGGCGCGACCGAGTCGGACAACCTCGCGATCAAGGGCGCCGCGAATTTCTACAAGGGCAAGGGCAAGCACATCATCACGGTGAAGACCGAGCACAAGGCCGTGCTCGACACCTGCCGCGAACTCGAGCGCGACGGTTTCGAAGTCACCTACCTCGACGTGAAGGACGACGGCCTGATCGACCTCGACGTGTTCAAGGCCGCGCTGCGCCCGGACACGATCCTCGTGTCGGTGATGCACGTGAACAACGAGATCGGCGTGATCCAGGACATCGAGACGATCGGCGAGATCTGTCGCGAGAAAGGCATCGTGTTCCACGTCGATGCCGCGCAGTCGACCGGCAAGGTCGCGATCGATCTCGCGAAGCTGAAGGTCGACCTGATGTCGTTCTCGGCACACAAGACCTACGGCCCGAAGGGCATCGGCGCGCTGTACGTGCGTCGCAAGCCGCGCGTGCGCATCGAGGCGCAGATGCACGGCGGCGGCCACGAGCGCGGCATGCGTTCGGGCACGCTGGCGACGCACCAGATCGTCGGCATGGGCGAGGCGTTCCGCATCGCGCGCGAGGAAATGGCAACCGAGAACGAGCGCATCCGCATGCTGCGCGACAAGCTGCTGCGCGGCCTGTCGCAGATCGAGGAAACCTACGTGAACGGCGACATGGAGCACCGTGTCCCGCACAACCTGAACATCAGCTTCAACTTCGTCGAAGGCGAGTCGCTGATCATGGCGATCAAGGACGTCGCGGTGTCGTCGGGCTCCGCGTGCACGTCGGCGTCGCTGGAGCCGTCGTACGTGCTGCGTGCGCTCGGCCGCAACGACGAGCTCGCGCACAGCTCGATCCGCTTCACGGTCGGCCGTTTCACGACGGAGCAGGAAGTCGACTTCGTGGTCGATCTGCTGAACAGCAAGATCGCGAAGCTGCGCGAACTGTCGCCGCTCTGGGAAATGCACCAGGAAGGCATCGATCTGTCGACGATCGAATGGGCCGCACACTGATACCGCATTGAATGCAACCGCGGGCGGATTGACGCACGCAGACGTAACGAGTCAAGGAGTCTGAGTCATGTCTTACAGCAACAAGGTTCTGGATCACTACGAAAACCCGCGCAACGTCGGTTCGTTCGCGAAGGACGACGACACGGTCGGCACGGGCATGGTCGGCGCGCCGGCATGCGGCGACGTGATGAAGCTGCAGATCCGCGTCGGCGCGGACGGCGTGATCGAAGACGCGAAGTTCAAGACCTACGGTTGCGGTTCGGCGATCGCATCGAGCTCGCTCGTCACCGAATGGGTGAAGGGCAAGACGCTCGACGAGGCACTGTCGATCAAGAACACGCAGATCGCCGAGGAGCTCGCGTTGCCGCCGGTGAAGATTCACTGCTCGATCCTCGCGGAAGACGCGATCAAGGCAGCCGTGGCCGACTACAAGAAGCGCCACGACACCAAGGAAAGCGATCAGGCAGCAGCCTGAGCGGCATCGAGCGGCTAGGGAAGGAAACGCGGCGGGCTCCCGGGTGCGCCGCGGCAAGGACATCATGGCAATTACACTGACCGAAAAAGCAGCACAGCACGTCCAGAAATACCTCGTCCGTCGCGGCAAGGGTGTGGGCCTGCGGCTTGGCGTCCGTACGACCGGGTGTTCGGGGCTCGCGTACAAGCTCGAGTATGTCGACGAGCTGGCTCCCGAGGATCAGGTGTTCGAGAGCCATGGCGTGAAGGTCGTCGTCGATCCGAAGAGCCTCGCCTATATCGACGGCACCGAGCTCGACTTCGCCCGCGAAGGCCTGAACGAAGGGTTCAAGTTCAACAACCCGAACGTGAAGGACGAGTGCGGGTGCGGGGAATCGTTCCGCGTGTGACGCGGCTCCCTCCGCGCGATGCGGGCAAGAGGCGGCACGGGCCGCCTTTTTAATGTGCGGCGTTTGCTGCACGACGAACCGGAATTGAACGCGACGATGGTTTCGCTGAAAGACAGCCATTTCGACCTGTTTCACCTGCCGGCGCAATTCGCGCTCGACGAGACGGCGCTCGACGCCGCCTACCGGACGGTGCAGACGCAGGTGCATCCGGACCGCTTCGCGGCGGCCGGCGACGCGCAAAAGCGCATCGCGATGCAATGGGCCACTCGCGCGAACGAGGCTTACCGCACGCTGCGCGATCCGCTGAAGCGCGCGTCCTATCTGCTGTCGCTGCGCGGCGTCGACATCGGCGCGGAAAACAACACGGCGATGGAGCCTGCCTTCCTGATGCAGCAGATGGAGTGGCGCGAGGGCATCGAGGATGCCGCGGCCGCCCGCAACGTCGATGCGCTCTATGCATTGCTCGCCGAGTTGCGCGACGAGAAGCGCGTGCGCGTCGAGCGCCTCGGCACGCTGCTCGACAGCGGTGCCGATCAGGCCGCGGCGGAAGCCGTGCGTCAGCTGATGTTCATCGAACGGGTCGCGTCGGAAGTGGGCGCGCAGATCGAGCGCCTCGAAACTTAACCGCGTGTCTGACGGCACGCGCAGCAAACGGGCCGAGCGCCCGAACGAACCAAGATGGCTTTACTGCAAATTTCCGAACCGGGCATGGCGCCGGCGCCGCACCAGCGGCGGCTCGCCGTCGGGATCGATCTCGGCACGACGAATTCGCTCGTCGCCGCCGTGCGCAACAGCGTGCCCGAAGTCCTGCCGGACGAAGCCGGCCGCGTGCTGCTGCCGTCGGTGGTCCGTTACCTCGAGAAGGGTGGCCGCCGCATCGGCCACGAAGCGAAGGAGCAGGCCGCGACCGATCCGCGCAACACGATCGTGTCGGTCAAGCGCTTCATGGGCCGCGGCAAGGCCGAGGTCGAAGGCGCGGCGAACGCGCCGTACGAATTCGTCGACGCGCCGGGCATGGTGCAGATCCGCACGATCGACGGCGTGAAGAGCCCGGTCGAAGTGTCGGCCGAGATTCTCGCGACGCTGCGTTATCGCGCGGAAGATTCGCTCGGCGACGATCTGGTCGGTGCGGTGATCACGGTGCCCGCATACTTCGACGACGCGCAGCGCCAGGCGACCAAGGATGCCGCGCGCCTCGCGGGCCTGAACGTGCTGCGCCTGCTGAACGAACCGACCGCCGCGGCGATCGCCTATGGCCTCGACAATGCGGCTGAAGGCCTTTACGCGGTGTACGACCTCGGCGGCGGCACGTTCGACCTGTCGATCCTGAAGCTGACGAAGGGCGTGTTCGAGGTGCTGGCCGCGGGCGGCGATTCCGCCCTGGGCGGCGACGATTTCGACCACGCGCTGTTCGGTCACGTGCTCGCGCAGGCCGGGATCGACGCGAAGACGCTCGCGCCCGAGGACGTGCGCCTGCTGCTCGATCGCGTGCGCGTGCTGAAGGAAGCGCTGTCGTCGGCGCCCGAAGCGGCGCTCGACGTGACGCTGTCGAGCGGTGCGCACCTCGTGCAGACGATTTCGCACGATACCTTCGCGTCGCTCGTCGAGCCGCTCGTGCAGCGCACGCTCACGCCGACCCGCAAGGCGCTGCGCGATGCGCAGGTCACGCCGGCCGACATCAAGGGCGTCGTGCTCGTCGGCGGCGCGACGCGCATGCCGGTGATCCGCGACGCGGTCGCGAAATATTTCGGCCAGCCGCCGCTCGTGAACCTCGATCCGGACCAGGTCGTCGCGCTCGGCGCGGCGATCCAGGCCGATCTGCTCGCGGGTAACCGCGGCACCGGCGACGACTGGCTGCTGCTCGACGTGATTCCGCTGTCGCTCGGTGTCGAGACGATGGGCGGCCTCGTCGAGAAGATCATTCCGCGCAACTCGACGATTCCGATCGCGCGCGCGCAGGAATTCACGACCTTCAAGGACGGCCAGACCGCGATGGCGATCCACGTCGTGCAGGGCGAGCGCGAGCTCGTCGCCGACTGCCGGTCGCTCGCGCGCTTCGAGCTGCGCGGCATTCCGCCGATGACGGCGGGCGCGGCCCGCATTCGCGTGACCTATCAGGTCGACGCGGACGGCCTGCTGTCGGTGTTCGCACGCGAGCAGCTGTCGGGCGTCGAGGCGTCGGTCGTCGTGAAGCCGTCGTACGGCCTCGCCGACGACGACATCGCGAAGATGCTGGAAGACAGCTTCAAGACCGCTGAAATCGACATGCGCGCGCGTGCGCTGCGCGAAGCGCAGGTCGAGGCCGAGCGGATGCTCGAGGCGACGCAGGCCGCGCTGGCGGCCGACGGCGAATTGCTCGATGCCGACGAGCGCGCGCAGGTCGACGCGCTGGCCGCGGCGTTGCGCGCGGTCGCGCAGGGCGACGATACGAATGCGATCGAAGCGGCGACCAAGGCGCTGGCCGACGGTACCGACGAATTCGCGGCGCGCCGGATGGACAAGAGCATCAAGCGCGCGCTGTCGGGCCGCCGGCTCGACGAGATCTGAACCCACGAACCGCGCATCGGCCGGCAACGGCCCGCGCGACGATGAACGTGCGGCGCGTGGCGCCGCACCCTGACTGACGGAACGAACATGCCTCAACTGGTGGTGCTGCCTCACGTCGAACTGTGCCCGGACGGCGCGGTGATCGACGCGACGCCCGGCAAGAGTATCTGCGACAACCTGCTCGATCACGGGATCGAGATCGAGCACGCATGCGAGAAGTCGTGTGCATGCACGACGTGCCACGTGGTGATCCGCGAAGGCTTCAACGATCTGACGCCGTCCGAGGAGGACGAGGACGATCTGCTGGACAAGGCGTGGGGCCTCGAGCCGACGTCGCGTCTGTCGTGCCAGGCGATCGTGAAGGAAGATTCGGACCTGGTGGTCGAGATCCCGAAGTACTCGATCAACCACGCGAAGGAAAATCACTGACAGGAACCGGAGACAGGCGATGAAATGGACCGATTCGCGTGAAATAGCCATTGCGCTGGCGGACAAGTACCCGGACATCGACCCGCAGCGAATCAACTTCGTCGACCTGCGCCAGTGGGTGCTCGAACTCGACGGCTTCGACGACGATCCGGCGCACTCCGGCGAGAAGATCCTCGAGGCGATCCAGGCGCACTGGATCGACGAAGCGGATTTCGACGACGAGGACTGACCGACCCGACCGGTCGCGGCGCGCGCTGCAACGGCGCACGCCGCGCCCATGAAAAACGGCTCGCGAGCAAGCGCTCGCGAGCCGTTTTCGTTTTGGGCGCGCCGCCGCGCACGACACACGGGCAGCGAACGCCGGCGACTACACGATCAGATGATTACGCGCCGACCAGCGTGCCGTTCTCGATCCGCACGCGCTGGCCCTGGCCGAACGGCGGCGGGTTGTGGTACGTGAACGTGCGCGTCGCACCGCTTTCCATCTGCACTTGCACCTGATAGTCGGTTTCCGCGCGAACCTGCTTCTCGACCTGGTTACCGGCGAGCCCGCCGCCCAGCGCGCCGATGATCGTCATCGCGGTGCGGCCGTTGCCGTTGCCGAACTGGTTGCCGAGCAGGCCGCCGGCCGCCGCGCCGCCCACGGCGCCGATCCCCGAGCTCTGGCCCGGCGTGCGCGTCTGCGTGATCGAGACGACCGTGCCGCAGCTCTGGCAGTAGGTTTGCGCAGGCGCCGACGGCTGCTGCGCGTATTGCGGCGGCTGCGGCGCGGTCGTGTGACGGCGGTGCGGTGCGGCCGGGCGCGGCGCCGGCTTCGGCTCGGCCTGCGCGACGGCGGCCTTCTGCTGCGCGGCGGCCTGTTCCGCCGCCTGCCGCTGCGCTTGCGCGGCGAGCGCGGCGCTGGCGGCCGCGGCCGTATCGACGGCCGGCTGCGACGCGATCAGCGCGGCCTGGGTCTGACCGTTCTGTTCGTTGCTGCTGGTGGCTTTCGGGAAGACGCCCGTGATCGCCGCGGTCGCCGCGAGGCTGGCGACGATGACGGCGCCGGCCGCGGTGGCGATCAGCGGGTGGAGGCGTTGCTTTTGCGGCGTGGTCTGATTCTGGTTGTCCATTTTTTTCTCCAAGGTCGATCCGGATCGACGCACTGCGCCGGAGCAGGATCCCACGCTCGGGAGCGAGCAGACTCGGCGTTCCGGTGCCTCGTTCTGGTCCCGTGCTCATGCGTGGTGACGCAACAGGAGTGTCGTTCACGGCCCAGCGGCGCGCCGTATCAAGGTGTAACGAATTGCAGCGCGGGATCGGCGCTTGCTACCGGGAAAACCCGGGGAAGGCCGTCGCGACGTGGGAATAAAACGGGGAAGGATCGAAGGCCGACAGACGCCGGCTGGCGGGATTTACGCGTCGTTACAAAGCCGACGCGTGCGCGCCACGGAATGCGGCGCACACGCGGGGACGGCCGTCAGTCTTCGCGGCGCAGGTGTGGGAACAGCAGCACGTCGCGGATCGTCGGGCTGTCGGTCAGCAGCATCACGAGACGGTCGATGCCGATCCCGCAACCGCCGGTCGGCGGCATCCCGTATTCGAGCGCGCGGATGTAGTCGGCGTCGAAGAACATCGCTTCCTCGTCGCCCGCATCTTTCTGCTCGACCTGCTTCTTGAAGCGCGCGGCCTGGTCTTCCGGATCGTTCAGTTCCGAGAAGCCGTTCGCGATCTCGCGGCCGGTCATGAACAGCTCGAAACGCTCGGTGATGCCCGGCACCGTATCCGATGCGCGTGCGAGCGGCGACACCTCGACCGGGTAGTCGATGATGTAGGTCGGCTCCCACAGCTGCGATTCCGCGGTTTCCTCGAACAGCGCGAGCTGCAGCGCGCCGATGCCTGCATTCAGGAAGGCCGGCTGCGACACGTCGACGCCGAGGCGCTTCAGTTCCGTGCGCAGGAACGCGTCGTCCGACAACTGGCCGTCGGTGTAGTCCGGTGCGTACTTCTGGATCGCCTGCGTGATCGTCAGGCGATGGAACGGCTTCGCGAGGTCGAGCTCGCGGCCCTGATACTGGATCGTCGCGGTGCCGAGCGCATCGATCGCCGCCTGGCGGATCAGTTGCTCGGTGAAGTCCATCAGCCAGCGGTAGTCGGTGTACGCGGCGTAGAACTCCATCATCGTGAATTCCGGGTTGTGGCGCGGCGACACGCCTTCGTTCCGGAAATTGCGATTGATTTCGAACACGCGCTCGAAGCCGCCGACGATCAGGCGCTTCAGGTACAACTCCGGCGCGATGCGCAGGAACATCTGCATGTCGAGCGCATTGTGATGCGTGACGAACGGCTTCGCGGCCGCGCCGCCCGGGATCGGGTGCAGCATCGGCGTCTCGACTTCCATGAACTCGGCGTTGTCCATGAACTTGCGGATCGACGCGATCGTCTTCGTGCGGGCGCGGAACGTGTCGCGCGT
Source organism: Burkholderia sp. APQ4-4ca (assembly GCF_057837105.1). Taxonomy (NCBI): domain Bacteria; kingdom Pseudomonadati; phylum Pseudomonadota; class Betaproteobacteria; order Burkholderiales; family Burkholderiaceae; genus Burkholderia; species Burkholderia sp. APQ4-4ca. The sequence goes on along the minus strand of NZ_JBYQCG010000242.1, from coordinate 148,544 downwards.
TTCCGGCGTGACGATCAGGTCGACGTAGCGCTGGCGGTAGCGCATTTCCTGGTCGGACAGGCCGTGGAACTTGTCCGGCAGCGGACGCAGCGCCTTCGACAGCAGGCGCAGCTCCTTGCACTGGACCGACAACTCGCCCTTGTTGGTGCGGAACAGCACGCCGCGCGCGGCGACGATGTCGCCGAGGTCCCACTTCTTGAACGCGTCGTAGGTGTCGGCGCCGACGTCGTTCGGCGTCACGAAGAACTGAATCTGGCCCGACCCGTCCTGCACCGTCGCGAAGCTCGCCTTGCCCATCACGCGCTTGAGCATCATGCGGCCGGCGACCGACACCTCGACCGGATTCGCTTCGAGCGCGGCCTTGTCCGAATCGGCGAATTTGGCCTGCAGGTCGGCTGCATGGTGCTCGGGCCGGAAGTCGTTCGGATAGGCGACGCCTTGCTCGCGCAACGCGCGCAGCTTCTCGCGGCGCTCGGCGATGATCTGGTTGTCGTCCGCCGTGACGGCGGGCTGCGTTTGGGTCGGTTCGGTCATGATGGTCGGAATTCGGAGTGGGGTGCGGCAACGCAAACGGGAAGGGCGGCGCGGGCCGGCCGCGCCGCAGCGCTTACACGCCCTGTTTGAGGCTCGCGCTGATGAAGTCGTCGAGGTCGCCGTCGAGCACCGCACGCGTGTTGCTCATTTCGACGTTCGTGCGCAGGTCCTTCACGCGGCTCTGGTCGAGCACGTACGAGCGGATCTGGTGGCCCCAGCCCACATCGGTCTTGCTCGATTCGAGCTTGTCCTGCTCGGCCTGGCGCTTGCGCATTTCGACTTCGTACAGGCGCGACTTCAGCATCGCCATCGCTTCGGCGCGGTTGCGGTGCTGCGAGCGGTCGTTCTGGCACTGCACGACGATGCCGGTCGGCATGTGCGTGATCCGCACCGCGGAGTCGGTCTTGTTGATGTGCTGGCCGCCCGCGCCCGACGCGCGGTACGTGTCGATGCGCAGGTCGGCCGGGTTGATCTCGACTTCGATCGAGTCGTCGATTTCCGGATAGACGAACACCGACGAGAACGACGTATGGCGGCCGCCCGACGAGTCGAACGGCGACTTGCGCACGAGGCGGTGAATGCCCGTTTCGGTGCGCAGGAAGCCGTATGCGTATTCGCCCGTGACCTTGACCGTCGCGTTCTTGATGCCGGCGACGTCGCCGTCGGATTCTTCGAGCACTTCGGCCTTGAAGCCCTTGCGTTCGCAGTAGCGCAGGTACTGGCGCAGCAGCATCGACGCCCAGTCGCATGCCTCGGTGCCGCCGGCGCCGGCCTGGATGTCGATGAAGCAGTTGTTCGGATCGGCCGGGTTCGAGAACATCCGGCGGAATTCGATGTCGCCGACGCGCGCCTCGAGCTTCGCGGCGTCTTCTTCCGAGGCGAGAAGCGTATCCTCGTCGCCTTCCTCGCGCGCCAGCTCGAACAGGTCGAGCGCGTCGCGCAAGTCGCTATCGAGCGCGGTGAGCGTCGTGACGACGCCTTCAAGCAGCTTTTTCTCGCGACCGAGCGCCTGGGCGTTCTTCGAATCGTTCCAGACGTTCGGGTCTTCGAGTTCCTTGTTGACTTCGGTCAGACGCGCAGCTTTGGCGTCGTAGTCAAAGATACCCCCGAAGCTCGCCCGCGCGATTGCGCAGGTCGAGCAGGGAGCTTTCGATCGCGTTGAGACGTTCCGCTTCCATGATCGTTCGCTGTTCCGGCTTCGTAAAAAAGCGGAATTATAGCCGATCGGCCGGGTTGCCCGGTGACGCAAACGGTGCCTGTACGCGTGTTGACGGCCTCGTCCGGCGCGTCGCGCACAGGCAGGGGCGGGCATCGCGGAACGGCCGGCCCACTCAGCCGGCCGCGTGTTCGACGATCAGCTGGACGCGCGTGACGCCGTTCCACGTATCGGCGACGAGCCGGTACGCGACCAGCGCGCTCGCCGGCAGCGGCTCGGTATGGTTGAACCAGATCGCGTTGAAGCGCTGGCGACCGCGCGCGAGCTGCAGCTTCAGGTGCTTTTCCTTCACGAGCGACTGCGACACGACGTCGAATTCGCCCGAGAAAAGCGGGGCCGGAAACCCTTGCCCCCACACGGCTTCGTCGAGCAGGCCGACGAACTGCGGCGTGAAGTACGCGTCCTCGAGTTCGCCGTCGGTCTCGATCACGCGGGCCAGCGCGTCGTCGGACAGCCATTCGCGCGCGACGGCCTCGAACGCGGCCGCGAAGCGCGGCACGTTGTCGGTGTCGAGCGTGAGGCCCGCCGCCATCGCGTGGCCGCCGAACGCGACGATCAGGTCCGGTTCGCGTTTCGACACGAGGTCGAGTGCGTCGCGCAGATGGAAGCCGGCGATCGACCGGCCGGAACCCTTGACCCGCTTGCCGTCGTCGTCGGCGTGCGCGAACGTGAACGACGGGCGGTGGAATTTTTCCTTGAGCCGGCCGGCGACGATGCCGATCACGCCCTGGTGCCACTCCGGATTGAACAGCGTGATCGTGCACGCGTCGGCCGGATCGACGTCGGCGAGATCGGCGAGCGCCTGCTGCTGCATGCCGGCCTCGATTTCGCGGCGCTCGCGGTTCATCACGTCGAGCTGCTGCGCGAGATCCCACGCGCGGCCGATGTCGTCGGTGATCAGGCATTCGATGCCGAGCGACATGTCGGACAGCCGCCCGGCCGCGTTCAGGCGCGGGCCGAGGCCGAAGCCGAGGTCGAAGCCCGATGCGGTGCGCGCTTCGCGCGCGGCGGCGCGGAACAGCGCGGCGACGCCTGGCTGCATGCGGCCGTTGCGGATGCGCTGCAGCCCTTGCGCGACGAGCACGCGGTTGTTGCCGTCGAGCCGCACGACGTCGGCGACGGTGCCGAGCGCGACGAGGTCGAGCAGACCGTCGAGGCGCGGCTCGGCTTCCTTGCTGGCGAACGCGCCGCGGCGGCGCAGCTCGGCGCGCAGCGCGAGCAGCACGTAGAACATCACGCCCACGCCGGCCAGGTGCTTGCTCGGGAACGCGCAGCCGGGCTGGTTCGGGTTGACGATCGCGCGCGCGGCGGGCAGCGCGTCGCCGGGCAGGTGGTGGTCGGTCACGAGCACGTCGATGCCGCGCGCGTTCGCGGCTTCGACGCCGGCGACGCTCGCGATCCCGTTGTCGACCGTGATCAGCAGGTCGGGCTTGCGCGCGGCCGCGAGCTCGACGATCTCCGGCGTGAGGCCGTAGCCGTATTCGAAGCGGTTCGGCACCAGGTAGTCGATCCGCGCGCCGAACATCCGCAGGCCGCGCACCGCGACCGCGCAGGCGGTCGCGCCGTCGCAGTCGTAGTCGGCGACGACGAGCAGGCGCCGCTTGTCGGCGATCGCGTCGGCGAGCAGCACCGCCGCATCGGCGCAGCCTTTCAGCTCGGTGGGCGGAACGAGGCGCGCGAGCGCGGTCTCGATGTCGACGGGCGACTGCACGCCGCGCGACGCATACAGGCGCGCGAGGACGGGGTGCAGGCCGTGGCGCGCGAGCGCTTCGGCGTCGGCGGGCGCGACGGGGCGGGTAACGATGCGGGTCATACGGGTGGGCTTGTTATTCGAACAGGGAGGCAAGCGCGCGGCGGCGCCAGAACTTGCGCAGGTCGCCGCGCGTCGCGTGCAGCGTGACGGAGCTCGTGTCGCCGCACAGCGTCACGTCGACGCTCGCCAGTTCGCCGTTCTGCAGCGCGGCGAGCGCGGGTGCGAACCAGTCGCGCTCCAGCGCGGCGAGGCCGTCGTGCCAGCGCGCCCAGTCCTGCTCGATGAACGGGGTGGTCAGCGCCGGCAGCTCGACGAGCGTCGCGCCGTCGGCGCCGGGCAGCGCGCCGAACGTCGCGGGCAGGTTGCCGGCTTCGGCTTGCGCGGCGCGCGCGAGGCCGAGCGCGGCCGGCGACGCGGACACCACGCGCGCGAACGGCTTGCCGACCGGCTTCAGCGTGCCCTGCGCATGGAACCAGATCGAATTGACGGCCGGCAGGCCACGGGCCTCGCGGGCTTCGTTCACCGGGTGCTGGAACCACGCCATCTGCACTTCGTTCTGCAGTTTCATCCACATCCGCGAGCGCTCGCCCGTGTGCGCCTCGTGCGGCAGCCAGATCTCGATGTTGCGGCCGCTGGCGCGCAGCGGCGCGGCGCCGGCGAGGCGCGCGAGCTGGTCGCTCGACAGGTACCAGCGCGCGGGGTTCGGCGCTTCGAGCCGCACGCCCAGCTCCTCGATCAGCGGCCGCGCGACCGCGAGCAGCGCGGCCGCGTCGCCGTCGTCGAGCGCGAGGGCGGCCGGATCGACGAGCACCAGATGATCGTGCGCGATTTCGACGTGCACGGGCTCGACGCACGCCCACGCGTGCGCGCCGGGATCGCCGCCGTCGGCCAGCAGCATGTAGGGCGCGAGCGGCGCCTCGTCGGCGGCGTTGCCCTGCGTGGCGCCGAACCGGCTGGCCAGCCAGCGCTCGTGCGGCAGCGTGCGCTGGAAGTCCTCGCCGGTCACGCGCTCGACGAGGCTTGCTCGGGCGAGCAACTTTTGGAGCGCGGGGCTGTCCAGCGTATGCAGGGACGAGGCCGCGTCGGCCGCCGACGGCAGCGCGAACGGAACGAGAAAATGGAGGCGTCGGTCGTGCATGATGGTGCGCATTGTATGGCAAACTGCGCGCGTGATCGGGCCGGCTGACGGCCCGTTCGCGTCCGGCGGCCGTTTTTTCGACCGTGCCCGGGCTGCCGGCCGCCACCCGGCGGCGGTCCGGCCGCGGCGCGCCTCCCGCCGTAACCAGCAGAAAGGATTCGCTTGAAACTTCCGTACGAATGGCAGATCGGCTGGCGCTACACGCGCGCCGGCAAACGCACGACCGGCAACGGCTTCATTTCCTTCATCGCGCTCGTCTCGATGCTCGGGATCGCGCTCGGCGTCGCGGCGCTGATCGTCGTGCTGTCGGTGATGAACGGCTTCCAGAAGGAGGTGCGCGACCGCATGCTGTCGGTGCTCGCGCACGTCGAGGTGTTCTCGCCGACGGGCTCGATGCCCGACTGGCAACTGACCGCGCAGGAAGCGCGCCGCAATCCGGCGGTGATCGGCGCGGCGCCGTACGTCGACGCGCAGGCGCTGCTCACGCGCCAGGACGCGGTGAGCGGCGTGATGCTGCGCGGCGTCGAACCGTCGCTCGAGCCGCAGGTGTCGGACATCGGCAAGGACATGAAGGCCGGCCGGCTGGCCGCGCTCGTGCCGGGCCAGTTCGGCATCGTGCTCGGCGACGCGCTCGCCGGCAATCTCGGCGTGACGGTCGGCGACAAGGTCACGCTCGTCGCGCCCGAAGGCTCGATCACGCCGGCCGGCATGATGCCGCGCCTGAAGCAGTTCACCGTGGTCGGCGTGTTCGAATCGGGCCACTACGAATACGACAGCACGCTCGCGATGATCAACATACGCGACGCCGAGGCGCTATTCCGGATGAGCGCGCCGACCGGCGTGCGGCTGCGACTCACCGACATGCAGAAGGCGCCGCAGGTCGCCGTCGAGCTGTCGCATACGCTGTCGGGCAGCCTCTACATCCGCGACTGGACCCAGCAGAACAAGACGTGGTTCTCGGCCGTGCAGATCGAGAAGCGGATGATGTTCATCATCCTCACGCTGATCATCGCGGTGGCCGCGTTCAACCTCGTGTCGTCGCTCGTGATGACGGTCACCAACAAGCAGGCCGACATCGCGATCCTGCGCACGCTCGGCGCGCAGCCGGGGTCGATCATGAAGATCTTCGTCGTGCAGGGCGTGACGATCGGCTTCGTCGGCACCGCGTCCGGCGTCGCGCTTGGCTGCCTGATCGCGTGGAGCATCCCGTGGCTGATCCCGATGATCGAGCATCTGTTCGGCGTGCAGTTCCTGCCGCCCTCGGTGTACTTCATCAGCGAGCTGCCGTCCGAACTCGTCGCGAGCGACGTGATCCGGATCGGGCTGATCGCGTTCGCGCTGTCGGCCGTCGCGACGCTCTATCCGAGCTGGCGCGGCGCGAAGGTGAAGCCGGCGGAGGCGCTCCGCTATGAATGACCGCGCGGCCGCATTCGCGGACTCACGACAACAACACAACAGACAGGATTCGGCAGGTATGCAGGAATACGTGCTTCAGGCGCGCGGGATCACGAAGGCGTTCGTACAGGGCGGCTTCAACGTGCAGGTGCTCGACAACACCGAGCTGACGGTGCGGCGCGGGGAGAAGCTCGCGGTCGTCGGCGCGTCGGGCTCCGGCAAGAGCACGCTGCTGCACGTGCTCGGCGGCCTAGACGAACCGAGCGCCGGCGAAGTGTCGCTGCTCGGCAGGCCTTTTACGCAGCTCGCCGAGCGCGAGCGCAACGAACTGCGCAACCGTGCGCTCGGCTTCGTCTACCAGTTCCACCACCTGCTGCCCGAGTTCACGGCGCTCGACAACGTCGCGATGCCGTTGCGCATCCGCCGGATGACGACCGAGGACGCGCGGGAGCAGGCACAGGCGATGCTCGAACGCGTCGGTCTCGGCCCGCGTGCGAAGCACCGGCCGGGCGAGCTGTCGGGCGGCGAACGGCAGCGCGTCGCGATCGCGCGCGCGCTGGTTACGAAGCCCGCGTGCGTGCTCGCCGACGAGCCGACCGGCAACCTCGACGGCACGACGGCCGACACGGTGTTCAACCTGATGCTCGAACTGTCCGAGACGCTCGAAACGAGTTTCGTGATCGTCACGCACGACCCCGATCTCGCCGCGCGCTGCGACCGCATCATGCGGCTGCGCGACGGGGTGCTGCACGAGGAGCCGGCGCTGCCGGTGTAAAAAAGCCACGCCGCTCGCCGGCCGCCTGTTCGTCGCGGCATGGCACAACGGCGCAGGACCGCTGCCATGTGGATCGACACGCACTGCCATCTCGATGCCGCCGAGTTCGACACCGACCGCGACGCGGTCGCGCAGGCTGCGCACGCGGCCGGCGTGTCGCGCATCGTGATCCCGAGCATCGGGCGCGACAACTTCACGACGGTGCGCGAACTCGCGCAGCGCACGCCGGGCGCGGCGTACGCGCTCGGCATTCATCCGATGTATACGCCGCAGGCGCGCGACGCCGATCTCGACCGGCTGCGCATGGAGATCGAGGCGAGCCTCGACGATCCGCGTTTCGTCGCGATCGGCGAGATCGGGCTCGACTATTTCGTGCCGGGGCTCGACGAAGACCGGCAGCAGTTCTTCTACCAGGGCCAGCTCCGGCTCGCGCGGGAATTCGATCTGCCGGTGCTGTGCCACGTGCGCAAGTCGCAGGACCGCGTGCTGGCCGGGCTGCGCCGTTTCGGCGTGCGGCGCGGCATCGCGCATGCGTTCAACGGCAGTTTTCAGCAGGCCGAAGCGTATCTGGCGCAGGGGCTGCATCTCGGCTTCGGCGGCAACGTGACCTTCTCGCGTGCGCGGCAGATCCGCCGGCTCGCCACCGAGTTGCCGCTCGACGCGCTCGTCGTCGAAACCGACGCGCCCGACATCGCGCCCGAATGGGCCTACAAAACCCGCAATACGCCCGACCAGGTGCCGCGCATCGGCGATGTGCTCGCCGAATTGCGCGGGATCGATACCGGCGAACTGGCCGTATGCACTTCGGCTAACGCGCTCGCCGCGCTGCCGCGACTCGCCCTTTCGTCCGCATAATCGTTGCCGGAAGGCGCCGCATGGGCAGGGGCGGCGCCGGGTCGACGAGGAGGCGGAATGCGCGTGTGGTGGATCGCGTTCGCGCTCGGCGTCGTCGTGCTGCAGCGGCAGGCGGCGTTGCCCGGGGCGATCGCATGGACGATCGGAGCAGCCGTGCTCGCGGGCTGTGCGGCGCTGGGCGCGTGGTGCGTGCGTCGGCGGCGCACGCGTGCGGTCGTCGTGGGCGGATGGATGCTGTGCGTGGTCGCGGCCTGCGTCGCGGGGTTCGGCTATGCGGCCGCGCGGGCCGAATGGCGGTTGCGCGACAGTCTGCCTGTCGAGTGGGAAGGGCGCGACATCGTCGTCACGGGCGTGATCCGCGGGTTGCCGGTCGTTGACGAGACGGGCGCGCGGCTGCTGTTCGCGGTCGAGTCGAACGATGCGGGGCTCACCCGTTTTCCGCCATTGATCCGGCTGTCGTGGCGCGCGTATGGCGCATCCGCGACGCGCGATGCGCTGCCCGATTTGCGCGCTGCCGAGCGCTGGCGTTTCGTCGTGCGTCTCAAGCGCCCGCATGCCGAGGCCAATCCCGGCGTGCGCGACAGCGAGGCCGCGTGGCTCGCCGCGGGCATTCGTGCGATCGGCTATGTCAGTGCGCCGCGTCGGGCGGTATTGCTCGATGCGCGCGCATCGGGGTGGCGCGCATCGATCGACCGGGTGCGCGACACGCTGCGTGCACGCATCGGCGCGGTGCTGGGTAGCGATGCGGCGCACCGCGGCATCGTCGCCGCGCTGGCCATCGGCGACCAATCGGGCATCGGCGGCGACAACTGGCGCGTCCTGCGCAACACCGGCACGAGCCACCTGGTCGCGATTTCCGGTCTCCATGTCGGGCTGGTCGGCGCGATCGCCGGCTGGCTGGTCTCGATGGTCTGGCGCCGCGTGCGCTGGCGCGCGCGGGCCGCGACGCTCGTGTTGCCGGCGCCGTACGCGGCCGCGCTTGCCGCGCTGGTTGCTGCCGCGGGCTACGCCGCGCTCGCCGGCTTCAACGTGCCGGCACAGCGCGCGTGGTGGATGATCGCGGGTGGCGGCGTCGCATATCTGGCCGGCCGCAGCGTGCCGACGTCCGCGGTGTTGTGCGCGGCGCTCGGCGGCGTGCTGCTCGCCGATCCGTGGGCCGTGCTGTCGGCCGGCTTCTGGCTGTCGTTCGGCGCGGTCGCGGTGATCCTGTTGGCCGTCGCCGGCTGGCGCGCGGTGCGCGAGATCGATCGGAACGACGAGATCGACGAAACGGGCGCGGAAAGCGGTACGGCCCGCTTGCGGAGGCGGGTGCGCGGATGGGTCACGCGCTGCCGGCGCCGCATCGCCGAGGCGACGCGCGTGCAGTACGCGGTGACGATCGGTCTCGCGCCGCTCACCGCCGCCTGGTTCGCACAGATCTCCCTGTCGGGCCCGTTCGGCAATGCATTCGCGATTCCGTGGGTCAGCTCGGTCGTGACGCCGGTCGTGCTGGCCGGCATCGCGTTGCCGCCGCCGCTCGATGCGGCGGCCTTCCGGCTGGCGCATGCGGCGCTCGCACCGATGATGGCGCTCCTCGCGCACCTGGCCGACTGGCCGGCCGGTGTGTTCTGGCTGCGCATGCCCGAGTGGCCGGTGTTGGCGCTCGCATGCGTGGGGGTCGTGTGGGCGCTGATGCCGCGCGGCTGGCCGTTGCGTTGGGCCGCGCCGCTGACGTGGCTGCCGCTCGTCGCGCCGGCGCCCGACGCGCCGCCGCCGGGCGGTTTTCGGCTCACCGTGCTCGACGTCGGGCAGGGCGCGGCGGTGCTGGTCGAAACCGCTCGGCGAACCTTGCTGTTCGATGCGGGGCCGGGCGCGGAGTCGTCCCACGCCGGCACGCGGATCGTCGCGCCGGCATTGCGGGCGCGCGGCATCGCGACGATCGACTCGCTTGTGCTCAGTCACGCGGATGCCGATCATGCGGGCGGCGCGCCGGCCGTCTATGCGGCCGCCGACGTGCGCCAGTTGCTGGCCGGCATTGCGCCGCGGCACCGGCTGTGGCGCGAGGCGCAGGCGGCCGGCGTGGCCGATCGGCTGCCTTGTGCGGCCGGGCAGCGGTGGACCTGGGACGGCGTCGTCTTCACGATGCTGTGGCCGCCGGGCGGGGTGGGCACGGGTTCGTCGAACGGACAATCGTGTGTGCTGCGCATCGATGCGGGTGGCGCCTCGGCATTGCTGACGGGCGACATCGATGCGCGCGGCGAGCGCCGGCTCGTGAATGAGGCGCGCGACGCGCTGGCCGCGCAGATCCTGGTCGTGCCGCACCACGGCAGCCGCACGTCGTCGGTCGAGCCTTTCCTCGATTCGGTCGGGCCGCGCGTCGCGGTATTTCCTGTAGGCTATCGCAATCGTTTCGGGCATCCGCACCGGACCGTGCTCGCCCGCTACGAGGCGCGCGGGATTCCGCTGCCGCGCACCGATCGCGACGGCGCCGTGCGGTTCGACGTCGCGCCGGCCGGCGGCGGGTTCGCATTCGCACGCTATCGCGACGAACGGCGCCGGTACTGGATGGACCGGTGAGCGCGGCGAAGGCTGGCGTATCGGGACGGAAAACTCGCGGCCGGCGTACCGTGCCGAAGTGCGGTTCCGACATAAATATGAAGCATGGGGCTGGCGTAAGCTGAAGCACTCACTCTCGCCGACCGCGAAGCATGCATTGGACGGGAGTAAGCGCTAAAGCGCCAACTCTCGTCGACAAAGGAGACATCGGCGTTTGAAGGACATCCTCCACTTCTCGCATGCGAACGGCTTCCCGGCGTCCACGTACCGGACGATCTTCGCCGAACTGGCCGACGACTACGAGCTGCGCTACATCGAACGGATCGGCCACGACCGCCGCTACCCGGTGACGCGCGACTGGCCGCATCTCGTCGAACAACTGCTCGACGATATCGGCAGCCGCTACGAGCGCCCGGTCTGGCTCGTCGGCCATTCGCTCGGCGGCTACCTGTCGCTGATGGCCGCGCTGAAGAAGCCGCAGTGGGTGCGCGGCGTCGTGATGATCGATTCGCCGATCATCGCGGGCTGGCGCGCCGGCGCGCTGCGCGCGAGCCAGTGGGCGGGGCTCGACGAGCGGCTGTCGCCGGCCGCCGCGACGCGCAACCGGCGCACGCGCTGGACGAGCCGCGACGAAGTGTGGCGGCACTTCCGCGAGAAGCCCGCGTTCGCCCGCTGGGACGAGCGGATGCTCGCCGACTATATCGACTACGGGATCCCGCAGGCCGGCGCCGACGGCGAGCGCGCGCTGGCGTTCGACCGGCAGGTCGAATACCTGATCTACCGGACGCTGCCGCACACGCTCGGCCCGCGGCTCGCGCACGGCGCGCCGGTGCCGCTTGGCTTCCTCGCCGGCACGCGCTCGCGCGAGGTGCGGCAGGTCGGCCTCGATGCGACGCGCCGCGCGACGCGCGGGCGCATCGAATGGCTCGAGGGCAGCCACCTGTTCCCGATGGAGCGGCCGATCGAGACCGCCCGCGCATTGCAGCGGATGCTGAATTCGCTGAAGGCGCAGGAGAGCGGCGTTTCGCAGGCCGGCGTGCCGCTCGCGAGGCGCGCCTGACGCTTCGTCGGGCGGCTGGAACGCCCGCCGGCGCATGCGCGCGGCGCCGACCGGCCGGCCGGTTCGCACCGGCGCACGCGACCGGCGCGGGCCGCCACGAAAGGGCGCGATCATCACGTCATTGCTGAGAGAAGGGCGGGCTTTACGGTATAATCCGTTTTTCCCGCGAGCATCCAGCGATGACCAAATATGTTTTCGTCACCGGCGGCGTAGTTTCTTCCCTCGGCAAGGGTATTGCCGCCGCCTCTCTCGCCGCGATCCTCGAATCGCGCGGTCTGAAAGTCACCCTCCTCAAACTCGATCCCTACATCAACGTCGACCCCGGCACGATGAGCCCGTTTCAGCACGGCGAAGTGTTCGTGACGGAAGACGGAGCGGAGACCGACCTCGACCTCGGCCACTATGAGCGCTTCATCAGCACGAAGATGCGCAAGGCCAACAACTTCACGACCGGCCAGATCTACGAATCGGTGATCCGCAAGGAACGCCGCGGCGACTATCTCGGCAAGACCGTGCAGGTCATTCCGCACATCACGAACGAAATCCAGGCGTTCATCGAGCGTGGGGCGGCATCGGCCACCTGCGGCGAGCCGGACGTCGCGATCGTCGAGATCGGCGGCACGGTCGGCGACATCGAGTCGCTGCCGTTCCTCGAGGCCGCGCGCCAGATGAGCCTGCGCCTCGGCCGCAACAGCGCGTGCTTCGTGCACCTGACGCTCGTGCCGTACGTCGCGACGGCCGGCGAGCTGAAGACGAAGCCGACCCAGCACAGCGTGCAGAAGCTGCGTGAGATCGGCATCCTGCCGCACGTGCTGCTGTGCCGTGCGGATCGCCGCATCCCCGACGACGAATCGAAGAAGATCTCGATGTTCTCGAACGTGCCCGAAGACGCCGTGATCTCGGTGTGGGACGCCGACAGCATCTACAAGATTCCGCAGATGCTGCACGATCAGGGCCTCGACCGGATCATCTGCGAAGAGCTGAAGCTGTCGCCGAAGGATGCCGACCTGAGCATGTGGTCGACGCTCGTCGAAAAGCTCGAGAACCCGCAGCACGAAGTGACGATCGGCATGGTCGGCAAGTACGTCGACCTGACCGAGTCGTACAAGTCGCTGATCGAGGCGCTGCGTCATGCATCGATCCACACGTCGACCAAGGTCAACATCGAGTACATCGACTCGGAAGAGCTCGAGACGAACGGCGTCGATAGCCTGAAGCATCTCGACGCCGTGCTGGTGCCGGGCGGCTTCGGCCGTCGCGGCACGGAAGGCAAGATCGCCGCGGTTCGCTACGCGCGCGAGTCGAAGGTGCCGTATCTCGGCATCTGTCTCGGCATGCAGCTCGCGGTGATCGAATTCGCGCGCGACGTCGTCGGCCTGAAGCAGGCGAACAGCACGGAATTCGATCCGGACACGCCGGAGCGCGTGGTCGCGCTGATCACCGAATGGTACGACCGCGAAGGCAAGGTCGAGACGCGTACCGAGGAATCCGATCTCGGCGGCACGATGCGCCTGGGTTCGCAGCGCTGCCCGATCAAGCCGGGCACGATGGCGGAGGAAATCTACGGCAAGGACGTGAACGAGCGCCATCGCCACCGTTATGAAGTCAATAACCGCTTCGTGCCCCAGCTCGAAGCCGGCGGCCTTATCATCAGCGCCCGTACCCCGAGCGAGGATCTGCCGGAAATGATGGAGCTGCCGCGTTCGATGCACCCGTGGTTCGTCGGTGTCCAGTTCCACCCGGAATTCACGTCCACGCCGCGTGACGGTCATCCGCTGTTCAAGTCGTTCGTCGAAGCCGCGCTTGCCAACAAGCAAGCGCGCGGAGTGCAAGCATGAAGCTGTGCGATTTCGAGGTCGGTCTCGACCAGCCTTTCTTCCTGATCGCGGGTACCTGTGTCGTCGAATCGGAGCAAATGACGATCGACACGGCCGGCCGCCTGAAGGAGATCTGCGAGAAGCTGAACGTTCCGTTCATCTACAAGTCGTCCTACGACAAGGCGAACCGCAGTTCGGGCAAGTCGTTTCGCGGCCTCGGAATGGACGAGGGGCTGCGGATCCTCGGCGAGGTGAAGCGCCAGCTCGGGCTGCCGGTGCTGACCGACGTGCATTCGATCGACGAGATCGAGCAGGTCGCGTCGGTCGTCGACGTGCTGCAGACGCCCGCGTTCCTGTGCCGTCAGACCGATTTCATCCATGCGTGCGCGCGCTCGGGCAAGCCGGTCAACATCAAGAAGGGCCAGTTCCTCGCGCCGCACGACATGAAGAACGTGATCGACAAGGCGCGCGACGCGGCACGTGAGGCCGGGCTGTCGGAGGACCGCTTCATGGCGTGCGAGCGCGGCGTCTCGTTCGGCTACAACAATCTCGTGTCGGACATGCGTTCGCTCGCGATCATGCGCGAGACGAACGCGCCGGTCGTGTTCGATGCGACCCACTCGGTGCAGTTGCCGGGCGGGCAGGGCACGAGCTCGGGCGGCCAGCGCGAATTCGTGCCGGTGCTCGCACGCGCGGCGGTCGCGACGGGCGTCGCGGGCCTGTTCATGGAAACGCATCCGAATCCGGCCGAGGCGAAGTCGGACGGCCCGAACGCGGTGCCGCTGAACCGGATGGGCGCGTTGCTGGAGACCCTCGTCACGCTCGACCAGGCGGTGAAGCGCAATCCGTTCCTGGAAAACGATTTCAATTAAAGATCGAATGAACCTTGCGACGGCTTCGCGCGTCTGTAGCGAAAGCGGTTCCGGCGCTCACGCCGTCGCAGTTTGAAGAATCCATCGTCATTCTCAGAGGAAACCCATGAGTGCAATCGTAGATATCATCGGCCGCGAGATTCTGGATTCGCGCGGCAACCCCACCGTCGAATGCGACGTGCTGCTCGAATCGGGCACGATGGGCCGCGCGGCGGTGCCGTCGGGCGCGTCCACCGGCTCGCGTGAAGCGATCGAGCTGCGCGACGGCGAAGCCGGCCGCTACAACGGCAAGGGCGTGCTGAAGGCGGTCGAGCACATCAACACCGAAATCTCCGAAGCCATCATGGGCCTCGACGCGTCGGAACAGGCGTTCCTCGACAAGACGCTGCTCGAGCTGGACGGTACCGACAACAAGTCGCGCCTCGGCGCGAACGCGATGCTGGCCGTGTCGATGGCCGTCGCGAAGGCGGCTGCCGAAGAAGCCGGCCTGCCGCTGTACCGCTACTTCGGCGGTTCGGGCGCGATGCAACTGCCGGTGCCGATGATGAACATCGTCAACGGCGGCGCGCACGCGAACAACAGCCTGGACATCCAGGAATTCATGATCGTCCCGGTCAGCCAGCCGACGTTCCGTGAAGCGCTGCGCTGCGGCGCGGAAGTGTTCCACGCGCTGAAGAAGATCCTCAGCGATCGCGGCATGAGCACGGCGGTGGGCGACGAAGGCGGTTTCGCACCGAACTTCGGCAGCAACGACGAGTGCCTGTCGACGATCCTGCAGGCGATCGAGAAGGCCGGCTACCGTGCGGGCGAAGACGTGCTGCTCGCGCTCGACTGCGCGGCATCCGAGTTCTACCACGACGGCAAGTACCAGCTCGCGGGCGAGGGCCTGCAACTGTCGTCGGCCGAATTCACCGATTACCTCGCGACGCTCGCCGACAAGTTCCCGATCGTGTCGATCGAGGACGGCATGCACGAAAGCGACTGGGACGGCTGGAAGCTGCTGACCGATCGCCTCGGCAAGAAAGTGCAACTGGTCGGCGACGACCTGTTCGTCACGAACACGCGCATCCTGAAGGAAGGCATCGAGAGGGGCATCGCGAACTCGATCCTCATCAAGATCAACCAGATTGGTACGCTGACCGAAACGTTCGCGGCGATCGAAATGGCGAAGCGCGCGGGTTACACGGCCGTGATCTCGCACCGCTCGGGCGAAACGGAAGATTCGACGATCGCGGACATCGCGGTCGGCCTGAACGCCGGTCAGATCAAGACGGGTTCGCTGTCGCGCAGCGACCGCATCTCGAAGTACAACCAGCTGCTGCGTATCGAGGAAGATCTCGGCGACATCGCGAGCTACCCGGGCAAATCGGCTTTCTATAACCTGCGCTAACGCGCTACTATCGGGTTAGTCATCTCGACGCCGCTCTGTGCCTGTGCGCGGAGCGGCGCTTCTTATATCTGCGTCTCTTACATGCGGCTTGTCACTGTCGTCCTGATTGCCTTGCTGGCGCTCATTCAGTACCCCCTATGGTGGGGACACGGCGGCTGGCTGCGGGTGCACGAATTGCGTCAGCAACTCGACGATCAGTTGCAGAAGAACGCGGACGAGAAGCTGCGCAACGAGCGCACCGCCGGTGAAGTGCAGGATCTGCAGAGCGGCACTGCGGCGATCGAGGAGCGTGCGCGCTACGAGATGGGCATGGTGAAGGACGGCGAAGTATTCGTGCAGTTCGTGTCGCCGAATGCGCCGGCAGGGCCGGTGAACAACACGCCGTCGAATACGTCGACGCGTGGCGCCGTCTCCGCGGCGCCGGTGCGCGTCGTGCCGAATCCGCAGTCGATCGCGAAACCGTCGCGGTATCGCGGCGGCGACAAGGGCAAGGCGGCGCATCACTGAGCGCGATGCCTCGAATCCATTGAAAAAGCGCGGGAAATGCCGCGCTTTTTTATTTCCTGCCAGTCGTCAATCGATCGGGCGACGCCCGCTCACCACCACCAGCCCGGGTAGCCGTAACCGATACCCGTGCCCCAGCGATTACCCCATCCACCGTAGTACCCGCCGTAGACCGTCACGGGCGGCGGCGAGTAATAGGCCCACGCGCGCGCGGCCGCTTCGGCCGCCATCGCGCTGTTCTGCTCGCGCAGTACCTGCCGATCGATCTCGTCGTAGCGCTTGCGTTCGGCGCTCGACAGCACCGGCGGCTGGCCGCCCGACGCGCCCGGTTCGGGCAAGCGGCTCAGGATCGTGGCAGTGGGCGGCGGCATCGCGCAGCCGGCAAGCGCGAGCGTGCCGGCTGCCATGCTCGTCAGGACGAGGGTGCGGGGTGCGTAAAAGGGGCGGCGATTCATGCGTTTCTCCTGCAGCGCGCCGACCGTGGAAAGCGGCTTGCGCCGAAGGCCGTGCCTCCGGCGCTTGAACCGCGCGTGCGGCGCTCGTGCGTCATTATGCGCCCGCGCCGTGCCGCTGGCGGGCACGGGTGCGCGGCTCAGTGACGCTGGTCGGTCGCGGGTGCGATGCCGGTTTCGACACCGGGCGCCGCGAACAGTTGCGCGACGTCGACCGGATCGAATTCGTAGCGCTGGTTGCAGAACTCGCAGTGGATCTCGACGTGGCCGCGCTCGACGATCACGCTGTCGACTTCCTCGCGACCGAGCATGCGCAGCATCGCGCCGACCTTCTCGCGCGAGCACGAGCACTGGAAGCGGGTGCCGGCCGGTTCGAAGTGCTGCACGTTTTCCTGCCAGAACAGCCGGCGGAACACCACTTCCGGTTCGACTTCGAGCAGCTCCTTCGCGGACAGCGTGCCGCCGAGCGTGCACACGCGCTCCCACGTGTCGAGATCGGTCTCGGAATTGCGCGGCACGATGCCGCCGTCGCCCGGCAGCTTCTGC
>NZ_JBYQCG010000242.1:100451-131682 GCF_057837105.1 Burkholderia sp. APQ4-4ca | reverse complement strand
GCTCCCACGTGTCGGGATCGGTCTCGGCATTGCGCGGCACGATGCCGCCGTCGCCCGGCAGCTTCTGCAGCAGCATCCCGACCGCGCGGTCGCGATCGGCCGCGAGCCACAGACGCGTGTCGAGCTGTTCGGAATGATGCATGTAGTGCTCGAGCACCTGCGACACCGATTCGAGCGGGCCGTCGATGCCGTTCAGCGGCACGATGCCCTGGTACGGCTGCTGGCCCGGCAGCTTGTCGGCCGGGTCGAGCGTGATCACGCAGCGGCCGTGGCCGCTCGCGTTGACGAGCGCCGCGAAGTTCGTGTCGTCGCCGATCGTCTGCACGGCGTCGCCCGAGAACTTCGCGGTGGCCCGCATCGACAGATCGGACCCGCACTGGACGACCAGCATCTGGACCGGCCCGTCGCCGAAGATCTGCATGATCAGGGTGCCGTGAAATTTCAGGTTCGCGGACAGCAGCGCGCACGCGGCCATCATTTCGCCGAGCACCGTGCGCACGGGGGCGGGGTAGTCGCGGCGGGCGAGCACTTCCTGCCACGTGTTGCGCAGCGAAACGATCTCGCCGCGCACGGGCGCCGCATTGAACATGAATTTCTGTAACTGGTCGCTCACTCTTCTTCCTTGAAATCCGTGCGGATCACCCGATCCGCACGAGTTGCTCCTTGAAATGCGCGCGTCGCTCGACATACGTCTTCGCGTTCGCGCGCAGCCGCGCGACGTCTTCGGCCGACAGCTCGCGCACGACTTTTGCCGGTGCGCCTAGAATCAGCGAATTGTCCGGGAACGTCTTGCCTTCCGTCACGACCGCGCCGGCACCGACCAGACAGTTGCGGCCGATGACCGCTCCATTCAAGACCACCGCCTGAATCCCGACCAGCGAACCTTCGCCGATCGTGCAGCCGTGCAGCATCGCCTGGTGCCCGATCGTCACGTTTTCCGCAATCGTCAGCGGAAAGCCCGGGTCGGTATGCAGGACCGCGCCTTCCTGGACGTTGCTGCCGATGCCCACGGTAATCGTCTCGTTGTCGCCGCGAATCGTCGCGCCGAACCACACGCTTGCGTTTTCCTCGAGCACGACCTTGCCGATGATGGCCGCCGTATCGGCGACGAACACGCTTTCGTGGATCGTCGGGGCCGTATCGCCCAGCTTGTAGATCGTCACGGGGTCTCCTTGTCTCTTCGATGATGGGCGCCGGTAGAATGGCGCGTCCGGTGTGGCCGGCGCCTGGCGCCGTGGAACAAACGCATATTGTAAACCGTCGCGTGCCTGTGCTCCCGCCACGCGTACGCAGGGTGTCCCCGTTTATGAGCATCGAGTCTTCTTCTTTCGGCCCGGCGCCGGCCTGTGTGCGCCGCGCGGCGCTCGACGCACTGCTCGTTGCCGAGCCGGCGGTCAAGGCCGCGCAGGTGCGCGCGTTGCACGATGCGCTGCGGGCCGGGCAGGCCGCGATCGCGCCGGCGCTTGAACTGCGCGAACCGGCCGGTCTGCCCGGGCGCCCGGCGCGGCCGCCGCTCGTCGAGCCGCGCGAGCTGCAGCGGCGCAGCATGCGATCGCCGGCAGGGCGTGCCGTACTGCTGCACGCGCTCGCCCATATCGAATTCAATGCGATCAACCTGGCGCTCGATGCGGTCTGGCGCTTCTCGGGCATGCCGGGCGCGTTTTACGCGGACTGGCTGAAGGTCGCGGCCGAGGAGGCCTATCACTTCACGCTGCTGTCCGACCGGCTCGCCGACGGGTTCGGGCATGCGTACGGCGATTTTCCCGCGCACAACGGGCTGTGGGAAATGTGCGAGCGGACCAGGGACGATGTGCTCGCGCGCATGGCGCTCGTGCCGCGGACGCTCGAGGCGCGCGGGCTCGACGCGTCGCCGCCGATTCGCGCACGGCTCGTGCAGGCGGGCGACGATGCGTCGGCCGCGATCCTCGACGTGATCCTGCGCGACGAAATCGGCCATGTCGCGATCGGCAACCGCTGGTTCCGCCATCTGTGCGACGCCGCCGGGCGCGACCCCGTGCCGGCCTATCGGCAGCTCGCCGAGCAGTACCACGCGCCGCGATTGCGCGGCCCGTTCAATTTCGATGCGCGGCGCGATGCCGGCTTCGACCAGGCCGAACTCGACGAACTGGCCGCGCAGGATGCGGCGGACGGACGTCCCGCGCACTAGCCGGATCGCGTTCACCCACGTCCGGACGGCCGCCGGCCGGCTCGCGCACCGGATCGATGGCGCCTGCCGGCCGGCGCTGGAACGACCTCGCCGCTAGAGCGCTACCTCGATTGCCGGCCGCCGGAACCGGGGCGCCGCTATAATCGAACGACCATTCTTTTTTCGGCGGCTGCAATGAGTGCCTCGAGTTCTGTTTCCGATTTCGTCACGGTGCGCGGCGTCCAGCTGCATGTGCGGCGCTGGGGCCGGCCCGATGCGCCCACGCTGTTCATGCTGCATGGCTGGATGGACGTCGCGGCGTCGTTCCAGTTCGTCGTCGATGCGCTCGCGGGCGACTGGCAGGTGATCGCGCCCGATGCGCGCGGCTTCGGGCTGTCCGACTGGCCGGTCGCGCGGCAGGGCGGCGGCCACTACTGGTTCCACGATTACCTGGCCGACCTCGATGCGCTCGTCGACCGCTATGCGCCGCGCGGCGAGGTCAATCTGGTCGGACACAGCATGGGCGCGAACGTCGTGTGCCTGTATGCCGGCGCGCGGCCGGAACGCGTGCGCCGCGTGGTCGATCTCGAAGGGTTCGGGCTCGCGCCGGCCCGCGCCGAACAGGCGCCGCGCCGGCTGCGCGGCTGGCTCGACGAACTGCGCGAGCCGCCCGCGCTGCGGCCGTACGCGTCCCTCGACGACGTGGCGGCGCGCCTGATCAAGACCAATCCGCGGCTCGACCCGCGCCGCGCCGCGTTTCTCGCCGCGCACTGGTCGAAACGCGGCGACGACGGCCTCTACCATCTGCTCGCCGACCCGGCGCACAAGATGCCGGGCCCGCTGCTGTACCGGCTCGACGAAGTGATGGCGACCTGGAAGCAGGTGCGCGCGAAGGTGCTGCACGTCGAGGCCGTCAATTCGCCGACGCTCGCTTACATCGCCGGCGATATTCCCCTGTCCGAATTCAAGGCGCGCTTCAACGCGTTCCCGGACTGGCGCGAGAAGTTCATCGAGGACGCCGGCCACATGGTGCATCACGACCAGCCCGAGCAGATCGCGGCGCTGATCGAGGCGTTCTGCGCGTAGGCGCGTGGCACGGGCGGCAGGGCAGGCTGGCGGCGCAATTGCCGCATTGCAGTAGAATGAAGCCTTACCTGCCATGCCGACAATGAACGCCGATCTCCACTGCCATTCCAATGTTTCCGACGGGCTGCTGTCGCCTGCCGACGTCGCGCGCCGCGCGCATGCGGGCGGCGTGACCCTGTGGGCGCTGACCGATCACGACGAGATCGGCGGCCAGGCGGTGGCGCGCAGCGAGGCGGAAGCGCTCGGCATGCGCTACCTGAGCGGCGTCGAGATTTCGGTCACGTGGGCATCGCGCACCGTGCACATCGTCGGTCTGAACATCGATCCCGCCCATCCGGCGCTGGTCGACGGCCTGTACCGCACGCGCCACGGCCGCGCCGCGCGCGCGCTGGCGATCGCGGAGCAGCTCGCGACGCTCGGCATTCCCGGCGCATACGAAGGCGCGCTCAAATACGTGTCGAATCCCGACCTGATCTCGCGCACGCACTTCGCGCGCTTTCTCGTCGAAAACGGCCACGCCGAATCGACGTCGGACGTGTTCGACCGCCTGCTCGGCGACGGCAAGCCCGGCTTCGTCCCGCATCGCTGGGCGTCCCTGTCCGACGCGGTCGGCTGGATCCGCGCGGCAGGCGGCGAAGCGGTGGTCGCGCATCCGGGCCGCTATCGCTATACGCCGGTCGAATTCGACGCGTTCTTCGGCGAGTTCATCGATCTCGGCGGCCGCGCGATCGAGGTCATCACGGGCAGTCACACGCCCGACCAGTACCGCGAGTACGCGGATGTCGCGCGCCGCTTCGGCTTCGAAGTGTCGCGCGGCTCGGATTTCCATGCGCCGGGCGAGGGCCGCATCGAGCTCGGCAGCCTGCCGCCGTTGCCGCCCGACCTGACACCGGTCTGGGAGCGCTGGCTCTGACGCCGGGCGGCTTCGGGCCGCCCGCGTTGCCGTCGCTGCGCGCATCCGACTTCTCCCTCTTTACGTGTCCCCATGTCCCAGTTCTTCAGGATTCACCCGGATAATCCGCAGCCGCGCCTGATCAAGCAGGCTGTGGAGATCGTCAACAAGGGCGGCGTAATCGCGATGCCGACCGATTCGAGCTATGCGCTCGCGTGCCATCTCGACGACAAGGATGCGGTCGAGCGCGTACGCCGGATTCGCGGTCTCGACGAGAAGCAGCACCTGTCGCTGCTCGTGCGCGACCTGTCGGAGCTCGCCAACTTCGCGATGGTCGACAACCGCCAGTATCGGCAGATCAAGTCGGTGACGCCGGGCCCGTACGTGTTCATCCTGCAGGCGACGAAGGAAGTGCCGCGCCGGTTGTCGCACCCGTCGCGCAAGACGATCGGGCTGCGCGTGCCCGATCACGCGATCACGCTTGCGCTGCTGGAGTCGCTCGGCCAGCCGCTGCTCGGCACGACGCTGATCCTGCCGCCGGACGACGAACCGCTGAACGATCCCGAGGAAATCCGCGCGCGCCTCGAGAAACAGGTCGACCTCGTGATCGACGGCGGCGCGTGCCCGCGCGAACCGTCGACGGTGATCGACCTGACCGGCGATGCGCCCGAACTCGTCCGCGCGGGGCGCGGCGCGCTCGAACCGTTCGGACTTTCGGTCGCGTAAGCGCCGTTCATTTTTGCGCGAGTGCGCTTGTTACAATAACGCGATATGGATGCTTCCCTGATACAGACCATCGCCGTCTACGCGCTGCCCGTGATCTTCGCGATCACGCTGCACGAGGCCGCGCACGGCTACGCCGCGCGCCTGCTCGGCGACAACACCGCCTACGCGATGGGGCGCGTGTCGTTCAATCCGATGCGCCACATCGACCCGCTCGGCACGATCGCCATTCCGCTCGCGATGTACTTCCTGACCGGCGGGGCGTTTCTGTTCGGCTATGCGAAGCCGGTGCCGGTATCGTTCGGCAACCTGCGCAATCCGCGCTGGGGCAGCCTGTGGGTCGCGCTGGCAGGCCCGGCCTGCAACTTCGTGCAGGCGCTCGTCTGGGGTCTGCTGACCCTCGTGCTGCCGGCCGTCGGCGTCGACGAGCCGTTCTTCACGCGGATGGCGTTCGCCGGCGTCAGCGCGAACCTCGTGCTCGGCGTGCTGAACCTGTTTCCGCTGCCGCCGCTCGACGGCGGCCGCATCCTGGCGGCGCTGCTGCCGACCAGGCAATCGATCGCGCTGTCGCGCATCGAGCCGTACGGTTTCATCATCGTCCTCGTGCTCGTCGCGACGGGCGTGCTGACGAACTTCTGGCTGCGTCCGCTCGTCAACGTCGGCTACGCCGTCCTGAGCGCCGTCCTGTCTCCCTTCGCCTCGCTTTTCTAACGACAATCATGTTCCCAGAACGTATTTTCTCCGGCATGCGACCCACCGGGTCGCTGCACCTCGGTCATTACCACGGCGTGCTGAAAAACTGGGTGAAGCTGCAGTCCGAGTACCCGTGCTTCTTCTGCGTCGTCGACTGGCATGCGCTGACGACGCACTACGAGACGCCCGAGGTCATCGAGAAGAACGTGTGGGACGTGCTGATCGACTGGCTCGCGTCCGGCATCGATCCGGCGCAGGCGACGCTGTTCATCCAGAGCAAGGTGCCCGAGCACGCGGAACTCGCGCTGCTGCTCGGCATGAGCACGCCGCTCGGCTGGCTCGAACGCGTGCCGACCTACAAGGAGCAGATGGAGAAGCTGAAGGACAAGGATCTGTCCACCTACGGCTTTCTCGGCTACCCGGTGCTGATGGCGGCCGACATCCTGCTGTATCGCGGCTCGCTGGTGCCGGTCGGCGAAGACCAGGTGCCGCACGTCGAGATGACGCGCGAGATCGCGCGCCGCTTCAACTACCTGTACGGCCGCGAGCCCGGTTTCGAGGAGAAGGCGCTCGAGGCCGCGAAGAAGCTCGGCGGCAAGCGTGCGAAGCTCTATCACGAGCTGCGCAATGCGTATCAGCAGGAAGGCGACGACGAGGCGCTCGAACAGGCGCGCGCGATGCTGCAGGAATCGCAAAGCCTGTCGATGAGCGACCGCGAGCGTCTGTTCGGCTATCTCGAAGGCGCGCGCAAGATCATCCTGGTCGAGCCGCAGGCGCTGCTGACCGAAGCGTCGCGCATGCCGGGCCTCGACGGGCAGAAGATGTCCAAGTCGTACGGCAACACGATCGGCCTGCGTGAAGACGCCGACACGATCACGAAGAAGGTCCGCACGATGCCGACCGATCCCGCTCGCGTGCGCCGCACCGATCCGGGCGATCCCGACAAGTGCCCGGTGTGGCAGCTTCACCAGGTCTACACGGACGAAGCGACGCACGATTGGGTGCAGAAGGGCTGCCGTTCGGCGGGCATCGGCTGCCTCGACTGCAAGCAGCCGGTCGTCGAAGGCATCCTGCGCGAACAGCAGCCGATGCTCGAGCGCGCGCAGAAGTACATGGACGATCCGTCGCTGCTGCGTGCGATCGTCGCGGACGGTTGCGACAAGGCGCGCAAGTACGCGACGGAAACGATGCGCGACGTGCGCGACGCGATGGGCCTGTCGTACAACTGACCCGGCGCATGAGCGAGTTCGTCATCGCCGCCGCGGGCGGCCACGTCGGCCAGGCCGAGCCGTCGCGCTGGGTCGTGCAATGGTCGCGGCTCGTGCCGGCCGGCGGGGCGGTGCTCGACGTCGCCGCGGGCGGCGGGCGCCATGCGCGCTGGTTCGCGTCGCGCGGGCATCCGGTCGTCGCGCTCGATCGCGATCCGGTCGCGCTGGCCGCGTTGCGCGCGATGCCGGGCGTCGACGCCCGCGCGGCCGATCTCGAGGGTGCGCCATGGCCGCTGGCGGCCGGCGAGCAGTACGCGGCCGTGATCGTCACGAACTACCTGCATCGCCCGCTCTGGCCCCATCTGCTCGACGCCGTGGCGCCGGGCGGCGTGCTGATCTACGAAACCTTCGCGCAAGGAAACGAAACGGTCGGAAAACCGTCCAACCCCGCGTTCCTGCTCGCTCCGGGCGAGTTGCTGGACGCCGTGCACGGCCGCCTGCGGGTGATCGCGTACGAGGACGGTTTCATCGCCGCGCCGCGCGAGGCGTTCGTCCAGCGTCTGAGCGCAGTGCGCGAGGGCGCGACCCCGAAGGCGGGGGCGGGAATTCCACGTTACGAACTGCCCGGCTAATCCGCTACAATCTCAACGTTTACCGGTACACAATCAATCGCGTTTCATGGCTAACGGCACCCAAGACGGCATTCAAATCCGCGGCAGCATCCCCGCGATCGTCACCCCGATGCTCGAAGACGGCAGTCTCGACCTGCCGGCGTTTCGCAAACTGATCGACTGGCACATCGCGGAAGGCACCGATGCGCTGGTCGTCGTCGGTACGAGCGGCGAGTCGGCAACGCTCAGCGTCGAAGAGCACATCCTGATGATCCGCACGGCGGTCGAGCATGCGGCGAAACGCATCCCGATCATCGCGGGCGCGGGCGGCAATTCGACCGCCGAGGCGATCGAGCTGACCAAGCATGCGAGGGCCGTCGGCGCGGACGCCACGCTGCAGGTCGTGCCGTACTACAACAAGCCGACGCAGGAAGGCATGTACCGCCACTTCCGGACGATCGCCGAATCGGTCGACCTGCCGGTGATCCTGTACAACGTGCCGGGCCGGACGGTCGCCGACATGGCGCACGAGACGACGCTGCGCC
This sequence comes from Burkholderia sp. APQ4-4ca, assembly GCF_057837105.1. Taxonomy (NCBI): domain Bacteria; kingdom Pseudomonadati; phylum Pseudomonadota; class Betaproteobacteria; order Burkholderiales; family Burkholderiaceae; genus Burkholderia; species Burkholderia sp. APQ4-4ca. The sequence continues at coordinate 123,778 of NZ_JBYQCG010000242.1, read as the reverse complement.
TCGCGCAGGTGCCGGGCATCATCGGCGTCAAGGAAGCGACCGGCAACATCGATCGCGCCGCCCACCTGATCAAGGCCGCGCCGAAGCATTTCGCGATCTACAGCGGCGACGATCCGACCGCGATCGCGCTGATGCTGCTCGGCGGCCACGGCAACATCTCGGTGACCGCGAACGTCGCGCCGCGCGCGATGAGCGAGCTGTGCCGCGCGGCGCTGGCCGGCGACGTCGCTACGGCGCGCGAACTGCACATGAAGCTGCTGTCGCTGCACAAGAACCTGTTCATCGAAGCGAACCCGATCCCGGTGAAGTGGGCGCTGCAGGCGATGGGCAAGATGCAGGGCGGCATCCGGCTGCCGCTCACGGCGCTCGACGAGCGCTGCCACGATGCCGTACGTTCGGCCCTCGTCGAGGCCGGCGTTCTCGCCTGATGCCGACGCGGCCGCGTCCTGCGGCCGCCGGCTCGACCCCTGATCAACCCGCACCGGCCGGCACCGTCCGGCGCCGCTCCTGACGAGCGTTCTAGCAAGACGAAGGATTTCATGAAACGTTTCGCCTTTTCCTCTCGCGCCATCCAGTTGTCGGTGGTGGCGCTGGCGCTGGGCGCGCTCGCTGGCTGCGATACGCTGAACGACTACCTGGCCCCTGACCGGGTCAACTACAAGAATACGGGCTCGGCGCCGCCGCTCGCGGTGCCGAGCGACCTGAAGCCGGTGCAGACGACGCAGCAGTTCGTCGCGCCGCCGACCAACGCCGGGCTCGGCACGCTGCCGCCGCGGGCCACGACGCAAGCGGGCAATGCGACCGACGGCATCCCGAGCGCGCAGGATCCGCTCGGCATGCACATCGAGCGCGACGGCGATCGCCGCTGGCTCGTCGTCGACGGCCGCACGCCCGAGCAGCTGTGGCCGATCCTGAAGGAGTTCTGGCAGGAGAACGGCTTCTCGCTGAAGACCGATGCGCCGTCGACGGGCATCATGGCCACCGACTGGGCCGAGAACCGCGCGAACATTCCGGACGACTGGTTCCGCCGCACGATCGGCAAGGTCATCGATTTCGCCTACTCGTCGGGCACGCGCGACCGCTTCCGCACGCTCGTGAACCGCACGTCGGACGGCAACACCGACATCTCGATCACGCACAGCGCGATGGAAGAAATGATGGTCGGCCCGCAGGGCGGCACGTCGTCGCGCTGGGAAGAGCGTCCGCGCAACCCGGTGCTCGAAGCCGTGTTCCTGTCGAAGCTGATGCAGAAGTTCGGCCTGACCGACGCGCAGGCGAAGCAGTTGCTGACCGATGCGCGCCCGGCAACGGCGCCGGCGCAGGTCAGCGACACGAGCAGCGGCGCCGCGACGCTGCAACTGGCCGAGTCGTTCGACCGTGCGTGGCTGCGCGTGGGCCTGGCGCTCGACCGGACCAACTTCACGGTCGACAATCGCGACCGCGAGAAGGGCGTCTACACCGTGCGCTATGCGAACTCGATGGAAGAGCTCAAGCGTGACGGCCTGTTCGGCAAGCTGTTCTACGGCGGCCCGTCGGCGGCGAAGCCGGGCAAGGAGTTCCTGGTCAACGTGCGCGCGCAAGGCGCCGGCGGCACGCAGGTCGCCGTGATCGGCGCGAACGGTCAGGTCGACAATTCGTCGGACGCGCAGCGGATCATTTCGCTGCTGCACGCGCAGCTGAACTGAGCGCGTGCGATTCGCCAGCCTCGGAAGCGGCAGCGAAGGCAACGCGCTGGTCGTCGAGGCCGCGAGCGGCACGACGACCACTCGTGTGCTGCTCGACTGCGGCTTTTCTGCCAAGGAGGTCGAGCGCCGGCTCGGCCGACTGAATCTCTGCATCGCCGATCTCGATGCGATCCTCATTACCCACGAACACAGCGACCACGTTGGCAGCGCGCTGACGCTCGCGCGTCGCGCGTCGCTGCCGCTCTACATGAGCTGGGGCACCGCGCGCGCGGTCGGTGCGGACGAGGCCGATGTCGATCTCCACGTGCTGTGGGGCGACGAGACGGCCGCGATACGCGATCTGGCCGTGATGCCTTATACCGTCCCGCACGATGCGCGGGAACCGCTCCAGTTCGTGTTCATGGACGGAAACCGCCGGCTCGGCGTGCTGACGGACGTCGGCATGGCTACGCCGCACATCACGGCGGTCCTGAGCGGCTGTGACGCGCTGGTGCTCGAATCCAACCACGATACCGCGATGCTGGCCGGCAGCCGCTATCCGCAGTCGCTGAAGGCGCGGATCGGCGGCAACCACGGCCACCTGAGCAACGACGCGGCGGCCGACATCCTCGCGTCGCTCGAACGCAGCCGTTTGCAGCACCTGGTCGCGGCCCATTTGAGCCAGCAGAACAACCTGCCGGAACTGGCCCGCCAGGCGTTCGGCGGCGTGCTCGGGACGGACGGGGAAGACGTGATCGTGGCCTCGCAGGACGCGGGCTTCGATTGGCTGATGCTCGGATGAGCGGGGCAGGGCCGCTGCGGCGGCCCCAGCGGCGCGGCCCCCAGCGGCGCGGCCCCCAGCGGCTGCCGGGCGCTCGATCGAAAGCGACAGGCGTAAAAAAACCGGCCCTCGGGCCGGTTTTTTTCAGCTGACGCTGAAGGCTTACTGGCTTGCGCCCGAAGCCGGAGCAGCCGTCGCTGCCGAAGCAGCCGACGCCACTGCAGCAGCAGCGTCGCTCGCAGCAGCCGAAGCCGACGAAGCTGCAGCCGAAGCGTCGCTCGCAGCACCAGCAACTGCCGAAGCAGCCGACGAAGCAGCAGCCGATGCGTCGCTAGCAGCCGACGAAGCAGCTTGATCAGCGCTCTTGTTGCAAGCAGCCAGTGCAACAGCAGCCAACAGGGAAGCTACGAGGAGGGATTTCTTCATGATCACGTCCTTTTATGGTTAAAGGTAAGCAACAGCGCGAAACAATACCGGTAATGTGCTCCAACACCGACCTGGGCCGCTGGTGGAGATGCACTTCTTAGAGCGTGAATCTTCCCTACGGCTTGGGCGGAAATTATATGCACTTTCCTATCGACCGTCGACAAATGCGGGGTCAATACGTTGTCTTTCCCATACAGAATTTGATCTGTATGGGCATACGGGGCGACTCACACTAATTCCGGTTTCCGACCCGTATCCAGCCCGCACGATACCACTCGTGCAACAAGGCTGTCATCGAGGGACCCCGGGATAGTGTTACAAACCGTTTCGCCTCCATCCGGCGTTGATTGGCCAGTTCGGGCAGCCATTCCTCGGCTTGCTCGAGCGGCCCTTCCTCGCCATTAATGAAGTACGAGCGCGCGTTATACATCAATGCGGCCCTTCTGTCGAGACACACGCCCCGGCGAGACGCCTGCGCGACGAACGCGGCCTCGGACAGCGGGCGCTCCGGCGGGTCGAAAACGACGTTCGATTTGGGCTCGCTCAGGTAGCAGCCGAGGAATTCGGCGACGTCGCGCTTGCGCCAGCGGATCGCGTCGACGATCTCGGCGACCCGGTCGACCATCGCCGGCGGCAGTTGCGCGGGCGCGTCGACGGCCGGCTGCTTCGGATCGCGGTAGAGGTCGTCGCCGCCCGCGTCGCGCAGGCCGCCGCGCTCCGCGAGGTAATACAGGAACTGCGCGCCCAGCTCGCCGGCGGACGGCGCCCGGAAGCCGATCGAGCAGGTCATGCACTCGCCTTCGGCGACGCCGTCGTGCGCGATGTGCGGCGGCAGGTACAGCATGTCGCCGGGCTCCAGCACCCATTCGTCGCTCGGCTCGAAGTTTTCGAGGATCTTCAGCGGCACGTCCGGCTGCAGCGACAGATCCTTCTGGGCGCCGACCCGCCAGCGGCGCCGGCCCTCGACCTGCAGCAGGAAGACGTCGTACGAATCGAAGTGCGGGCCGACGCCGCCGCCGTCCGTCGCGTACGAGATCATCAGGTCGTCCAGCCGCGCGTCGGGGACGAAGCGGAAGCGGTCGAGCAGCGCGCGCGCCGCGTCGACGTGCAGGTCGAGCCCCTGCACGAGCAGGGTCCAGGATTTGCGCGTGACGGCCGGGAGCGAACCGGGTTCGAACGGGCCGTGTGCCAGTTGCCACTTGTTACGAAAATGGGTGATCAATCGCGATTCCGCGTCATAGTCGGCGGCGAGCTCGAACAATGCATCGCGCGTGACCGGCGACGCGACGCCGGGGATCGCCTGGCGGATCAGCAGCGGCTTCTTTTGCCAGTAGCCGCGCATGAATTGCGCCGGTGTGAGGCCGCCGAGCAGCGGTGTGGGAAGATCGGAAGGCGGCGCGCCGAGCGGGGCGGCAGCGGCATCCCGCGGTTCGGCTTGAGACCGGTTGCGCATCGTATAATGAGACTTGTATTTGGGAGAATTGGATGAAAATCGCAAAAAACACCGTCGTGTCGGTCACTTACAAGCTGTCGGACGCACAGGGCAATCTGATTGAAGAAAGCGACGAGCCGATGGTCTATCTGCACGGCGGCTATGATGGCACGTTCCCCAAGATCGAGGAACAGCTCGACGGCCACGAGGCAGGCTACCAGGCGCAGATCCAGCTCGAGCCGGAGGACGCGTTCGGCGATTACGATCCCGAACTCGTGAAGATCGAGCCGCGCGACCGTTTTCCCGAGCCGCTCGAAGTGGGCATGCAGTTCGAAGGCACGCCGGAAGACGGTGACGAGGAAGCCGACTCGCTGATCTACACGGTCACCGATATCGCCGAGGACAAGGTCGTGCTCGACGGCAATCACCCGCTGGCGGGCATGGCGCTGCGTTTCGCGCTGACCGTGAAGGACGTTCGCGAAGCCACCGAAGACGAAATCGAGCACGAGCACGCGCATGGCGCGGAAGGGCTCGAGATCGTCGACGAGGACGACGACGAAGACGGCGAAGCGCCGTCAGGGCGTACGCTGCACTGAGCTTGCCGGCAACTCCGGCGCCGGCCCCGATGCGGGGGGCGGTGCCGGCCACGACGCGCCGCCCGGGGCGGCGCCGTCGCCCTGCAGCGGCGGCGCGACCGACGAAGAGTCGGGTAGCGCAGGCAGCGCGGGAATTTCGGGCATCTGCGGCAGCGGCACGTCGTCGCGCGGCACGAGCGGCAGCGTGGGCGGCACCGGGAGGTTCTTCGGCACCTCCTGCAGGCTCACGTTGAAGATCGTCTGCCGCGCCGGCGATACGCTCACCTTCACCCACTGATTCGTCGGATGGCGCGGTCCGATCGCGACGCGCGTGACGTTTCCTACCAGCTCACCGTCGTCGCCATGCAGCGGACGGTCGATCAGAAAGCCGTTCGCCAGCGGTTCGCCGCTCGCGTGCATCACCAGTATCGGGCCGCGGAACGTCGCCGCCGCCTTCACCAGCGTTCGTTTCAGTTCGCGGAAGCCGTCGCGCACGCGCGGCCGGTTGAAACGCAGCCACGCGAAGCGCTCGGCGCGTTCATAGCGTTCGAACTGAGGATCGCCCTCGAAAATCACGACCATCGCGCGCGCTTCGCGTCGCTTCGCATATTCGGCCGCATGGTCGATCCAGAAGTCGTTCGCGACGATGCGATCCTCGAATTCGCCGTTGCGGCCGCCCGCCGTCAAATAATGGTTGTTCGGCGCTGGCGCATTGAGTGCGACGTAGACGACGTCGTCGCGCATCCAGCGTGCGTTCTCGCGATACGGCCGGAACCGTGGGACTTCGCTTTCCCGCGTGATCTGCAGCGCGCCGGGATCGGGCAGCGCCGGGTCGGCGAGCAGCGTCTGCCGCAGGAAATCGAGCCGCTCGACCGGGTCGTAGCCGCCGCCGGCCGCGGTGCTGCACGCGATCCAGTCGTCGTGGCCGGGAATGAACACGAGCGGCACGCGCGCCGAATCCAGGATCGCGCCGCGCTGCGAATACAGCGTGTCGCGGCATGCTTCCTTCGAGCCTTTGAGATCGCCCGCGTAGACGACGAACGCGAGATTGCGCTCGCGTGCGATCGCATCGAGCAGCCGCTGCGCGGCCGGTTCGTCCGCCGGGACGTTGATGACGCCCGATACGACCGCGAACGAGTAGGGCGCCGCGCTGCGCTTGGGCGGCGCGGCCAGCGCACCGGCCTGGGCCAGCGCAAGGGCCGCCGCGACGAGCGCGGCGGCGGCGCGGGCCGGCAGGCCGCGCGCAATGCGCTTACGCGTGCCCGTCGGCATCGTGCGACCGGACGAGCGTACGCAGTTCGTACAGCAGGTCGAGCGCCTCGCGCGGCTTGAGATCGTCGGGATCGATGTCGCGCAGTTTTTCGAGTGCCGGATGCGGCGTGTCGGGCAGCGCCGGTGCGTCCGCGCATTCGAGATCGTCGACGGCCGCGGGCGGCGCGCTGAAGAGATCGAGTTGCGGCGTGTGCTGGGATGCCGACTGCTGTTCGAGATACGCGAGGTGCTTGCGCGCGGCGCGGATCACCGGCGCAGGGACGCCCGCGAGCTGCGCGACCTGGAGGCCATAGCTCTGGTTTGCCGGGCCTTCGTTGACTGCGTGCAGGAACACGATCCCGTGGCCGTGCTCGACCGCCGACAGGTGGACGTTGGCCGCCTGCGGGAATTCGGCCGGCAGTTGCGTCAGCTCGAAGTAGTGCGTCGCGAACAGCGTGTAGCACGCGTTGTGCGCGAGCAGGTGGCGCGCGATCGCCCAGGCGAGCGCGAGGCCGTCGAAGGTCGACGTGCCGCGGCCGATCTCGTCCATCAGCACGAGGCTTTGCGGCGTCGCGTCGTTGAGGATCGCCGCGGCTTCGGTCATCTCGACCATGAAGGTCGAGCGGCCGCCCGCGAGATCGTCGGCCGCGCCGATGCGCGTGAAGATCCGGTCGATCGGGCCGAAGCAGGCCGACTTCGCCGGCACGTAGCTGCCGACGTACGCCATCAGCGCGATCAGCGCGGTCTGCCGCATGAACGTCGACTTACCGCCCATGTTCGGGCCGGTGATCAGCAGCAGCTTGCGCTCGGCGCCGAACCTGCAATCGTTCGCGATGAACTGCTCGACCTGGGCTTCGACGACCGGATGGCGACCCTGCTCGATTTCGATGCCGATCTCGTCGGTGAAGGTCGGCGCTACCCAGTCGAGCGCGCGTGCGCGTTCGGCGAAGGCGGCCAGCAGGTCGAGCTCGGCAAGTGCCGACGCGACGCGCTGGCATTCGGGGATGAACGGCAGCAGCGCCTGCAGCACCGAGTCGTACAGCGCGCGCTCGCGCGCCAAGGCGCGCTCCTGCGCCGACAGCGCCTTGTCCTCGAAGGTCTTCAGTTCCGGCGTGATGTAGCGCTCGGCGTTCTTCAGCGTCTGGCGGCGACGGTAATCGTCGGGCACCTTGTCGGTCTGGCCGCGCGTGACCTCGATGTAGAAGCCGTGCACCTTGTTGTATTCGACGCGCAGGTTCGCGATGCCGGTGCGCGCGCGTTCGCGCGCTTCGAGATCGATCAGGAACTGCCCGCAATTCTCCGAAATGTCGCGCAGCTCGTCGAGCTCGGCATCGTAGCCGCGCGCGATCACGCCGCCGTCGCGGACCATTGCGGCGGGTTCGGTGGCGATCGCGCTCGTCAGCAGGTCGAGGCATTCGGCCGGCGGCGCGAGCGCCGCGTCGACGCGCGCGAGCGTATCCGCGTTCGCGACGATCGCGCCGATGCGCTCGCGCAGCGCCGGCAGCGCGGCGAACGTGTCGCGCAGGCTCGAGAGGTCGCGCGGGCGAGCGGACAGCAGCGCGAGCCGCCCGGTGATCCGTTCGACGTCGGCGATCTGTCGCAGCGCGCTGCACAACGCATCGAGGCTCGCGTTGGCCGGCGCGTCCAGCAGCGCGCCGATTGCCTGCTGGCGCGACTGCGCGGCGACCGACGCGCGCGGCGGGTGATGCAGCCAGTGACGCAACAGGCGGCTGCCCATCGTCGTGCAGCAGGTGTCGAGCAGCGAATACAGCGTGGGCGATTCGGTGCCGCGCAGCGTCTCGGTCAGTTCGAGGTTGCGGCGCGTGGCCGGATCCAGCCCGATGTATTCGGTTTCGTTCTCGACCTTCAGGCTGCGCACGTGCCGAAGTTGCTGGCCTTGCGTGGCTGCTGCGTAGAGCAGCAGCGCGCCGGCCGCGCCGCATGCGCTCGTCAGCGAATGCGCGCCGAAACCGTCGAGGCTCGCGACGTCGAGCTGATCGCATAGGCGCTGCGTGCCCGACGCGATATCGAAGTGCCAGGCCGGCACGCGTTTGCTCGCGCCCGCGCCGGCGGGAAGGGCGTCGGTTGCGCCGTCCGGCGTCAGGATCTCGGCCGGCCGGATGCGTTCGAGCGCGGCCGCGAGTTGCTCGGGCTCGATTTCGGCGAGCCGCAATGCGCCGCTCGCGAGGTTCAGCCATGCGAGGCCGATATTGACCGCGACGCCGCGCTTGTTGTGGCCGGTACACATCGCGAGCAGGTAGACGTCGTTCTTGTCGGACAGCAGCGCGGCATCGGTCAGCGTGCCGGGCGTGACGACGCGCACGACCTTGCGCTCGACCGGGCCCTTCGACGTGGCCGGATCGCCGATCTGCTCGCAGATCGCGACCGATTCGCCCATCTTCACGAGCTTCGCCAGATATTGCTCGACCGCGTGATGCGGGACGCCGGCCATCTTGATCGGCGTGCCGGCCGACGCGCCGCGTTGCGTGAGGGTCAGATCGAGCAGGCGTGCCGCTTTTTCCGCATCCTCGAAGAACAGCTCGTAGAAGTCGCCCATCCGGTAGAAGACGAGCGTGTCCGGATGATCGGCCTTGATGCGCAGGTACTGCTGCATCATCGGGGTGTGGCCTGCGAAGGCTTCGGGCGACAGCGTGGTCATAGGTCAGGCATGAAGTGGGTGCTTGGGTTGCCCGAGTTTACCAGCGGCTTCGACGCGAACGTGCGAAGTTGGCCGTTTGGCCGATTGCCGGCGGCGCCGCGCAGCGGCGACCAACCTCGAGCGGCGGCTCACGATCGCTCGCCATGAGGCGCCGAAGAAAGGGCGCATGGCCCGGAGCCGCGCGCGTCTTTCGTCACTTCCGATCGCAAGCGTTGCCACGAGCGGTGCGGGGCCGGCGGCGCCCGGCTTGCGCGCCTGCACGCGCCGGCTTCGCACCGCGGCTCAGGACGCGTGCGCCGACGTCAGGCTGAGCGCCACCGCCTGCGCGACTTCGATGCCGTCGATCGCGGCCGAATAGATGCCGCCCGCATACCCGGCGCCTTCGCCAGCCGGATACAGGCCTTCGACGTTCATGCTCTGGTAGTCGTCCTTGCGTCGAATCCGGATCGGCGACGACGTGCGCGTCTCCACGCCGGTGAGCACGGCATCGTGCATCGCGAAGCCGGCGATCTTCTTGTCGATCTCCGGCAGCGCTTCGCGGATCGCTTCGATCACGTAATCGGGGAGCGCGGTGCCGAGATCGGTCGGATTCACGCCGGGCTTGTACGACGGCTCCACGGAGCCCAGCGACGTCGACGGCCGACCCGCGATGAAATCGCCGACCAGCTGGCCCGGCGCACGGTAGTCGCCGCCGCCGAGTTCGAACGCGCGCTCTTCCCATTTGCGCTGGAACGCGATGCCGGCGAGCGGGCCGCCCGGATAGTCGTCCGGCGTGATGCCGACGACGATGCCCGCGTTCGCATTGCGCTCCGCGCGGGAATACTGGCTCATCCCGTTGGTGACCACGCGGCCCGGCTCCGAGGTCGCGGCGACCACCGTGCCGCCCGGGCACATGCAGAAGCTGTAGACCGCGCGCCCGTTGCTTGCGTGGTGGACCACCTTGTAGTCGGCCGCGCCGAGCTGCTTGTGGCCCGCGAACTTGCCGAAGCGGCTGCGATCGATCAGCCCCTGCGGATGCTCGATACGGAAACCCAGCGAGAACGGCTTGGCTTCGATGTAGACGCCGCGGTCGTGCAGCATCTGGAACGTGTCGCGCGCGCTGTGGCCCACGGCCAGCACCACGCGGTCGCACCGCAGCGTTTCGCCGTTCGACAGCTTGAGCGCGCGTACCTTGCCCTGGTCGATTTCGATGTCGTCGACACGGGTTTCGAAACGCACTTCGCCGCCGAGTTCGTGGATCGACGCGCGCATTTTTTCCACCATGCTGACGAGGCGGAACGTGCCGATGTGCGGGCGGCTCAGATACAGGATGTCCTCGGGCGCGCCGGCCTTGACGAATTCGTCCAGCACCTTGCGGCCATAGTGGTTCGGATCCTTGATCTGGCTGTACAGCTTGCCGTCGGAAAACGTTCCCGCGCCGCCTTCGCCGAACTGCACGTTGGATTCGGGATTGAGCACGCTCTTGCGCCACAGGCCGAAGGTGTCCTTGGTGCGCTCGCGCACGGCCTTGCCGCGTTCGAGGATGATCGGGCGGAACCCCATCTGCGCGAGGATCAGCCCCGCGAACAGCCCGCACGGCCCCATGCCGATGACGACCGGGCGCAGGAAATCGGCGTGCTCGGGCGCCTTCGTGACGAAGTGGTACGCCATGTCGGGCGTCACGCCGCAATGCGGTTTGCCGGCGATGCGCTCGAGCGCGGCCGCTTCGTCCTTGACTTCGATATCGACGATATACGTGAGCTTGATGTCGGCGCGCTTGCGCGCGTCGTGCGCGCGGCGGAACACGGTGTAACGGAGGAGATCGTCCGCCGCCACGCCAAGCTCCGCGAGGCGCGCGCGAATCGCGGCCTCGAGCGCGCGCTCGGGGTGGTCGAGGGGAAGTTTAATTTCGCTTAGCCGTAACATGATGACTCGGATGCGATTGCCACGGCGCCGTGGCGATGTTGATACAGGCGGGGCCGGCACGCCGGCGGCGTGGTTCGCCGCGCGGGCATGCCGGACGCAAACCCTGTGCCGTCGTTGCGGTACCAGCGGGACCAGCGGTGCGAGCGGCAGTGCGCCGATTCGAACGCGCGACGCGAGCAACTTCAGGATAGGCGCACGAAGCGGCCCGCGTGCACGGAAGATGGTTTCGCGTGTCGGGCGATCGGCGCGCCATCGTGACGATGCCGTGCGAGCGGTTTGCGCGAAAGCCGCGCCACGCGGACGCGGACGCGGCCCGGGCTTACTCCGCTGCCGGATGCATGCGGCTGTAGCGGTTCAGGATCGGGATCATCTGCGCGTAGATCTTCGGATTCGCGGCGACGATTTCGTGGCGATGCAGGAAATCGGCGTCGCCCGTGTAGTTGCCGACGAGGCCGCCGGCCTCGGTGATCAGCAGGCTGCCCGCGGCCATGTCCCACACGTTGATGCCTTGCTCGAAGAACGCGTCGAGGCGGCCGGCCGCGACGTTCGCGAGGTCGAGCGCCGCCGCGCCCGGGCGGCGCAGGCCCGTGCAGGCCTGCGTCATCTCGGTGAAGAGGCGCGCGTAGGCGTCGAGGCCGTCCTTCTCGCGGAACGGGAAGCCCGTGCCGACCAGCGCGTCCGACAGGCGGTCGCGGCGGCCCACGCGGATGCGGCGGTCGTTCAGGTACGCGCCGCGGCCGCGGGTGGCCGTGAACAGGTCGTTCTTGTTCGGATCGTAGACGACGGCCTGCGTGACGACGCCCTTGTGCTCGAGCGCGATCGATACGCAGTAGTACGGGAAGCCGTGGATGAAGTTGGTCGTGCCGTCGAGCGGATCGATGATCCACTTGAATTCGGATTCGTTCTCCGATTCGCCCGATTCCTCCGCGAGGATCGCGTGGTCGGGGTAGGCGGTCTTCAGCGTCTCGATGATCGCGTCTTCGGCGGCCTTGTCCACTTCGGTGACGAAGTCGTTCTGCTGCTTCTTGCGGATCTCGATCAGGTCGAGATCGAGGGACGCGCGATTGATGATCTGTCCGGCGCGGCGCGCAGCCTTGACAGCAATGTTGAGCATGGGATGCATGAGCCTGGATCCTGTAGCCGGCGGCACGGGCCGCCACGAAGTGGGACAACCGCCCGGAACGGCGCAAGCGTGCCGGGGCGAGGTGAGACGCGAATTGACAAAGAGCGGGTACGACCCGCGCTGCGCCGAGCGCAACGCGTAAAGGCATGATTTTACCCGATTTTTGGCGGTTTCAGGCGGTCGGCATGCGGGGAAACCCCACTGGCCGTCCGGACGAGTGGGTTTGCGCGGGCGATGGCGATACCATACGGCCATTCTGATGAACCGAGTCGTATCGTAGTGGAAACCCCGCAGAACACCGCCGCGCCGTCCGAATCGGGCGCGGCCTCGTCCGCGCCGCCGTCCGGCGGCTTCACGTCCACCCGCTTCGTGCTCGTCGAGCCGAGCCATCCCGGCAACGTCGGGGCGGCCGCCCGCGCGCTGAAGACGATGGGCTTCTCGCGCCTCGTGCTGGTCGCGCCGCGCGTGCCGCACGTGCAGAGCGACCCGGAGGCGATCGCGATGGCCAGCGGCGCGGACGATGTCCTCGCGTCCGCGCACGTCGTGCCGACGCTCGGCGAAGCGCTGTCCGGCGTGCACTGGTCGATTGCGCTGACCGCGCGCACGCGCGAATACGGGCCGCCGCGCCTCGCGCCACGCGCGGCCGCCGCGCAGGCGGGCGCGCAGGTCGGCGTGGGCGACGTCGCGCTCGTGTTCGGCAACGAGCGCACCGGTCTCGCGAACGAGCATGTCGAGCAGTGCAGCGCGCTCGCGCACATTCCGGCCAACCCGGCCTACAGTTCGCTGAATCTCGCGCAGGCCGTGCAGGTGCTCGCGTACGAATTGCGCGTCGCGTTTCTCGAGCAGGCGAGCGAGCCGGCCGCGCAGCCGCCGGCCGAAGCCGGCACGCTCGCGCAGAGCGACGAGATCGAGCGGATGTACGTGCATCTCGAGAACGCGTTGATCGCACTCGACTTCCTCGATCCGCGCAATCCGAAGAAGCTGATGCCGCGGCTGCGGCGCCTGTTCGCGCGCACGGGCCTCGAGCGCGAGGAGGTCAACATCCTGCGCGGCATCGCGAAGCACATCCTGCTGAAGTCGGGCAAGCCGGACGGCGACGCGTAAGCGGTCGACACTCCGATTGCCGGGCGTGCGGGAGTCCGCTGGATGCGGCGTGCGGTCGGGCAGGCCATGCGTTGGCCAGCCGGCGGCGTCGGACCGGTTGTTTCTCCCGATCGATCGCTGCCGGCAACCCCGTTGCAACAAGCGTCGCGGACGAATACCCGCGCCGACGGCGGGGTGAACGCGCGACCGCGTGCGGCCGGGCGCGACTGGCCCTACAATCGCCGGACGTCATAAGCAAATGACCCGGCGCGATAACGGCCGGCATTGCCGGCGATGCGCGCCGGCCTTTTCCCGGATCACATCATGTTGACGAGACTGCGCGAAGACGTTGCAACGATTCGCGAGCGCGATCCCGCCGCTCGCAGTGCGTGGGAAGTGCTGACCTGTTATCCGGGGCTGCATGCGCTCGTGCTGCACCGTTTCGCGCACGCATGCTGGCGCGCGAAACGCTACTGGCTCGCGCGGTTCGCGTCGCAGGCCGGCCGGTTCCTGACGGGGATCGAGATCCATCCCGGTGCGACGATCGGCCGGCGCGTGTTCATCGATCACGGCATGGGTGTCGTGATCGGCGAGACGGCGATCGTCGGCGACGACTGCACGATCTATCAGGGCGTGACGCTGGGCGGCACGTCGCTCACGCGCGGCGCGAAGCGTCACCCGACGCTGGAAGCCGGCGTGATCGTCGGCGCCGGCGCGAAGGTGCTCGGCGGTTTCACGGTCGGCGCGGGCGCGAAGATCGGCTCGAACGCGGTGGTCGTCAAGCCGGTGCCGCCGGGCGGTACCGCGGTCGGCAATCCGGCGCGCATCGTGATGCCGGCGCAGCCGAAGCCGCAGCCCGAGCGCGCGGCATTCTGCGCGTACGGGATCACGCCGAACGCGGATGACCCGATGTCGCTCGCGATTCACGGACTGATCGATCACGCGGCGAAGGAAAGCCGCCGCGTCGACGAGATCGTCGCGGCGCTCGAGCGGCTCGGCACGCATCTGGAAACGCTGCAGGGCGCCGACGCGGCACGCCTCGACCTGCGCAGGCTGTCGGCGGTGCTGGAAGGCAAGACGGTCGAACGCCAGATGTAACGAACGCGATCGCTGCCGGTCGGTGCGACGGCAGCAGCGGCGTCAGTCGAGCGGCATCGCGTGGATGCCTTCCGCGTCGACACGCAGATAGCCGCCGCGCCGCGTGCCGTGGTCGAGATCCCAGTCGGGCAGCACCCAGCGGATCCCGCCCGGTTCCGCGTGGCTTGCGGGGCGGTGCGTGTGGCCGTGAATGATCACGCTCGCGCGGCTTTTCCGGAACAGCGCGGCCACGCCTTCCCGCGTGACGTCGTAAATGGCCGAAGCAGGGCGCATCCGGCCCGCTTCGCTGGTCGAGCGCATGCGCTGGGCGAGCGCGCGGCGCCAGCGGAACGGCCACGCGAGAAACAGCCATTGCGCGACGCGGTTGCGCGCGAAGCGACGGAACACCTGGTAGCCGCGGTCGGCCGTGCATTGCGCGTCGCCGTGCGCGAGCACGATGCGCTGGCCGAACGCGATGATCAGCGAAGGGTCGGGCAGCAGCATCGCGCCGGCGGCCTTCATGAAGCGCCGGCCGAGCAGGAAATCGCGGTTGCCGTGCATCACGTAGAGCGCGATGCCGCGTTCCGAGAACGTATGCATCAGCGCGGCCATGCGCGCGGCGAACGGATCGTCGTCGAGGATGTCGTCGCCGATCCAGTATTCGAACAGGTCGCCGAGGATGAACACCGAGTCGGCGCTATCGGCGGTGTATTTCACGAAATGCTCGAACGCGGCGACCGTCTTCGGAATCGCCTCGCTCAGGTGCAGATCGGACAGAAACAGGAACGGGCGTGCGGCTTGCGCGTACTCGCGCTCGCCCGGCACGCCCGCGGAGACGCTTCGCGGCGGACTCTCCTGCAACATCGAAGTGCCTCCGTAACGGCTGGTGCGTCAGACCACCACGGCCTTTTCGATCACGACGTCGTCGGCCGGCACGTCCTGGTGGAAGCCGGCGTTGCCCGTCTTGACGCCCTTGATCTTGTCGACCACGTCCTGGCCTTCGACGACCTTGCCGAACACCGCGTAGCCCCAGCCCTGCGGCGTCGGCGACGAGTGGTTCAGGAAATCGTTGTCGTTCACGTTGATGAAGAACTGGGCGGTCGCCGAGTGCGGATCGTTCGTGCGCGCCATCGCGACCGTGTAGTTGTCGTTCTTCAGGCCGTTGTTCGCTTCGTTGTCGATCGGCGCGTCGGTCGGCTTCTGCTTCAGGCCCGGCTCGAAGCCGCCGCCCTGGATCATGAAGCCGTTGATCACGCGATGGAACACGGTGCCGTCGTAATGGCCCTTCTTCACGTAGTTCAGGAAGTTCTCGACCGTCTTCGGTGCCTTCTCGGCGTCGAGTTCGAGCTTGATCACGCCGTGGTTCGTATGCAGTTCAACCATGATGAATTCCTTCGGTGAGGCGGTTTAAATGGCACGCGGCCGGTCGTGCGACGCGGCCGCGTGTGGCGCCGGACGTGCCGGCAGGTGCTTACTTCGAGACGATGCTCGCCGATTCGATCACGACCGGTTGCGCCGGTACGTCCTGCATCGGGCCGCGCGAGGTCGTCGCCACGCCTTCGATCTTCTTCACGACGTCGAGACCCGACACGACCTTGCCGAACACCGCATAGCCGTTGCCGTCCGGGTTCGGGTAGTCGAGGCCGCTGTTGTCGACCGTGTTGATGAAGAACTGCGCGGTGGCCGAGTTCGGATCGCTCGTGCGCGCCATCGCGATCGTGCCAGTGAGGTTCTTCAGACCATTGCGGCTCTCCAGCGGGATCGGCGCACGGGTCGGCTTTTCCTCGAAGTTGGTCTTGTAGCCGCCGCCCTGGATCATGAAGCCCTTGATCACGCGATGGAAGATCGTGCCGTTGTACTGGCCGGCCTTCACGTAATCGAGGAAGTTGGCGACCGACTTCGGCGCCTTCTCCGGATAGAGCTCGACGCGGATGTCGCCCTGCGAGGTCTTCAGCTGCACGACGGGGTGCGCGGTGGCCGTTTGCGCGAACGCGGGCGCGGTCGCGAGAAGGGCGGCGCCGCCAAGCGCCAGCAACAGACGTTTCATTGCGATCCTCAGGTTGGGAGGGAAGGAAGGCCGCGCCGCTTATTGCGACGGCGCGACGTACGGCGCCGCCAGTGCGCCCGACGGACCGCTGAACTGGAACGTCGGCGACATCGGCAGCGTGGTGGTGCTCACGTTCGCGGCGGCGCGGTCGGTGTAGTCGCGCGTGGCCGGCGTCGTCGCGCGGGCGTTCGGCGCGGCTTTCGACGGCGACACGATCTTCTGGAGATCGGCGAGGCGCTGCGCGGTCGCGCCGCTCGTGCGGCCGAGCGATTGCGCGCGCTTGTACGATTCGGCCGCGAGGCGCAGGTACAGATCGCCGAGGTTCTCGTACGCGAGCGAGTAGCCCGGGTTCGATTGCGTCGCGGTGACGAGCGCGGTGCGCGCTTCGTCATAGCGGCCGTGCTTCGCGTAGAGCGCCGCGAGGTTGTTGTACGGCTCGGGCAGTTCGGGGTACGCCTGCGTGATCGCGACGAACTGCTGGATCGCGTCGTCGTCGCGGTTCAGGCGGGCCAGCACGGTGCCGCGCTTGAACTGCGCCTGCACGTCGTGCGGGTTCGACGCGATGCGCGCGTCGAGTTGCGCGAGCGCCTGCTTCCACTGCTTGCCGGCGATCGACGCATCGACTTCGGGGGTGCCGTCGGCGACTGCCGGGGCCTTTTGCGCATGCGCCGCGGGCGCCGCGAAAAGCGTCAGCGCGACGCCCATGACGGTGGTCGCAACGAGGGTCGCAGCGCTCGGCGCGCGGCCGCGATGAGGTTTCATAGGCGTAAATCGGAATGTTATACTCCGACCCATTCTAACAAAACGTCTGCGCGTTCCGGCGAGCGGCAGACAGTCTTTCTTAGCCTCTCGTGGCCGTCACCGCTGTGCTTGCAGCCTGACCGCCCCATGTGATATCGAGGACGCGCGGCCTGGCGCCGCGGCAGATGGTCCGTCCGTTTCACATGCTGGGCGAGCTTCGCCAGGGCGGTTTCCTTCGGCTCACGGTTCATCTCTATGGAATCACTGCGCATCTACAACACGCTCGCGCGTGACAAGCAAGTTTTCGTGCCGCGCCAGCCCGGCGAAGTGCGGATGTACGTATGCGGGATCACCGTCTACGACTATTGTCACGTGGGCCATGCGCGCATGCTGGTCGTGTTCGACCTCGTCCAGCGCTGGCTGCGTGCGATCGGCTATCGGGTCACGTACGTGCGCAACATCACCGACATCGACGACAAGATCATCCGCCGCGCGGTCGAGAACGGCGAGACGATCAAGTCGCTGACCGACCGCTTCATCGGCGCGATGCACGAGGACGAAGGTGCGCTCGGCATCCAGCGGCCCGACATCGAGCCGCGCGCGACGCAGTTCATCCCGCAGATGCTCGGCATGATCGAGACGCTCGAGGCGAACGGCTACGCGTACCAGGCGACCGACGGCGACGTCAATTACTCGGTGCGCAAGTTCGCGAACTACGGGAAGCTGTCGGGCAAGTCGCTCGACGATCTCCGCGCGGGCGAGCGCGTTGCCGCGAACGATGCGAAGCAGGATCCGCTCGACTTCGTGCTGTGGAAGCGCGCGAAGGCGGACGAGCCGGAAGGCGCGTCGTGGGCGTCGAAGTACGGGATGGGGCGCCCGGGCTGGCACATCGAGTGCTCCGCGATGGGCTGCGCGCTGCTCGGCAATCATTTCGACATCCACGGCGGCGGGCAGGATCTGCAATTCCCGCACCACGAGAACGAGATCGCGCAGAGCGAAGGCGCGACCGGCGAGACGTTCGTCAATTACTGGATGCACAACGGCTTCGTGCAGGTCGACAACGAGAAGATGTCGAAATCGCTCGGCAACTTCTTCACGATCCGCGAAGTGCTCGAGCGTTACGACGCGGAAGTCATGCGCTTCTTCATCGTGCGCACGCATTACCGTTCGCCGCTCAATTACAGCGACGTGCATCTCGACGATGCGCGCGCGTCGCTCACGCGTCTGTACACCGCGCTGAAGGACGTCGAGCCCGACACGCTCGCGCTCGACTGGAACGAGCCGCACGCGCAGCGTTTCGCGGCCGCGATGAACGACGATTTCAACACGCCGGTCGCGGTGGCGACGCTGTTCGAGCTGGCGGGTGAAGTCAACCGCACGCGCGAGGCGTCGCTCGCGCGGCAACTGAAACAGCTGGCGGGCCTGCTCGGCCTGCTGGGCCGCGAACCGCGCGCGTTCCTGCAGCAGGCGTCCGGCGCCGCGCAGGCGGGCGGGCTCGTGGCCGACGAGATCGAAGCGAAGATCGCCGCGCGGGTCGCGGCGAAGCAAGCGAAGGACTATGCCGAAGCGGACCGGATTCGGGCGGAATTGCTCGAAGCCGGCATCGCACTTGAAGACAAACCGGGCGGATCGACCGAATGGCGTCGCGTATGAGCGCGGCGCGTTCCACTGACCGATCCGTCAGGTAGGAGGCAAGATGGCAACGGCCAGAAAAGCGCCGGTCAGGCGCGCGACCCCGGTCGCCGTGCGTCCGGCAGCCAAGCGCGTACCCGCCACGAAGGCGGACGCGACGCGCGCCGTGCCGAACGGCGCGCTGAACGGTCATGCGCAGCCGGCAGCCGCGCTGCCGGCCGCCGACGCGGCCCGCAAGACGCGCGCGTCCGAAGCGGACGGCGAGGAGGTCGTCGTGCGTCCTGCCTATTGGGACAAGGCGTGCGCGGACCTCGTCAAGCGCGACCGGATCCTGAAGAAACTGATTCCGAAGTTCGGTCCCGCGCATCTCGTGAAGCGCGGCGATCCGTTCGTCACGCTCGCGCGCTCGGTCGTCGGCCAGCAGATTTCGGTGCCGTCCGCCCAGTCGCTGTGGGCGCGCATCGAGGACGCGTGTCCGAAGCTCGCGCCGCAACCGGTGATCCGCCTCGGCGCGGACAAGCTGATCGCATGCGGGTTGTCCAAGCGCAAGACGGAATACATCCTCGATCTCGCGCAGCATTTCGTGTCAGGGGCGCTGCACGTCGACAAATGGATGTCGATGGACGACGAGGACGTGATCGCGGAACTCACGCAGATCCGCGGCATCAGCCGCTGGACGGCCGAGATGTTCCTGATCTTCAACCTGTCGCGGCCCGACGTGCTGCCGCTCGACGACCCGGGCCTGATCCGCGCGATCAGCGTCAATTACTTCAGCGGGGAACCCGTCACGCGCAGCGAGGCGCGCGAGGTTGCGGCCAACTGGGAGCCGTGGCGCACCGTCGCGACCTGGTACATGTGGCGCAGCCTCGATGCGCCCGACGCCGACGCCTGAGCGCCGGCTATCGGGTTTTAAACATCAATAGTTGAGAGCCGGTTTTGAGCGCCGCCCGCGCGGGTAGAATACGCGCTGCCGCAAGACCCAAGGATTCGAACACATGAAGACCACATTTCTGGATTTCGAACAGCCGATCGCCGAACTCGAGGCCAAGATCGAAGAGCTGCGATTCGTGCAGGACGACTCGGCTGTCGATATTTCGGAAGAAATCGAGCGGCTATCGAAGAAAAGCCAGCAACTGACGAAAGACCTCTACGCGAATCTGTCGCCGTGGCAGGTTTCGCAGATCGCGCGGCATCCGCAGCGGCCATACACGCTCGATTACGTCGCGGAACTGTTTACCGATTTTCACGAGTTGCACGGCGACCGCGCATTCGCGGACGACCTGTCGATCGTCGGCGGTCTCGCGCGCTTCGGCGGCCATCCGTGCATGGTGATCGGCCACCAGAAGGGTCGCGACACGAAGGAGCGCGCCGCGCGCAACTTCGGGATGCCGCGTCCGGAAGGCTATCGCAAGGCAGAACGCCTGATGCGTCTGGCCGAGAAGTTCGGGCTGCCGATCTTCACGTTCGTCGACACGCCGGGCGCGTACCCGGGCATCGGCGCGGAAGAGCGCGGCCAGTCGGAGGCGATCGGCCGCAACCTGTACGTGATGGCCGAGCTGAAGACGCCGATCATCACGACAGTGATCGGCGAGGGCGGTTCGGGCGGCGCGTTGGCGATCGCCGTGGCCGACACCGTGATGATGCTGCAGTTCTCGACCTACTCGGTGATCTCGCCGGAAGGCTGCGCGTCGATCCTGTGGAAGAGCGCCGCGAAGGCGCCGGAAGCCGCGGAAGCGCTGGGCCTGACCGCGCACCGCCTGAAGGCGCTCGGCCTGATCGACAAGATCATCAACGAGCCGCTCGGCGGCGCGCATCGCGATCCGAAGGGCATGGCCGCGCTGCTGCGCCGTGCGCTGGCCGATTCGCTGCGCCAGTTCCAGGGCATGAGCATCGATGCGCTGCGCGAGCGCCGCTTCGAGCGCCTGATGGCCTACGGCAAGTTCAAGGAAACCACGCCCGGCGCATGACCGGCCGTGTATTCAATGCGCGCGCCGCCGCGCGCGCGTCCCGTTCGTGATTCCGCCCACCGAATTCTCCGCCGACCGCGTCGTACTCGACGCGGTCGGCGTTGCGCTTTCCGGCCTGCCGCCGGATGCGCGCATCGCGATCGCGTACAGCGGCGGCCTCGATTCGACGGTGCTGCTCGATGCGGCCGTGCGCGTCGCGGGCGCATCGCGCTGCGTCGCGCTGCACGTGCATCATGGCCTCAGCGCAAACGCCGACGCGTGGGTTGCGCATGCCGAAGCGCAAGCGGCGCGGCTCGGCGTCGCATTCGAATCGATGCGTGTCGACGTGCCGCGCGACAGCGGGCTCGGTATCGAGGCGACCGCACGCGAGCGTCGCTACGCGGCGCTCGACGAGATGGGCGAACGCCACGGCGTGGCGGCGCTGTGGCTCGCGCAACATGCGGACGACCAGGCCGAGACGGTGCTGCTGCAACTGTTGCGCGGGGCGGGAATCGCGGGGCTCGCGGCGATGGCGCCGCGTTATCGTCCCGACGGCGTAAGCATCGAGCGTGTGCGTCCGTTGTTGAGACTGTTGCGCGCACAACTTGAGCGCTATGCGGAGCAGCACGCGCTCGCGTGGATCGACGACGAATCGAACGGTGATACGCGCTATGCGCGCAATGCGCTGCGCGTCGACGTGCTGCCGGCGCTGGCCGTGCATTTCCCGGGCTTTCGCGATGCGCTCGGCCGCGCGGCCCAGCATGCGGCTGCCGCTCAGCGGCTGCTCGACGATCTGGCCGAGCTGGATTTCGCCGTCGCCGCGCGCGATGGCGGTCAGGCGCTGTCGCGCGACGCGCTGATCGGCTTCGACGACACGCGCGGCGCGAACCTGCTGCGCTTCTGGATGCGCCGGCTCGGCTTGCCGGGCGCGTCGGCTGCCCGGCTCGCCAACATGATGCGGCAACTGCGCGCCGCGCACGACGCGCATGCGCTGCGCGTCGATCACGCGGGGCAGTGCCTGCGGCTCTATCGCGATGTCGTCTACTGGGAGGCGGGCGACAGCAGCGAGCCGGCCGACGACGGCACGGGCACGCCGCAACCGGAGGTGGCGCTCGCGTGGGACGGGCAGGAAGTATGGCACCTGCCGGCGTGGCGCGGCACGTTCGTGTTCGCGCCCGCCGACGCGGGCAGCACCGACGCCGTGCCGGAGGGAGTGCTGCGCGGTGCGCAACTGGCGGCGCGCGCCCGGGCCGGCGGCGAACGGATGCGTACGTCGCCGGGCGGGCCGGGCCGGACGCTGAAGAACCTGTTCCAGGAGCGCGGCGTGCCGGCATGGCAGCGCGACGTGCCGCTGCTGTTCGCGGGCGACCGGCTGATCTACGTGCCGCGGCTGGGCGTCAATCGCGACATCGGCGAGCCGGCCGCGGCGGCGCCGGCCACCACCGCATGGCGCCGGATCGAGTGGCGTCCCGACCTGCTGATCGCATAGCGGCGGCGGATGGCCGGCCGGCGCGATGGCGCGCCCATTTTCACCATTTGGTAAACAGCGCCGGAACGGCCGGCGACACGGCGCGCGGCTTGTCAAGTAGGCGTCTATCGGGTACGCTCGGTCGTTTGCTCGGCTCGATTTTTGAGCGTTTTGTGCAGGTTTTCCGCGTGACGTACCCGGTTTGCGCGGCCTGATCGGCCTTCCGGGCAAAATCCGTCACGCTTGCGTGTTGCGTCCCAGCCGTCCCCTCGTCGTCCGTCCACAGCCACAAGCCGCGTGACCGAACGGCAACGCGGCCTGCCCAGCGCGCCCGTGCGGCTTCTCCTCCAGTTCAGAACGACAATGGCACTCATCGTACACAAATACGGCGGCACTTCGATGGGCTCGGTCGAGCGCATCAAGAACGTCGCGAAACGCGTCGCAAAATGGCATCAGGCCGGGCACCAGATGGTGGTCGTGCCTTCGGCGATGTCCGGCGAAACCAACCGTCTGCTCGGTCTTGCGAAAGAGATTTCGAGCCAGCCGAGCCCGCGTGAGCTCGACATGATCGCGTCGACCGGCGAGCAGGTCAGCGTCGGCCTGCTGTCGATCGCGCTGCAGGAAATCGGCGTCGAGGCCGTGAGCTATGCCGGCTGGCAAGTGCCGATCAAGACGGACAGCGCGTTTACGAAGGCGCGCATTCACTCGATCGACGACGAGCGCGTGAAGGACGATCTGAACGCGGGCAAGGTCGTGATCATCACGGGCTTCCAGGGCGTCGATCCGGACGGTCACATCACGACGCTGGGCCGCGGCGGCTCGGACACGTCGGCGGTGGCGGTGGCCGCTGCGCTGGGCGCCGAAGAGTGCCTGATCTATACCGACGTCGACGGCGTCTACACGACCGACCCGCGCGTCGTCGAGGAGGCGCGCCGCCTTGACCGCGTGACGTTCGAGGAGATGCTGGAAATGGCCAGCCTCGGCTCGAAGGTCCTGCAGATCCGCTCGGTCGAATTCGCCGGCAAATACCAGGTGAAGACGCGTGTGCTGTCGAGCCTGACCGATCCGCTGATTGCGCTCGACGAAGAAATGCGCTCGGGCACCCTGATTACTTTTGAAGAAGACGAGACCATGGAAAAGGCAGTCATTTCCGGCATCGCGTTCCAGCGCGACGAAGCACGCATTGCGGTGATGGGCGTGCCCGACAAGCCGGGCATCGCATATCAGATCCTCGGCCCGGTGGCCGATGCGCACGTCGACGTCGACATGATCATCCAGAACCAGAGCGTCGAAGGCAAAACCGACTTCACGTTCACGGTCGGTCGCGGCGACTACCAGAAGGCGATGGACATCCTCACCAACCAGGTGCAGGGCCATGTGAGCGCCGAACGCGTGCAGGGCGACCCGAAGGTGTCGAAGGTGTCGGTCGTCGGCGTCGGCATGCGTTCGCACGTGGGCGTCGCGAGCAAGATGTTCCGCACGCTGTCGGAAGAGGGCATCAACATCCAGATGATCTC
>NZ_JBYQCG010000242.1:98357-100431 GCF_057837105.1 Burkholderia sp. APQ4-4ca | reverse complement strand
ATCAGATCCTCGGCCCGGTGGCCGATGCGCACGTCGACGTCGACATGATCATCCAGAACCAGAGCGTCGAAGGCAAAACCGACTTCACGTTCACGGTCGGTCGCGGCGACTACCAGAAGGCGATGGACATCCTCACCAACCAGGTGCAGGGCCATGTGAGCGCCGAACGCGTGCAGGGCGACCCGAAGGTGTCGAAGGTGTCGGTCGTCGGCGTCGGCATGCGTTCGCACGTGGGCGTCGCGAGCAAGATGTTCCGCACGCTGTCGGAAGAGGGCATCAACATCCAGATGATCTCGACGTCCGAAATCAAGATTTCGGTGCTGATCGACGAGAAATACATGGAGCTGGCTGTCCGCGCGCTGCACAAGGTGTTCGAACTCGACCAGGCGTCGTGAATTTTTCGTGATGCATTGAAGAAAATGCATCGCGGAAATTGACGTACGGTTCGAAACCCTATATTATTTCGTTCTCGTCGCACTGCCTCCCTGGTGCGAGCGAAAGTTTGGGAGACGTGGCCGAGAGGTCGAAGGCACTCCCCTGCTAAGGGAGCATCTGGGCCAAAACCTGGATCGAGGGTTCGAATCCCTCCGTCTCCGCCAAAAGCGGTGACAAAGCCCCGCAAGTTCTCGGACTTGCGGGGCTTTTTCTTTTTCGGTCCGTGCCGATGCGCGAAGGGGCGAGGCGGATCTGAGCGAACATCGAGCGCTTCGACGATCGTTCGTTGGTCTGTGTGAGTAGTGACGATCGATAGGCCCTCTATATTGAATGGCTGACGTTCGGCATGATCGACGCGCGCCATACGTCGATGTGACGACGCTTGGGTCATCGCCGGTTTATGCGACGGCCGACAGCCGCTTACTTCATTCCCCGCAACAGCACGATCACTGTCGCGCGGGGAGTCCGTCGGCATGAGCGGCGCGATCGCACGAAAAGAGGCGCGCGAGGCCGACGCCTCCTGCGAGCCGCACCGCGCGAAATAGAATGAAATAAAAATGAAAGTATTCGCGTAAGGCAACGGGCGCCACGTGATCGCCGCACTGCGCGATGTCGACCTCGTCGTTCCGGCCCTTCGAAATGAGTGGTTGGTGTCAAAAATGCGGCGCTGCATCTATTCTCGCGGCGGATCGCATCGAGCAATACAAAAAATTACTCAAGTAAATCAACGAACTACGCCGACACCAAAAAACAGTGCGCTGCTGCGCTGCAAAAAATAATCAATCGTCTTATGCTCGTTAACCCGATCGCGTTTGAGCGGCATCAAGTTTTCCGGTGATGCCGCTTTACATTTAGCCAACATTGGCGATTCACGAAATCTACCTGTCGATTTGATTTCGTTCCTTTCGTCGCGCCTGTCCCCGATGCAAGGCGCGACCTCCTCTAGGCCTTGTTGACATGCATGATTTCCCCTTCCTGAGCCTGGCCATCTGGGTTCCGATACTGTTCGGCGCGGGCCTGCTGCGCGCCGGTTCCGACCAGCATTTGCGCCGGATACGACTGATCGCGCTGGTCGGCGCGCTTGCCGGGCTGGCGGCCGTCGTTCCGCTGATGGCCGGTTTCGACGCGCATTCGGCGGCGATGCAGTTCGTCGAAAGACGCGATTGGCTCGCGGCATTCAATGCCGGATGGCGGGTCGGCATCGACGGCGCGTCGCTGTGGCTCGTCGTGCTGACCGCATTCACGACGCTCGTGGTGGTGGTGGCGTCGTGGGAATCGGTCACGGTGCGCGTCGCGCAGTACTACGCGTCGTTCCTGATCCTGTCGGGGCTGATGGTCGGCGTGTTCGTCGCGCAGGACGGGCTGCTGTTCTTCATCTTCTTCGAGGCGACGCTGATCCCGTTGTACCTGCTGATCGGCACGTGGGGGCGCGAGCGCCGCGTATATGCGGCCGTGAAGTTCTTTTTCATTTCGTTCGCCGGCTCGCTGTTGCTGCTGATGGCGATGCTGTACCTGTACGCGCAGTCGCATACGTTCGACATGGCCGTGTGGCGCACGCTGCAGCTCGGCTTCGCGCCGCAGTTGCTGGTGTTCCTCGGCTTTTTCGCCGCGTTCGCGGTCAAGGTGCCGATGTGGCCGG
>NZ_JBYQCG010000242.1:78423-98337 GCF_057837105.1 Burkholderia sp. APQ4-4ca | reverse complement strand
TCGGGGCTGATGGTCGGCGTGTTCGTCGCGCAGGACGGGCTGCTGTTCTTCATCTTCTTCGAGGCGACGCTGATCCCGTTGTACCTGCTGATCGGCACGTGGGGGCGCGAGCGCCGCGTATATGCGGCCGTGAAGTTCTTTTTCATTTCGTTCGCCGGCTCGCTGTTGCTGCTGATGGCGATGCTGTACCTGTACGCGCAGTCGCATACGTTCGACATGGCCGTGTGGCGCACGCTGCAGCTCGGCTTCGCGCCGCAGTTGCTGGTGTTCCTCGGCTTTTTCGCCGCGTTCGCGGTCAAGGTGCCGATGTGGCCGGTCCACACGTGGCTGAGCGACGTGTACACGGACGGCCCGACGGGCGCCGCGCTGATGCTCGCGATGCTGAAGCTCGGCGGCTACGGGTTCCTGCGCTTCGCGTTGCCGATCACGCCCGACGCGAGCCACTTCTTCGCGCCGGCCGTGATCGCGCTGTCGCTGTTCGCGATCGTCTACGCGAGCCTGATTGCGCTCGCGCAGACCGATCTCGGCAAGTTGCTCGCGTATTCGACGGTCGCGCACATGGGGATCGTCACGCTCGGGCTGTTCCTGTTCAACCGGATCGGCGTCGAAGGCGCGATCGTGCAACTCGTGTCTTACGGCTTCGTCGCGGGCGCGATGCTGTTGTGCGTGAACGTGCTCGTGGATCGCACCCGGCAGCGCGAGATCGCCGCATACGGCGGTGTGGCAGGCGTGATGCCGCGTTTCGCGACCTTCACGCTGCTGTTCGCGATGGCCAACGTCGGCCTGCCGGGCACGTCCGGGTTCGTCGGCGAGTTCATGGTCATCATGGGCGCGATCCGCTTCAATTTCTGGATCGGCGCGATCGCGGCGCTCACGCTGATCCTCAGCGCGTCGTACACGCTGTGGATGCTCAAGCGCGTCGTGTTCGGCAAGGTCGCGAGCCAGCGGATCGCGAAGCTCGCCGACCTGAACCGCCGCGAGATCGTGGTGTTCGCGTCGCTCGCATTGGTCGTGCTGGCGGTCGGCATCGATCCGAAGCCGTTCACCGATGCGATCGACCCGACCGTCGGCAAGCTGATCCAGGAAGCGAGCCATTCGAAGGTGCCCGCGGCGGATGGCCCCGCGCCGGCGTTGCCGTCGTACATGGCTTCGACGCACGACTGATCGCGGCTCACCGCGCCGCGCCATGTCAGGCAAGCGCGCCGCATCGCGCGGCGCGCATGGTTGCGCGCGCATCGATCCAAAGCCCGGCATGGCGAGTGCCGGGCCCGCTTCCGGCTGCGTGAAATTGCCCCGCGACAATGTGACTCACGGCAGATTTTGCAATGATGATTTGCCGCATGCACAGGTTTTTCATCGCGCTCGCGCGACGTATGATTCGGCCCATTTCGTGAATCGAATGCGCATCGGGCATACGCAAACGGATTCAATGACCCTCGGGCTGTGTGATGAAAAGAAGAGCATCAAGAGGCTGGTCGGCGCTGATGTCAATCGGCGCGGCTTTGAGCCTGTCAGGTTGTAACTTAGATGTACTAAATCCGAAAGGAAGCGTGGGTGCGGCCGAAAAGGCGCTGATCGCGACGTCCACGTGGGCAATGCTGATCGTCGTCGTGCCGGTGATCCTGCTGACGCTAGGGTTCGCGTGGCGTTACCGCGCGTCGAACCGCAACGCCGCCTACGCGCCGAACTGGTCGCACTCGACCGCGATCGAGGTCGTGATCTGGACGGTGCCGACGCTGATCATCCTGTTCCTCGGCGTGCTCACGTGGAAGACCACGCACGAGCTCGATCCGTACAAGCCGCTCGAATCGGCGGTGAAGCCGATCGACGTCGAGGTGGTCGCGCTCGACTGGAAGTGGCTGTTCATCTATCCGGAACTCGGCATCGCGTCGGTGAACCAGCTCGCGATTCCGGTCGGCACGCCGGTGAATTTCCGCATCACGTCGGATTCGGTGATGAATTCGTTCTTCATCCCGCAGCTCGGCGGCCAGGTCTACGCGATGGCCGGCATGCAGACGCGCCTGCACCTGATCGCCGACGAGCCCGGCAATTACGCGGGCACGTCCGCCAACTTCAGCGGCCGCGGCTTCTCCGACATGAAGTTCCGCACGCTCGCCGAGCCGCGCGAGCAGTTCGATGCTTGGGTGCGGAAGGTGAAGGCGTCGCCGGACCGGCTCGACGCGACCGTGTACGGCACCGTCGCGCAGCCGAGCGAGAAGGCGCCGGTGCGCTACTTCTCGTCGGTCGATCCGCGGCTCTTCCACAACATCATCGCGAAATACAACGATGGCCACGTCCTCGACCTGAAGGACGCCGCCTGCGGCACGAAGGGGTAACGCATGTTCGGCAAACTCACACTTTCGGCGATCCCGTTCGATCAGCCCATCATCATGGGGGCCGGCGCCTTCATGGGGCTGGTCGTGCTGGGCATTCTCGCCGCGCTGACGATCACCGGCCGCTGGAAATGGCTGTGGACGGAATGGCTGACCACGGTCGACCACAAGAGACTCGGCGTGATGTACATCATCGTCGCGCTGATCATGCTGCTGCGCGGCTTCGCCGACGCGATCATGATGCGCATGCAGCTCGCGCTCGCGTACAACGGGCCCGGCTACCTGCCGCCTCACCACTATGACCAGGTCTTCACGGCACACGGCGTGATCATGATCTTCTTCATGGCGATGGTGTTCATGGTCGGCCTGATGAACCTGATTGTGCCGCTGCAGATCGGCGCGCGCGACGTCGCGTTCCCGTTCATCAACTCGCTGTCGTTCTGGATGACGGCGGTCAGCGCGATCCTGATCAACGTGTCGCTCGTGATCGGCGAATTCGCGCAGACGGGCTGGCTCGCGTATCCGCCGCTCTCGGAGCTGCAGTTCAGTCCGGGGGTGGGGGTCGACTACTACCTGTGGGCGCTGCAGATCTCCGGCGTCGGTACGCTGCTGACCGGCGTGAACTTCTTCGTGACGATCGTCAAGATGCGCGCACCCGGCATGACGCTGATGAAGATGCCGGTGTTCACGTGGACGGCGCTCTGCACGAACGTGCTGATCATGGCGTCGTTCCCGATCCTGACCGCGACGCTCGCGCTGCTCGGCCTCGACCGTTACCTCGGCATGCACTTCTTCACGAACGACGCCGGCGGCAACGCGATGCTGTACCTGAACCTGATCTGGGCGTGGGGCCATCCGGAGGTGTACATCCTGATCCTGCCGGCGTTCGGGATCTTCTCGGAAGTCATCGCGACGTTCGCGAAGAAGCCGCTGTTCGGCTACAAGACAATGGTGTATGCGACCTGCGCGATCATGGTGCTGTCGTTCCTCGTGTGGCTGCATCACTTCTTCACGATGGGCTCGGGCGCGAACGTGAACGCGTTCTTCGGGATCATGACGATGATCATCGCGATTCCGACCGGCGTGAAGGTGTTCAACTGGCTGTTCACGATGTACCGCGGCCGGATCGAATTCACGACGCCCGTGCTGTGGACGATCGGCTTCATGGTCACGTTCACGCTCGGCGGCATGACCGGCGTGATGATGGCGATTCCCGGCGCGGACTTCGTGCTGCACAACAGCCTGTTCCTGATCGCGCACTTCCACAACGTGATCATCGGCGGCGTGCTGTTCGGCTATCTCGCGGGCTTCAACTACTGGTTCCCGAAAGCGTTCGGCTTCAAGCTGAACGAGAAGCTCGGCAAGGCCGCGTTCTGGTTCTGGCAGATCGGCTTCTACGTCGCGTTCGTGCCGCTCTACGTGCTCGGCTTCATGGGCATGACGCGCCGCCTGAACCACTACGACAATCCGGCCTGGCATCCGTGGCTGCTGGTCGCCGCGTTCGGCGCCGTGCTGATCGCGATCGGCATCGCGTGCCAGCTGCTGCAGCTGGTGGTCAGCATCCGCAACCGCCATCTGCCCGAGTACCGCGACACGACGGGCGACCCGTGGGGCGGCCGCACGCTGGAGTGGGCGACGTCGTCGCCGCCGGCCGACTACAACTTCGCGGTGATCCCGCAGGTGCGCACGCTCGATGCGTATGCGGACATGAAGGCGCGCGGCGAAGGCCGGCCGAATCCGGCAGCGATTCGCGACATCCACATGCCGTCGAATACCTGTGCGGGCCTCGTGATCGCGGTCTTCAGCCTGGTGCTCGGCTTCGCGCTGGTGTGGCACATCTGGTGGATGGCGATCGGCGGGCTCGTCGGGATCATCGCGACGCTCGTGATCTACAGCTCGCGCGATAACGACGGCTATTACATCCCCGCGTCGACGGTGCGCAAGACCGAAGACAAGCAGCCGACGAAGCGCACGGCCGCGCGCGTCGACGGTGTGGAACTGGAGGCCAACTGATGTTGCAGAAAACCTTGAGCGCGACCCTGCTCGAACACGACGACCATCCGCCGTCGCATTCGGTGTTCGGTTTCTGGCTGTACCTGATGACGGACTGCGTGATCTTCGCGGCGCTGTTCGCGACGTTCGCGGTGCTCGGCCACCAGTACGCGGGCGGGCAGACCGCGAAAGAGCTGTTCGACATTCCGGGCGTCGCGGTGGAAACCGCCGCGCTGCTGCTGTCGAGCATCACGTACGGTTTCGCGATGCTCGCGGCGTACCAGCAGCGGCGCGGTGCGCTGCTCGCGTGGCTCGCGGTGACGTTCGTGCTCGGCGCGGCGTTTCTCACGATGGAACTGCGCGAGTTCTCGCACCTGATCGCGGAAGGCGCGGGCCCGCAGCGCAGCGCGTTCCTGTCGGCGTTCTTCACGCTGGTCGGCACGCACGGGCTGCACGTGACGGCAGGCCTGTTGTGGATGATCGTGCTGGCCGCGCAGATCGTGTTGCGCGGCGGCGACCTGACCGATCGCGACCTGCGACGCCTGACGTGCCTGAGCCTGTTCTGGCACTTCCTCGACATCGTGTGGATCTGCGTGTTTTCCTTTGTCTATCTCGCGAGCGTGATCTAAATGGCCCATTCGCATTCGTCTCAACTCGAAGAAGGGCACGGCAGTGTCGGCGGCTACGTCGCCGGTTTCATCCTGTCGGTGCTGCTCACGGCCGCGTCGTTCGGCCTCGTGATGGGCGGCGTGCTGTCGCCGCATGCTTCGCTGATCGGGCTCGCCGTGCTCGCGTTCGTGCAGATCGTCGTGCACCTCGTGTACTTCCTGCACATGAACGGCTCGTCGGGCCAGCGCTGGAACGTGATGGCGTTCAGCTATACGGTGCTGACCGCCGCGATCCTGATCGTCGGCACGCTGTGGGTGATGCACAACGTGAGCATGAACATGATGTCGCGTTGAGCGGCGGCGCGGCGCAGCGGGGGCACCTCGCTGCGCGCTCATGAAGAAAAGGCGGCACGTGCCGCCTTTTCGTTTTTTCCCGCTGCTGCGTTGTGCAGGGCGGTGCGGTCAGTGCCGCGCGCCGGCGTCCGCCGTCAGCGCATGCGTGCAGTCGGCGCGGTACTCGGCGGCGAGCCGATGCTTCGCGCCGTCGAGATCGTCGGGGTAGTACGGGCTGGCATGGGCGGGATCGTAGCCGACCTGTTCGAGTTCGGTCAGCTCGCGCACGAGGTCCGCACGCGTGACGTCGCGGCCCGTGTGCACGAACGGGTACGCATTGCATTCCTGCGGGGTGAGGTGCGGCCCCGCGAATGCGGCGGTGCTCGCGCATGCGAGCAGCATGCAGGCGACGGTGGTCGACAGTTTCATCCGATAACTCCTGGGTTCGCGGCCCGATGCCGCATGACGTCAGCGTAGGCGGCCGCGGCCGCGGCGCGGCCGACGCACGGATGAAACATGTTTCACAGGGGCGTGCCGCGACGCGGGATGAAGCTATTTTCATCTGGCGCCGCGCGGCGATCGCAGCGCCTACGATAGTGGCGGGCGCATCGTGCGCGCCCGTCTTGACGTTCATTGCGAGGGCAACGATGCGAGTACTGACGGTCGAGGACGATGCGGTGACCGCGAACGAAATCGTCGGCGAGCTGACCGCACGCGGCTTCGAGGTCGACTGGATCGACAACGGCCGCGAAGGGATGATGCGTGCGATGAGCGCATCGTACGACGCGATCACGCTCGACCGGATGCTGCCGGGGGCGGACGGTCTCGCGATCGTGACCGCGATGCGCACGGTCGGCATCGATACGCCGGTGCTGATGCTGAGCGCGCTCGGCGACGTCGACGAGCGCATTCGCGGCCTGCGTGCGGGCGGCGACGATTACCTGACGAAGCCGTTCGATTCCGGCGAACTGAGCGCGCGCATCGAAGTGCTGCTGCGCCGCCGGCAGGCATCGGGCGTGCCGCAGCAGACGCTGCTGAAGGTCGGCACGCTCGAGCTCGACCTCATTTCGCGCTGCGCGCGCCGCGGCGCCGACGAGATTCCGCTGCTGCCGACCGAGTTCCGCGTGCTCGAATTCATGATGCGCAACGCAGGACAGACGATCACGCGCACGATGCTGTTCGAGGCCGTGTGGGGCTATCACTTCGATCCCGGCACCAACCTGATCGACGTTCACATGGGACGGCTGCGCAGGAAGATCGATCCGCCCGGCGCGAACCCGATGATCCAGACGGTGCGCGGGTCGGGCTACATGCTCGCTTGACGGAGGCACGGATGGACGCGGCCCGTGCGGCGAACTTCACGCGCCGCTGGCATACGACGACGTTTCGCTGGCTGTGCGCGTACGCGGCGATCTTCTCGGTGTCGCTGCTGTTGCTCGCGGGCGTGATCAGCGTGGCCGCGACGCACGCGATGACACGCGACACCGACGAAGTGCTCGCGTGGCAACTGATCTATTTCGATTCGATTCCCGATGCCGAGCTGCCGCTCGCGATCCATCGGCGGCTCGAGCACGAGCACATGCATACGAATTTCTACGGGCTGTTCGATGCGGGCGGCCGTCGCGTGGCCGGCGACATCGCGACGCCGCCCGCGTTGCGTGCCGATCGCCACGGCCAGACGCTGAACCGCACGCTCGCGCCGCTCGACGGTCAATCGTCGCCGATCACGCGCGCGATGGCCGTGCACCGCGACAACGGGATGACGCTGGTCGTCGCGCGCGACCTGTCGCACTTCATCCAAATCCGCGACGTCGCGATTCGCGGGCTCGTGATCGGCGGCGTGATGATCCTGATCGCGGGCGTCGCGGGCGGCAGCATGCTCGGCATGCGGCAGATGCGCCGCGTCGCCGAGATCCGGCGCGTCACGCGGCAGATCGCCGAGGGCGATCTCGGCAAGCGGTTGCCGGTCGGCCGCTACGACGAGCTCGATCTGCTCGCGCATCTCGTGAACCACATGCTCGACGAAGTCGAGCGGCTGATGGGCGAGGTGCGCCATGCCTGCGACGGGATCGCGCACGACCTGCGCACGCCGCTCGCACGCGTGCATCGGATGCTGGCGCGGCTGGCCGACCAGCCGTTCTGCGCACACGAACCCGCGTCGGCGGCGCTGCTGGCGTCGGCGCGCGACGAGACCGACCGGCTGCTCGAACGTTTTCGCGCGATGCTGCGCATCTCCGAGATCGGCACGCTGAGCCGGCGCGGCGGTTTCGCCGCGGTCGACGTCGCGGCGCTGCTGCGCGACGTGTGCGAGCTTTACGAGCCGCTGGCGGAGGCGGTCGACGTGTCGTTCGAACTCGATGCGGCCGCGGTCGACGGCATTCATGGCGACCGCGCGTTGCTGTTCGAGGCGTTCAGCAATCTCGCGGACAACGCGATCAAGTTCACGCCGCCCGGCGGCCGCGTGCGCGTCGTGCTCCAGACGGCGTCGCATGGCCCGCTCGTCCGGTTCGAGGACACCGGGCCCGGCATCCCGCCCGGCGAGCGCAATGCGGTGCTCGAGCGCTTCTATCGCGGCGAGCGCACGCGTCACGTGAACGGCTCGGGGCTCGGGTTGAGCGTCGTATCGGCGGTGATGCGCGTGCACGATTTCGCGCTGCGGATCGGCGATGCGCAGCCGGCCGGTGCGGCGATCACGGTCGAATGCTGGCCGCGTTCGCTCGCGTGACGGAGGAGGCCGAGCGATGCGCATCCTGCTGATCGCGCCGCCGACGCCGGACGCGTCGCGGCTCGACAAGGCGTTTCGGGAAAGCATGCACGGCGTCGAGCGCGTCGACGAATGGCGCGACGGCTGTTTCGCGGCGACGCAGGACCGGTTCGACGCGATCGTGATCGTCGCGACCGAGGGCGCGTCCGCGCCGGCGATTCTCGACGAATTGCCGCGACTCGCCGCGTCGGCCGGCAGCGCGACGATTGCCGCGATCGTCGCCGGCACCACCTCCGCCGAGCGTGCGCGGATACTGAACGCAGGCTGCGACATCTGCCTGGCCCATCCGTGCTCGTTCGTCGAATTGCACGAGCGGCTGCGCGCGCTGTGGCGTCGCGCGGGCGTCGTCGCGATGCGGGAATCGATCCGGCTCGACACGGCGACGCGCGCCCTCGACGAGCGCGGCCGGCGGCTCGCGCTCAGCGCACGGGAATTTCGCGTGGTCGAATGCCTGCTGCGCGAAGCGGGGCGGCCGGTCGGGCGCGACGCCGTGCTCCGTTATGCGTGGGGCGATGCGGACATCGAACCCGAAACGGTCAATGCGCTCGTCGTACGATTGCGGCGCAAGCTGGCCGCGCATGCGTTTTCCGCGCGGATCGAAACGGTTGCGCGATTCGGCTTCCGGTTCGACACGGGCGCCGCGCCGCTTGACGCGGGCCGCGGCACGGGATGAAAGGCGTTTCGGGAAAGGAGGGGCCGGGCGCGGGGGCGCCGATTGTTACAAGACGTTAGCGCGGGCTTCCCGTTGCGATGCCGCGCATCAGTTCTTACAAACTTGAAATATGCGGGGCGGTCGCTTGCCGCTATAGTCCAATCACACATGACACAACCAGAAGAGGAATCCATGAAGACTTTGCGTGTTGCCTCGCTCTTGACCGGTATGACGGCCTTGCTCGTGTCGGGCGCAGCAATGGCGGGAGTCAATGTCGGGATCAACGTCGGCGTGCCGGCGCCGGTCTACGTCGCGCCCGCGCCCGTGTATGCGCCTCCGCCTCCGCCGGTCGTCTACCAGCCGGCGCCTGTCTACGCACCGGCGCCCGTGTATGGGCCGGCGCCGGCGATCGTGATCGGCTGGCACGGCGACCGCTACTGGGACGGCCGCCGCTACTGGGGCCGCGACGAGTGGTATCGCCACCATAGTCGCGGCTGGGGCGATCGCGGTCACTGGGACCACGGCCGCCACAACGGCTGGCGCTGATCGACGGGTCGCGCGTGCTCGCCGCGCGCGATAACTGCTCGTGAGGAAACCGCCCGCGTGGCGGTTTTCTTTTGGCTCGACGGGTTGAATGGGTAGAATCGCTCCACGTTACTACCCTCATTCGACCACAGGGCCTCTATGACGAAGGGTTCGCCCCGGGCCGCCGCCGCGCGCGCCCGCCTCGGCGCGCTGCGGGCCGCCGGCCGCGTGGCCGCGGTGCTGGCGCTGCACGCGGCGCTGGCCGCGCCGGCCGCGCACGCGGCCTACGCCATTGCGCAGTACGGCGAGCCGAAGTATCCGCCGGGCTTCAAGCATTTCGACTACGTGAATCCCGACGCGCCGAAGGGCGGCACGCTCGTGCTCGCGAATCCGAACCGGCTGACGTCGTTCGACAAGTTCAACCCGTTCACGATGCGCGGCAACCCCGCGCCCGGCATCGACATGCTGTTCGAGAGCCTCGCGACCGGCAGCTCCGACGAACCGGCGTCCGCATACGGGCTGCTGGCCGACGACATCGACGTCGCGCCGGACCGCCGTTCGGTCACGTTCCACCTGAATCCGCGCGCGCGCTTCTCGAACGGCGATCGCGTCACGGCCGACGACGTCAAGTTTTCGTTCGACACGTTGAAGAGCAAGCTGGCCGCACCGCAGTTCGGCGCGTACTTCGCCGAAATCACGAAGGCCGTGGTGGTCGATTCCGCGACCGTGCGCTTCGAATTCCACAGCGCGAACCGCGAGTTGCCGCTGATCGCTGGCGGCGTGCCGGTGTTCTCGCGCAAGTGGGGATTGCGCGCGGACGGCTCGCGCATCCCGTTCGACCAGCTCGCGTTCGAGCAGCCGATCGGCAGCGGCCCGTACGTGGTCGACCATTACGACAACGGCCGCACGATCACCTACCGGCGCAACCCCGCGTACTGGGGCGCCGACCTGCCGGTGCGGATCGGCACCAACAATTTCGAACGGATCGTCTACAAGCTGTACGGCGACGGCGTCGCGCGGCTCGAAGCGTTCAAGGCCGGCGAGTACGACGTGCTCGTCGAGTACATCGCGCGCAACTGGACGCGGCGCGACGTCGGCAAGCGGTTCGACAGCGGCGAGCTCGTCAAGCGCGAATTCCGCCAGCATAACGGCGCCGGCATGCAAGGCTTCTTCATGAACCTGCGCCGACCGCTGTTCCGGGACGTGCGCGTGCGTCAGGCGCTCGACCTCGCGTTCGACTTCGAATGGCTGAACCGCCAGTTGTTCTACGGCGCCTACACGCGCCTCAACAGTTATTTCGCCGACACCGACCTGCAGGCGACCGGTACGCCGGGCGCGGGCGAGCTGAAGCTGCTGGAGCCGCTGCGTGCGCAGCTCGATCCTGCGGTGTTCGGCCCGATGGTCACGCAGCCGAGCACGAATCCGCCGGGCTCGCTGCGCGCGAACCTGCTGAAGGCGCGCGCGCTGCTCGCGCAGGCCGGCTGGACCTATCGCGATGGCGCGCTGCGCAACGCGAAGGGCGAGCCGTTCACGTTCGAGATTCTCGACGATTCGGGCGCCGCGATGGAAGGGATCGTGACGGCCTACCAGCGCAATCTCGCGAAGCTCGGCATCGACGCACGCTTTCGCACGGCGGATTTCGCGCTGCTGCAGAAGCGCCTCGACGCGTTCGACTACGACATGACGACGATCCGCCTGCCGGGCGTGCAGGTGCCGGGCTCCGAGCAGTACTCGCGTTACGCGAGCAAGTTCGCCGACGAGCCGGGTTCCGACAACGTCATCGGATTGAAATCGCCGGCCGTCGACGCGTTGCTGCACGCGCTCGGCGCCGCGCAGACGCGCGAGGAACTGCTCGATGCGACCCACGCGCTCGACCGCGTGCTGATGCACGGCTACTACGCGGTGCCGCAGTGGTACAGCACGACGCACCGGATCGCGTACCGGCACACGCTGGCCTATCCGCGGACGCTGCCGCTGTACTATTCGGCCGAGGGCTGGGTCGTGTCGACCTGGTGGGCGAAGCCCGATCACTGAGCCGCGCCGGCCCCTCATCCAACCCGCCACCGATCACGAGTCGACGCCCTATGTGGAGCTACATCCTCAAACGCCTGCTGTTGATGATCCCGACGCTCGTCGGCGTGCTGACGCTCACGTTCGCGGTGATCCAGTTCGTGCCGGGCGGCCCGGTCGAGCAGGCCGTGCAGGAGTTGCGCAAGGGCGCGACGGAGCAGGGCGCGACGCCGTTCGGGATGCGCGCGCACACCGGCGTCGACGCGCAGCAGCTCGCGCAACTCAAGGCGCTGTACGGTTTCGACAAGCCGCCGCTCGAACGCTACTGGCTGATGCTCGAGCGCTTCGCGCGTTTCGATCTCGGCGAAAGCTACTTTCGCCACCAGAGCGTGTGGTCGCTCGTCGTGCAGAAGCTGCCCGTGTCGATCAGCATCGGGCTGTGGACGTTCTTCCTCACGTATCTGATCTCGGTGCCGCTCGGCATCGCGAAGGCCGTGCGCAACGGTTCGCCGTTCGACGTCGCGACGAGCCTCGTCGTGCTGGTCGGCTATGCGATTCCGGGTTTCGTGCTCGGCGTGCTGCTGCTCGTGCTGTTCGGCGGCGGCTCGTTCTGGCAGCTCTTTCCGCTGCGCGGCCTCACGTCGGACAACTTCGCGCAGTTGTCGCTCGTCGGCAAGGTGCTCGACTATCTGTGGCACATCGCGCTGCCGATCACCGCGTCGGTCGTCGGCAGCTTCGCGGTCGTCACGATGCTCACGAAGAACGCGTTCCTCGACCAGATCCGCCGGCAATACGTGCTGACCGCGCGCGCGAAGGGGCTCTCTGAGCGCAGCGTGCTGTGGAAGCACGTGTTCCGCAATGCGATGCTGCCGCTGATCGTCGGCTTCCCGGCCGCGTTCATCGGCGCGTTCTTCACCGGCAGCCTGCTGATCGAGACGCTGTTCTCGCTCGACGGGCTCGGGCTGCTGTCGTACGAATCGGTCGTGCGGCGCGACTACCCGGTCGTGCTCGGCACGCTGTACCTGTTCACGCTGATCGGGCTCGCGACCAAGCTGATTTCCGATCTTTGCTATGTGTGGGTCGATCCGCGCATTCAATTCGACAACCTGGAGCGCTGACATGAAACGAGCCATTCGCATGCCCGGCGCCAGCGGGCGAGGCGCGCGATGA
This sequence comes from Burkholderia sp. APQ4-4ca, assembly GCF_057837105.1. Taxonomy (NCBI): domain Bacteria; kingdom Pseudomonadati; phylum Pseudomonadota; class Betaproteobacteria; order Burkholderiales; family Burkholderiaceae; genus Burkholderia; species Burkholderia sp. APQ4-4ca. The sequence goes on along the minus strand of NZ_JBYQCG010000242.1, from coordinate 85,950 downwards.
ACCGGGCCGTCGCATCCCCCCGCATCGACGCGGCGCGCGCGCGCGTGTCGCCGTCGCCGGCCCGCCGCGTGTGGCAGCGCTTCAGGCGGCAGCGCCTCGGTTACTGGAGCTTCGTGATCTTCGTCGTCGCCTTCGCCGCGAGCCTCGCGGCGCCGCTGTGGTCGAACGACAAGCCGCTCGTCGTGCGCTACGACGGCCAGACCTATTTCCCGATGTTCCATGCGTACCCGGAGACGACCTTCGGCGGCGATTTCCCGACGCCGGCCGACTATCTCGATCCGTATGTGCGCAAGCGGCTCGAGGCGCCCGGCAACTTCGTCGTCTATCCGCCGAACCGCTATTACTACGACACGCTGAACTACTTCTCGAACGTGCCGAACCCGGCGCCGCCGTCGCGCGAGAACTGGCTCGGCACCGACGCGCAGGGCCGCGACCTGCTCGCGCGGCTCGTGTACGGGTTCCGCATCTCGGTCGAGTTCGGGCTGATCCTGACCGTGATCGGCACGCTGCTCGGGATCGCCGCAGGCGCGGTGCAAGGCTTTTTCGGCGGGCGCATCGACATCGTCGGGCAGCGACTGATCGAGATCTGGAGTTCGCTGCCCGAGCTGTACCTGCTGATCATCTTCGCGTCGATCTTCGAGCCGAGCTTCCTGCTGCTGATCGTGCTGCTGTCGCTGTTCGGGTGGATCGGGCTCGCCGACTACGTGCGTGCCGAGTTCCTGCGCAACCGCACGCAGGATTACGTGCGCGCGGCCCGCGCGATGGGGCTGACGAACTGGCAGATCATCTGGCGCCACGTGCTGCCGAACAGCCTCACGCCGGTGATCACGTTCCTGCCGTTCCGGATGAGCGGCTCGATCCTCGCGCTCACCAGCCTCGATTTCCTCGGGCTCGGCGTGCCGCCGCCGACGCCGAGTCTCGGCGAGCTGCTCGCGCAGGGCAAGGGCAACCTCGACGCGTGGTGGATCTCGCTGTCGACGTTCGGCGTGCTGGTCGCGACGCTGCTGCTGCTGACCTTCATGGGCGATGCGCTGCGCAACGCGCTCGACACGCGGATCGCCGATTCGGTGCGCGCGGCCGGAGGCCAGCGATGAGCGACGCCATCGTATCGAAGGCGGACGAGCCGCTGCTGTCGCTCGAGCATCTGCACGTGCGTTTCGGCGACACGGTCGCGGTGGACGACGTGACGCTCGCGATCGGGCGCGGCGAGCGGGTCGCGCTCGTCGGCGAGTCGGGGTCGGGCAAGAGCGTGACCGCGCTGTCGATCCTGCGGTTGCTGCGCGACGCCGAAGTAAGCGGCGCGATCCGCTTCGCGGGCCAGGATCTGGCGGCCAAGAGCGAGCGCGAGATGCGCGGGCTGCGCGGCTCGGACATCGCGATGATCTTCCAGGAGCCGATGACGGCGCTCAACCCGCTGTATACGATCGGCGTGCAGATCGGCGAGACGATCGTGCTGCACGACGGCGTGTCGGCCGTCGAGGCGCGCAAGCGGGCGATCGCGTTGCTCGCGCGCACCGGCATCGCGGAGCCCGAGAAACGCGTCGACAGCTACCCGCACCAGTTGTCGGGCGGCCAGCGGCAGCGCGCGATGATCGCGATGGCGCTCGCGTGCCGGCCGCGCCTGCTGCTCGCCGACGAGCCGACCACCGCGCTCGACGTGACGATCCGCGCGCAGATCGTCGATCTGCTGCTGGCGCTGCAGCGCGAGGAGGCGGAAAAGCGCGGGATGGCGATCCTGCTGATCACGCACGACCTGAATCTCGTGCGGCACTTCGCGCAGCGCGTCGCGGTGATGGAGCATGGCCGGCTCGTCGAGAGCGGGCCGGTCGAGCGGATCTTCGCGGCGCCCGAGCATCCGTATACGCAGCGGCTGCTGAACAGCCGGCCGCAGCGCACGGTCACGCCGGTGATGCCGATCGCGCCGGTCGTGCTCGACGCGCGCCACGTCAGCGTGCAGTTCGCGCGCAAGCGGCCGGGCTTCGCGGGCTGGTTCGGCACGGTGCCGGTGACGGCCGTGGCCGACGTGTCGGTGTCGGTGCGGCAGGGCGAAACGCTCGGCATCGTCGGCGAATCGGGATCGGGGAAATCCACGCTCGCGATGGCGCTGCTCGGGCTGCAGAAGACGGCCGGCGGCGAGATCGAATTCCAGGGACGTGCGCTGTCGACCTATCGCGGCCGCGAACAGGCCGCGTTGCGCTCGAACATGCAGGTGGTCTTTCAGGATCCGTTCAGCTCGCTTTCGCCGCGTCACACGATCGAGCGGATCGTGGGCGAAGGGCTCGAGCTGCATCGCCCGGACATGACGCCCGACGCGCGCCGCGCGAAGTCGCTCGCGGTGCTGCGCGAAGTCGGCCTCGACCGCACGGTGCTGCACCGTTATCCGCACGAATTCTCGGGCGGCCAGCGCCAGCGGATCGCGATCGCGCGGGCGCTGGTGCTGGAGCCCCGCATCCTGATTCTCGACGAGCCGACGTCCGCGCTCGACGTGTCGATCCAGCAGCAGGTGCTGAAGCTGCTTGCGAATTTGCAACAGAAATACAACCTGGGTTACGTGTTCATCAGCCACGACCTGGAGGTGATCGGCGCGATGGCGCACCGCGTCGCGGTGATGCAGGACGGCGCCGTCGTCGAGTCGGGGGAGGTCGCCGACATCTTCGGCAGACCGTCACATCCTTACACACAAAAGCTGTTGAAAGCAGTCTGGAAAGCGTGATAGGGGTCCAATGGTCTGACCATCTCGATTGTATTTATTAATTTGTTTTGACAAACGATTACGCGCTGGCTAGTATCGACCGAAATTTTCCGCCAATCAGCTGATTTTTAAGCACATTCCATCGACCAATGCAGCATCGATCCCTGACCCAGGCATGCGCGCGCACCATCGCCGGGCTGTTCATCGGCGCCCTGTTCGCAGCAGCACCCGGCGCGTTCGCCGACGAAGTCAGCAGTTTTAACCAGAATGTCACCAATTCGACTCAGTTCGGGTCGGGTTCCTCCCTCCAGCAGACCAGCGCGCAGCCGTCGAGCGGCGGCGCGAAGTCGTTCCTTGCCGGCATGGCGGGCAAGGCAGGCGACGTGGTCGTCGGCGCGCTGAACATGATCGGCGTGCGGTATCGCTGGGGCGGCAACTCGCCGGATTCGGGCCTCGACTGCAGCGGCTTCGTGCGCTACGTGTTCCAGGACACGCTCGGCATGTCGCTGCCGCGTCGCGCGGAAGAGATGAGCCGCGTCGGCGAGAAGGTGAGCATGAGCAACCTGAAGCCGGGCGATCTCGTGTTCTTCAACACGATGCGCCGCACGTTCTCGCACGTCGGCATCTACATCGGCGACAACAAGTTCGTGCATTCGCCGTCGACGGGCAGCACCGTCCGCGTCGACGATCTCGACAGCGGCTACTGGGAAAAGCGTTTCACCGGCGCGCGCCGGATCGAATCGGAATTCCCGCCGATGAAGCCGGAAGACCTGCGCCGCGTGCGCGCGACGATCGGCGACGATTCGGCGAACGGCAACAACTGACGTTTGCCGGTCGATCAGGCCGGACGATAAAAAACCCTGTCACCGAAAGGCGGCAGGGTTTTTTGCTTTTGGAGCGGCGCCAAAGGCGAGGCGGAAGTCGTTCCGTCGGCCGCCGGGCGGCGGCCCGTGGCGCGGCCTCCCGCCCGTCGCGGCTTACGCGGCGGCCGTCACGCCGCGCGCCGCCGCGAGCTTGCGCTGCAGTTCCGGCATGATGCGCGCGACCGCTTCCTCGCCCGCGAGGATCGCCGCGTTGCGCTGGTTGAAGTCGCTGCCGCCCATCGCCGCGAGGTTCGGGCGAATCACGACGTCCGCGTACTTGGCGAGCTCGTAGGTCTTGATCGTCTGGCCCATGATCGTGAAGGTCTGCAGCAGCATCTCGATCGGGTTGTTGGTCGCCGCGCCGTCCGGCCTGGCCGAGATGTCGACCGCGATCACGAAGCTCGCGCCCATCTTGCGCGCAAACGACGCCGGCACCGGGCTCACCAGGCCGCCGTCCACATATTCGCGCGTGCCGATCTTCACCGGCTCGAACACCGACGGCACGCTGCACGACGCGCGCACCGCGAGCCCCGTGTTGCCTTGCTGGAACAGGATCGGCTGGCCGCTTTGCAGGTCCGTCGCGACGATGCCGAGCGGCTTCGCCATCTTCTCGATCGGCCGGTTGTTGAGCGTCTTGTTCAGGAAGTTCTGCAGCGCGACGCCTTGCAGCAGGCCGCGCGAGCGGAACGGCAGCGCCCAGTCGCTGATCGCCGCCTCGTCCATGTCGAGGGCGATCCTGTTGATCTGCAGCGCGGTCATGCCCGACGCATAGAGCGCGCCGACCACCGAGCCTGCGCTCGTCCCGGCGACGATCTCGATCGGAATGCCGCGCGCCTCGAGCGCCTTCAGCACGCCGATGTGCGAGAAGCCGCGCGCGGCGCCGCCGCCGAGCGCGACGCCGATCTTGACGGGCTTCTCCTGCGGCAGGGCCGTGCCGGGACGGGACTTGTCGCCGAAGGAGGTGCAGGCGGCGAGGCTGGCGGACGCGCACGCGATCGTGAAGTGGCGGCGCGACAGGCGAGGGGACGACATCGATGGTTCTCCGGCGGCTTGGCGGCGGGTCACACGGCCCGCGCGGCTGCGATGGTTTCCGAGGGCGCGCGGTGGGTTCCGCGCGGCCGGCGCCGCACCGGCTGGCGGCCGCGGCGCGCACATCATAAAGCAAGCGGTGCGCTTGGCGCGATGTCCGGCGCGAGTATAATTCCGGCTTCTTTCCCGTTCCGGGCGTCGCCGGCTCCGTTGCTGTCCGGGCTGCCGTCGTCCCGCGTCGAATCATTCATGCGCCCCAGGCGTTCGAGTTACCGTTTATGACCCGTCCTGTCCGTACCCGCTTCGCGCCGAGTCCCACCGGCTTCATCCACCTCGGCAACATCCGCTCCGCACTGTATCCGTGGGCGTTCGCCCGCAAGATGAAAGGCACGTTCGTGCTGCGCATCGAGGATACCGACGTCGAGCGCTCGTCGCAGGAAGCGGTCGATGCGATCCTCGAAGGGATGCAATGGCTCGGGCTGGATTTCGACGAAGGCCCGATCTACCAGATGCAGCGGATGGACCGCTATCGCGAAGTGCTCGCGCAGATGCTCGAGAAGGGCCTCGCATACCCGTGCTACATGTCGGCCGAGGAACTCGACGCGTTGCGCGAACGCCAGCGCGAAGCCGGCCTGAAGCCGCGCTACGACGGCACGTGGCGCCCGGAGCCCGGCAAGGTGCTGCCGGAGCCGCCGGCCGGCGTGAAGCCGGTGCTGCGTTTCCGCAATCCGCTGACGGGCACGGTCGTGTGGGACGACGCGGTGAAGGGGCGTGTCGAGATCTCGAACGAGGAGCTCGACGACCTCGTGATCGCGCGCCCGGACGGCACGCCGATCTACAACTTCTGCGTGGTGGTGGACGACATGGACATGGGCATCACGCACGTGATCCGCGGCGACGACCACGTGAACAACACGCCGCGCCAGATCAACATCCTGAACGCACTCGGCGGCGAGCCGCCCGTCTATGCGCACCTGCCGACCGTGCTGAACGAGCAGGGCGAGAAGATGAGCAAGCGGCATGGCGCGATGAGCGTGATGGCGTACCGCGACGCGGGCTTCCTGCCGGAGGCCGTCGTCAATTATCTCGCGCGCCTCGGCTGGTCGCACGGCGACGCCGAGATCTTCTCGCGCGAGCAGTTCGTCGAATGGTTCGACCTCGAGCATCTCGGCAAGTCGCCGGCGCAGTACGACCACGGCAAGCTGAGCTGGCTGAACGCGCATTACATCAAGGAAGCCGACAACGCGCGCCTCGCGGCGCTCGCGAAGCCGTTCCTCGATGCGCTCGGCATCGACGACGCGGCGATCGCGACGGGCCCCGCGCTCGACGCGGTGGTCGGCCTGATGAAGGATCGTGCGACGACGGTCAAGGAGATCGCGGAAGGCGCAGCGATGTTCTACCGTGTGCCGGCGCCCGACGCCGATGCGCTCGCGCAGCACGTGACCGATGCGGTGCGGCCGGCGCTGGCCGATCTCGTCGCCGCGCTGAAGGCGGCCGACTGGACGAAGGAGGCGGTGTCCGCGGCGTTGAAGGCGACGCTCGCCACGCACAAGCTGAAGATGCCGCAGCTCGCGATGCCGGTGCGTCTGCTGGTGGCGGGCACGACGCACACGCCGTCGATCGATGCGGTGCTCGTGCTGTTCGGTCGCGACGTCGTGGTATCGCGTATCGAGGCCGCGCTGGCCTGACGTATGGGCGAGAGCGAAGCCGCCGCGCATGAGCGCGCGGCGGCTTCGCAAAAAATTTCGCGCGAATCGTAAAAAGGGTATTTACAAGTTCGAAATCGGTCCATATAATCTCATTTCTGTTCTGCAAGGGGGTATAGCTCAGCTGGGAGAGCGCTTGCATGGCATGCAAGAGGTCAGCGGTTCGATCCCGCTTACCTCCACCAACAGAACAAGCTGGATTGATTTGCGAAGCAGCGGTAGTAATAAATGCTTCACAAAATGATTCAAAGCAGTTAGAATTTCGGCCTTCGCTGTTGACTGAAAGTAAATAGCGAAAGTCAGACAAATCTGAAAAGATTTTGTCCCCTTCGTCTAGAGGCCTAGGACATCACCCTTTCACGGTGAGTACAGGGGTTCGAATCCCCTAGGGGACGCCAAATTCAGCGGCGTTTCGTAGAAGTGTCGCAAGGCTTGCAGGAACGTAACCGACGTCCTGCAGGTTGGGTAAGAAAGCTGGAGCGGTAGTTCAGTCGGTTAGAATACCGGCCTGTCACGCCGGGGGTCGCGGGTTCGAGTCCCGTCCGCTCCGCCAGAACGAAGCCCGTTCAAGACGTTTTTGAGCGGGCTTTTGTATTAAAGATGTAAGCAGTGCGTTGTCCCCTTCGTCTAGAGGCCTAGGACATCACCCTTTCACGGTGAGTACAGGGGTTCGAATCCCCTAGGGGACGCCAGATTTCGGCGTCGTTCGAACAAACGACGCGCCGGCAGGAAGTAACCGACGCCTGCCAGGCAAGCAGCAAGACTGGAGCGGTAGTTCAGTCGGTTAGAATACCGGCCTGTCACGCCGGGGGTCGCGGGTTCGAGTCCCGTCCGCTCCGCCAGAACGAAGCCCGTTCAAGACGTTTTTGAGCGGGCTTTTGTATTAAAGATGTAAGCAGTGCGTTGTCCCCTTCGTCTAGAGGCCTAGGACATCACCCTTTCACGGTGAGTACAGGGGTTCGAATCCCCTAGGGGACGCCAGATTCAGCGGCGTTTCGTAGAAGTGTCGCAACGCTTGCGGGAACGTGACGAGATCCTGCAGGCGGTGGTGCAGAAAAGCTGGAGCGGTAGTTCAGTTGGTTAGAATACCGGCCTGTCACGCCGGGGGTCGCGGGTTCGAGCCCCGTCCGCTCCGCCAGAACGAAGCCCGTTCAAAAAACGTTTTTGAACGGGCTTTCTCGTTAAGGATGTAAGCAGTACGTTGTCCCCTTCGTCTAGAGGCCTAGGACATCACCCT
>NZ_JBYQCG010000242.1:77756-78403 GCF_057837105.1 Burkholderia sp. APQ4-4ca | reverse complement strand
CAGTCGGTTAGAATACCGGCCTGTCACGCCGGGGGTCGCGGGTTCGAGCCCCGTCCGCTCCGCCAGAACGAAGCCCGTTCAAAAAACGTTTTTGAACGGGCTTTCTCGTTAAGGATGTAAGCAGTACGTTGTCCCCTTCGTCTAGAGGCCTAGGACATCACCCTTTCACGGTGAGTACAGGGGTTCGAATCCCCTAGGGGACGCCAGATTTCGGCGTCGTTCGAACAAACGACGCGCCGGCAGGAAGTAACCGACGCCTGCCAGGCAAGCAGCAAGACTGGAGCGGTAGTTCAGTCGGTTAGAATACCGGCCTGTCACGCCGGGGGTCGCGGGTTCGAGTCCCGTCCGCTCCGCCAGAACGAAGCCCGTTCAAGACGTTTTTGAGCGGGCTTTTGTATTAAAGATGTAAGCAGTGCGTTGTCCCCTTCGTCTAGAGGCCTAGGACATCACCCTTTCACGGTGAGTACAGGGGTTCGAATCCCCTAGGGGACGCCAGATTTCGGCGTCGTTCGAACAAACGACGCGCCGGCAGGAAGTAACCGACGCCTGCCAGGCAAGCAGCAAGACTGGAGCGGTAGTTCAGTCGGTTAGAATACCGGCCTGTCACGCCGGGGGTCGCGGGTTCGAGTCCCGTCCGCTCCGCCAGA
>NZ_JBYQCG010000242.1:52372-77736 GCF_057837105.1 Burkholderia sp. APQ4-4ca | reverse complement strand
CTTTCACGGTGAGTACAGGGGTTCGAATCCCCTAGGGGACGCCAGATTTCGGCGTCGTTCGAACAAACGACGCGCCGGCAGGAAGTAACCGACGCCTGCCAGGCAAGCAGCAAGACTGGAGCGGTAGTTCAGTCGGTTAGAATACCGGCCTGTCACGCCGGGGGTCGCGGGTTCGAGTCCCGTCCGCTCCGCCAGAAATGAAGAAGCCCGCCGCGTGCGGGCTTTTTCATTTGCGTCGTTTGTGGTGCCCGCTTGCGGGCACGTGTCTGCGGAGCGGAGGAAGCCGCCGGCGCGGCTTCCGGCGGGACTCGAAGGGCTGCGCTTGCAAGCGCAGCCGCGGCCTGCGGGATGTAGGCGAGTCCCGTCCGCTCCGCCAGAAAATGAAGAAGCCCGCCGCGTGCGGGCTTTTTCATTTGCGTCGTTGGTGACGCCTTCCGCTTACGCCTATCCCGCGTGCCGCATCGCGCGCCGCGCCCCTACGAGAAATTCGCGATTGCATCCGCACGCGACTGCGCTATCGTGGCGGGATGCGTTTCCGACTCCTGCGCGATGCTCGATCCGACCGACCTGCGACTCCTGTATCAGCTCCGCCCCGCGGAGCCCGCCGATTTTCCGTATGCCGAAGCGCTCACGCACGGCAACATGGGCGGCTACTACAAGCGCCACGGGCTCGTGTGGCGCAGCGACCTGTTCTATGCGAGCTGGCGCGAATCGGAGAACTTCATCCTCGAAGCCGACGGCGAGCGCATCGGCGTGCTGCGCGTGACCGAGGAGGGCGATTCGCTGCATATCCGCGACGTACAGATCGCGGCTGGCCATCGCGGGCAAGGCGCCGGCACCTACATGCTCGAGATGTCGCATCGGTGGGCGCGTGCGCGCGGGCTGCACGAACTGCAGTTACGCGTGTTCGTCGACAATCCTGCCGCGCATCTGTACCTGCGCATGGGCTACCGGGTTACCGGGCCGCGGCTTGCGCAACTCGGCTCGATCCGTCATATGGTGCGGCCGGTCTGACGGTCCGGCGCGCCGGACCGCGCGATCAGCGGGCCGCGTCGATTGCGCCGTCGTCGTCCGGTGTTTCGTTTTCCGCGACGTCGCCTTCCGGGCCTCGATGCTCGTAGCCGCGCAGCATGAACGCGCGCGGGCTTTCCCCGAATGCGCGGCGGAACATGGCCGAGAACGCGCTCTGGCTCTGATAGCCGAGTTCGCGCGCGATGTGCGACAGCGGGCGCCCCTGGTTCAGCAGCGGGATCGCCCGCGCGAGCAGCGCCTGCTGGCGCCACTGAGAAAAGCTCACGCCCAGTTCCTGCTTGAAGAGCCGGGAGATCGTGCGCGTGCTCGCGCCGACCTCGCTCGCCCAGTGTTCGAGCGACTCCGCATGCGCGGGCTGCGCGAGTACCGATTCGCACAGCAGGCGCAGCCGTTTTTCGTCCGGCATCGGCACCGCGAGCGGCAACGGTTCGGCATGGCTCAGCTCATCGAGCACGAGCCCGCACAGCAGGCGCTCGCGCGCGGCGCTCAGGTCGCGCGCGTCGAGTGCGACGATCAGCTCGCGCAGCAGTCCCGTCACCTCGACGACGCGGCATGCATCGAGCCCGCCCGGCACGATAGACTCGTCGATATACAGCGTGCGCAGGTAGGCCTCCTCGACGATCACGACTTCGTGCGTCACGTGCGGCGGCACCCAGATCGCGCGGGACGGCGGCACCATCCAGGTCGTGCCGGTCGTCGCCACGCGCAGCACGCCGCGCGACGCATACGCGAGCTGCGCCCACGCATGCGTGTGCAGTGGAATGCGGCGGCCGGCATCGACCTGCCGTGCGCGCACGCGCATCGGATGAACGGCGGTCGGCGCGAATTCCGGCGGAATGTCGATGACGTCGTACGGGTTCGATACGTCGGCTGAGGCGGGCGGATTCATGAACGGTTCGGGCGGCGCGGCGGCGATGCCGTTATTTTAGAAGGCGCAGCGCTTGCGCATGCGGCGGTTTTTTGGGCCATCATGCCGGGTTCAAATGAACTTTGTGTGGGCGCCGGCGAATCCGCAGCGGCTCCCCGAAGCCGGTCGTCCGAAGCCGGTCGGGTCGACGGTTCGAACCATCGGACCGGTATCGCGGTCTACCGATGCGTGCGCCACGTCGCGCCCATCGCGCGCCGATCGCACGCCAACACGGCAACACACGAATCGAAGAGGAGAACCACGATGCGCCACGTATTCGTCTATGGCACCTTGAGAGCCGGACAGGCCAACGACATCGCCCATGCGGCCGCCCGCCACGGCATCGCCGCGCCGACACTGCTGGGCGCGGCCGCGCTACCGGGCGAACTGGTCGATTTCGGCATGTATCCGGGCATGATCGCCGGGACGGCCGGCAAGTCGCTGGTGTGGGGCGACGTCTATGCGGTCGACGAGCAGCTCGTCCCGGTGCTCGACGAGATCGAGCGCGTCTATCCGGGCGTCGACTCACTGTTCAAGCCGGAGGAGGTAACGGTCGAGCTCGGCGGCCGGCAGTACGCGTGCCTGTATTATCCGGTCGCCGCGGATGCGGCAGCCGGGCGCCCGCGCATCGCGTCCGGCGACTGGGTTCAGCACCGGCGCGAGCAGGAAGCCGCCTGAGCGTGCCTGCAGGCGGCGGCTGGATTCGCCGCAAAAGAGAAAGCGCCCCGCGGGCGCTTTTTTCATGCCGGTGACCCGTCATCGCATGCGACTGCCGACACGGCGTGGCCGCTCGGCGATCGCAGCGGGCGGCGTCGTCAGATTTCCTCGTACAGCGGCAGCGTCAGGAATTCGGTGAAGCCTTCCGACGTGGACATCTGCTCGAAGATTGCCGCGGCGCGTTCGTACGGCTGCGTGTTGCCGCCGACCGAGCGCTTCACGTTGTCGAGCTCCATCTTCGCGAATTCGCGCACGAGGTCGGCCGTGACCTTGCGGCCGTCGTCGAGCACGCCCTTCGGCGAGCGGATCCATTGCCACACCTGCGAGCGGGAAATCTCGGCCGTCGCCGCGTCTTCCATCAGGTTGTGGATCGGCACGCAGCCGTTGCCGTCGAGCCACGCGCCGAGGTAGTGAATTCCCACGTTGATGTTGTTGCGCAGGCCGGCTTCGGTGATTGGCGCTTCCGGCTGGAAGTCGAGCAGGTTCCTGCCTTCGACCTGCACGTCGTCGCGCTGCTTCGCGATCTGGTTCGGCTGGTCGCCCAGCACCTTGACGAACTCCTCCATCGCGATCGGCACGAGGCCCGGGTGCGCGACCCAGCCGCCGTCGTAGCCGTCGGTCGCGTCGCGCTGCTTGTCCGAGCGCACGCCGCCCATCGCCTTGTCGTTCGCTTCCGGATCGTTCTTGATCGGAATCAGCGCGCTCATCCCGCCGATCGCCGGCGCGTTGCGCTTGTGGCACGTCTTCAGCAGCAGCAGCGCGTACGCACGCATGAACGGCACGGTCATCGTGATCTTCGAACGGTCGGCCAGGCAGAAGTCGCGGTCGTTCTTGAACTTCTTGATCGCCGAGAAGATGTAGTCCCAGCGGCCGGCGTTCAGGCCCGAGCTGTGTTCGCGCAGTTCGTACAGGATCTCGTCCATCTCGAACGCGGCGAGAATCGTCTCGATCAGCACCGTCGCGCGGATCGTGCCGCGCGGCACGCCGACCGCTTCCTGCGCGGCGACGAAGATGTCGTTCCACAGGCGCGCCTCGAGATGGCTTTCCATCTTCGGCAGGTAGAAGTACGGGCCCGAGCCGCGCGCGATCAGTTCCTTCGCGTTGTGGAACAGGAACAGCGCGAAATCGAAGATGCCGCCGGACACGCGCTGGCCGTCGACCGTCACGTGCTTCTCGTCGAGATGCCAGCCGCGCGGACGCACGATCAGCGTCGCGACCTTGTCGTTCAGCTTGTACGACTTGCCGTTCTGCTCGAGCGAGATCGTGCGGCGCACTGCGTCCTTCAGGTTGATCTGGCCGTCGATCTGGTTCGTCCAGCTCGGCGCGTTCGAATCCTCGAAATCCGTCATGTACGAATCGGCGCCCGAGTTCAGCGCGTTGATGATCATCTTGCGCTCGACCGGGCCCGTGATCTCGACGCGGCGGCATTGCAGGTCGGCCGGCAGCGGCGCGACCTTCCAGTCGCCGGCGCGGATCGCCTGCGTCTCGGCGAGGAAATCGGGGCGCTCGCCCGCGTCGAGGCGTTTCGTGCGCTCGGCGCGCGCCTGCAGCAGCGTCTGGCGACGCGCTTCGAACGTGCGATGCAGCGACGCGACGAGCGCCAGCGCGTCGGGCGTCAGGATCGCTTCGTAACCCGGCTTGATTTCGCCGGTGATCGTCATGCCTTGCGGCAGCGTGATCGGGGTGCTCATGAGTCTCATCTCCTTGGTCGGTCAGTTGCGGTTTCGGTGAAAGGGGAAGGCGGCAGCTGCGAACGTCACGCACCTGGGCCGGGGCGCGTGCGATTTGCGGGTCTGCCGGACGGAGCCGGGGCGGGGGTGGCGAGGAAGGCGAGCAGGTCGCCCATGCCGGTGCCCGTGCCGTCGGGCGGCGCGCCGAGTTCCTCGGCAGGTGCGCCCGTGCGGTTGAGCCAGAACGTCGTGTAGCCGAACCAGGTGGCGCCGGCGACGTCCCATGCGTTCGACGACACGAACACGATGTCGCGCGGGTTCGCCCCGAACGCGGCGGTGCCGAGCGCATAGGCGGCCGGGCTCGGCTTGTACGCGCGCACGGCATCGGCCGACAGCACGCGATCGAACAGGCCGGTCATGCCCGCGCTCTTGATCGCGATGTCGAGCATCTGCGGGGTGCCGTTCGACAGGATCGCGAGCGGCGGGCGCGGGTCGAGCGCGCGCAGCTTGCGCAGCGCGGGCACCGTGTCGGGATAGGTGGACAGGCATGCGTATTCGTCCATCAGCCGCTTCTCGGCCGCGCTGTTCAGCCCGAGGCCGAGCCGGCGCGCGGCGAACCGCAGCGCATCGAGCGTGATGTCCCGGAACGGGCGGTAGTGCGCGCCGGCCGGATCGGCGAGCGTGCGCAGCTGCGAGTATTCGATCTGCTTGCGTCGCCACAGCTGCGACAACCGTTCCCCGTGTCCGGGAAACATCTGCTCGGCCGCGGCCAGCACGGCGCGCACGTCGAACAACGTGCCGAATGCGTCGAAGAGAATGGCGTCGGGAGAGGAGAGTGTCGTTGTGGCCGACATAGCCTTGCGCTCCAGTTTCAGAGGTCGGGTCGATTCTATTCGTGATCGAAGGTGCTAAAAAAGACGCTAAACATCACTTGATCTTTTACTTTCCTATACCTAATCTGAGCGGCTCAAGCTATTTGAAGGGCGGCGATGTCGTCCTCTCGAGTGATTCATGGACCGGTTCAAACAGATCGAAACGTTCGCCGCGGTCGCGGCCAAGGGCAGCCTGTCGGCGGCCGCGCACGCGGAAGGCGTCGCGCCGGCGATCATCGGCCGCCGCCTCGACGCGCTCGAGGAGCGGCTCGGCGTGAAGCTCCTGGTGCGCACGACGCGCAAGCTCACGCTGACGTTCGAAGGGTCGGCGTTCCTCGAGGATTGCCAGCGCATCATCAACGACATGCAGAACGCGGAAGCGAGCGTGTCCGCCGGCGGCGTCAAGGCGAGCGGCCATCTGCGGATATCCGCGCCGGCCGGCTTCGGCCGGCGGCACGTCGCGCCGCTCGTGCCCGAATTCAGCGGCGCGCATCCGGACGTGTCGGTCACGCTCGACCTGTCCGACCGGATGGTCGACCTCGTCAACGAAGGGTTCGATTGCGCGGTGCGGCTCGGCGAGCTGCCCGACTCGTCGCTCGTGTCGCTGAAGCTCGGCGAGAACCGCCGCGTGTGCGTCGCGTCGCCCGCGTATCTCGCGCGGCGCGGCACGCCGGCCACGCTCGCGGAACTGGCGCGGCACAACTGCCTCGCGCTCGCGGCGAACGCGAACCAGCAGCGCGGCTGGGCGTTCCAGGAGGGCGACAAGGTCGTGTCGATCCGCGTAAACGGCACAATGGAATGCTCGGACGGCGCGGTGCTGCACGAGTGGTGCCTCGCCGGCCACGGGCTCGCGTGGCGCTCGTGGTGGGAAGTCGGCGAGGACATCGCGGCCGGCCGGCTCGTCAGCGTGCTCGACGCGTTCGCCGCGCCGCCGATCGGCATTCACGCGGTGTTTCCGCAGCGCCGGCATCTGCCGCTGCGCGTGCGGCTGTTTCTCGATTACCTGAAGCACACGTACGAGCGGCCCGGTTATTGGGGCGAGTAGGCGCCGCGCGCCCGCGTGTTTCCGATATGAGGGCGAACCCGCTGGCGGTGCGGCTTGCGCGGTTTCGCACACTACAATCGTAAGAGGCATGCGCGCGGTGTCGCGGCCGGCTCGGCCGGAGCCGGGGCGCGCGGCGTGCGACTGACGAAGGAGGGCGCGATGTTCCGGCACATCCTCGTTCCAACCGACGGTTCCGAACTGTCGCAAAAGGCAATCGACGGCGCGATCGACCTGGCTCGCGCGGTCGGCGCGCGCGTGACGGCCTACGCGTGCCTGCCGCAATATCCGTACTCGCCGTTTTCCGAAGTGATCATCGAGCCGCCCGCCGATTTCCGCGCGCGCAGCGAGCGCGAAGCGCGTGCGCATCTCGACGAGGTGGAAGCGGCGGCGAAGGCGGCCGGCGTGGCGTGCGACACGTGGACGAGCGTGCATCCGTCGCCGTATCTCGGCATCATCGAGGCGGCCGAACGCGGCGGGTGCGACGTGATCTTCATGGCGTCCCACGGACGCCGCGGGCTCGGCAGCCTGCTGATCGGCAGCGAGACGCAGCGCGTGCTGACCCATACGAAAATTCCGGTGATCGTCTATCGGTAGGGCAGCGCCGGCCGTGGCGGGGCGGGCTGCGCGTCGGAAAAAGGGCGCGCCGGACCAAGCCGGCGCGCAGCGTTGCTGGCGGCCCGCAGGCCGCGCGGCGGGTCGCGCGATCGGACTCGCGTGCCTGGCGTCTCCTCCCTGATTGTCGTTCCGGTGGCCGATGCCGCGGCGTCGCGAGACGCGGCGGCCATCGGCGTCACGCCTTGCCGTGTTACGCGACCTTCTTGCCGTCGAAGAACTGTTCGTCCTCGGTCGAGCCGTGCAGCGCGGTCGTCGATGCTTCGCGTTCGACCGTCTGCGTCACCGCGTCGAAGTAGCCGGTGCCGACCTCGCGCTGGTGCTTGACGGCCGTGAAGCCCTTGTCGGCCGCCGCGAACTCGGCTTGCTGCAGTTCGACGAACGCGCTCATCTGCGTGCGGGCGTAACCGTGCGCGAGGTTGAACATCGAGTAGTTCAGTGCATGGAAGCCGGCCAGCGTGATGAACTGGAACTTGTAGCCCATCGCGCCGAGTTCCTTCTGAAACT
This sequence comes from Burkholderia sp. APQ4-4ca, assembly GCF_057837105.1. NCBI lineage: Bacteria > Pseudomonadati > Pseudomonadota > Betaproteobacteria > Burkholderiales > Burkholderiaceae > Burkholderia > Burkholderia sp. APQ4-4ca. The sequence continues at coordinate 70,374 of NZ_JBYQCG010000242.1, read as the reverse complement.
TCGCGATCGTCGCGTCGTCGAGGTTCTTCTTCCAGTTGAACGACGGCGAGCAGTTGTACGACAGCAGCTTGCCCGGGAACTGCTTGTGGATCGCTTCCGCGAACTTCTTCGCGTACTCGAGATCGGGCTTGCCCGTTTCGCACCAGATCAGGTCCGCGTACGGTGCGTACGCGAGGCCGCGCGAGATCGCCTGCTCGAGGCCCGGCTTCGTGCGGAAGAAGCCTTCCACCGTGCGCTCGCCCGTGAGGAACGGCTTGTCGTTGTCGTCGACGTCGGACGTGATCAGGTCGGCCGCTTCCGCGTCGGTGCGCGCGACCAGCACGGTCGGCGTGCCCATCACGTCGGCCGCGAGACGCGCGGCCGACAGCTTCGCGACCGCTTCGCGCGTCGGCACGAGCACCTTGCCGCCCATGTGGCCGCACTTCTTCACCGATGCGAGCTGATCTTCGAAGTGAACGCCCGACGCGCCGGCCTCGATCATCGCCTTCATCAGCTCGAACGCGTTGAGCACGCCGCCGAAGCCGGCTTCCGCATCGGCGACGATCGGGGCGAAGAAATCGACGTAGCCTTCGTCGCCCGGGTTCTTGCCTTCCGACCACTGGATCTGGTCGGCGCGCGTGAGCGTGTTGTTGATGCGCTTGACGACGAGCGGCACCGAGTTCGCCGGGTACAGCGACTGGTCAGGGTACATTTCGCCCGCGACGTTCGCATCGCCGGCCACTTGCCAGCCGGACAGGTAAATGGCCTTCAGGCCGGCCTTCACCTGCTGCATCGCCTGATTGCCGGTCAGCGCGCCGAGTGCATTGACGAACGGCTCGTTGTTGATGAGGCTCCACAGTTTTTCCGCGCCGCGCTTGGCCAGCGTGTGCTCGATCGGGATGGAGCCGCGCAGGCGGACCACGTCCTCAGCCAAGTAGCTGCGCTTGATGCCCTTCCAGCGCGGATCGGTTTCCCATTGCTGCTGCAGTTCCTGTGCTTGTTGCTGACGCGACATGATGAGCTCCTTGATGCGATGTATGCGTGACGGCCGAATCCGGCGGTGACGATGCGGTTCGCGAGGCGGGGAAGCGATGCGTTCCGGTTCGCGAAGTCTTGTATAAGAGTCTAGGCAAATCGGCGGGAGCGAAACAGGGGCTGGCTCGGGAAGTGTGGAATTTTTTAATTGTTGTTAATCAATGGGTTGCCTGCACAATTTCGAGATAAGAAATGCGCTTTCCCATCCCGCAATCGCGCGGGTTGTGCCGTGCAGCATGATTTTTTACGACGCAAAAAAATTTCCCGCATCGTGAAATTGGCGGCGAGGCGAAAAAAAACCGGCGCGGATGCGCCGGTTTGCTGAATGGGCGAGGTGCCCATCCGCAGGGCGGCCGCAAGACCGCCCGTGCGTGCTTACGATGCCGAATTGCTACGGCGCGGGCCGCCGCTGCGTTGGCCCTCGCGACGCGGGCCGCCATCGCGGCTGCCGCCCGGCTTGCCACTCCAGCCGCCGCCATTGCCGCCGCCGTAGCTGCGACCGTTGCCGCTGCCGCCGCCGTTGCCGCCATAACCGCCGCCCGGCTTGCCGCCGAAACGACGACCGCCGTTACCGCCGCCCGGACGGCCGCGGCCGCCGGTGCCGCCGTTACGCGGGGGCGCCTTGCGCGGCTCGAAACCTTCGATCACGTTGACCGGCAGCGGCGCGCGCACGAAGCGCTCGATGCGCTTGAGCGCGCCTTGCTCGGCGTGGTGCACGAGGCTCACCGCGGTGCCCGAACGGCCCGCGCGGCCGGTACGGCCGATACGGTGCACGTAGTCTTCCGCGAACTTCGGCAGGTCGTAGTTGAATACGTGCGTGATGCCCGGGATGTCGATGCCGCGTGCCGCGACGTCGGTCGCCACCAGCACGCGCACGCGGCGCTCGCGCAGCGCACGGATCGTGCGGTTGCGCGCGCCCTGCGGCAGGTCGCCGTGCAGCGCGGCCGATTCGAAGCCTGCGTCGGCGAGACGGCCGGCGAGCTGGTCGGCGTCGATCTTGGTCGCCGTGAAGATGATCGCCTGGTCGAGCGCGTCGTCGCGCAGCAGGTGATCGAGCAGGCGATCCTTGTGATCGCGGTCGTCGACGTAGTGAACCGTCTGCGCGATGTTCGCGCGCGACTCGAGGCGCTGCTGGATCTCGATGCGTTCCGGATCCTTCAGCAGGCGGCTCGTCAGCGAACCGATCTTGCCGTCGAGCGTGGCCGAGAACAGCATCGTCTGGCGCGATTCCGGCGTGGCGGCGACGATCGTTTCGATGTCGTCGATGAAGCCCATGTCGAGCATGCGGTCGGCTTCGTCGAGCACGAGCATCTTCAGTTCGGACAGGTCGATGCGGCCGCGCTCGAGGTGGTCGAGCAGGCGGCCCGGCGTGGCGACCAGGATTTCCGGGTTCTTCGCGAGCAGCATCAGCTGCTGGCCGTAGGCGACGCCGCCGAGGATGCTGACCGTGCGCAGGCGCTTCAGGTGCTTGCCGTACGTCGAGGCGGCCGTCGTGACCTGCATCGCGAGTTCACGGGTCGGCGTCAGCACGAGCAGGCCCGGGCGCGCGACGGGTTGCGGGCGGCGCGCGCGGCGGTCGCCCTGGTTCGGGTCGCGCGGCGCGCGCGGCTGTTGCGCCTGCGTCTTCTGGAGCTGCGCGAAACGTTCGATCGCGGGCAGCATGAATGCGGCGGTCTTGCCCGAACCGGTCGGGCTCGACACCAGCAGGTCGCGGCCGGCGATGCCGGCCGGAATCGCGCGCTGCTGGACCGGCGTCGGCTTCACGTAGCCGGCGGCCTGCAGCGCGGAGACGATCTCCGGCGACAACCCGAGCGACGCGAAGCTCGGCTCGTCCGACGCCGGTTCGACCGCGGCCGGTGCGGCGGCGTCGTCGAGACCGAGCGCCTGGTCGGCGATCGCGTTGAGCGGGCTGGAGTTGATGCTCGAAGTCATAACAATCCTTGAAACACAGTGGGTGAAACGTCGGCGCCAATCGCGCATACCCAAGTCGTCGGATTCAGCGAGCAAATCGGGAAACGGGTGCAATCCGCCGAACCGTCGGCGGATGAGGCATTAGAAGCTGTTTTGGGTGCGGCGCGCTTCAGGAGCGGGGCCGCCAGCCTAGTTGACGACCGCAAGGGTCGAAGCAGGAGGGGACAGGTTCTAAACCGGATTGGAGCTTAACGCTACGAGGCGTCGGGCCGGAACGGCTTCGAGCCGAGCGCGGGAGATGACGCAGGCAGCATTATAAAGAAATTTGCTGCGCTGCGCCACTGATTTGATTGCGTATTGCGATGACGGCGATCCGGTCAGGACGCCGTGCCGTTTTTCAGCGATTCGACGAGTTCGATGTACTGCTGCTTCGCCGCATCCTGCGACGTGCCCTTCAGGGCTTCCCACGCATCGTACTTGTACTTGCCGACGATGTCGGTGAAGCCGGGCTTGTCGCCGTGCGCATCGCCGTCGGTCGCCTGCTTGAAGAGCGCGTACAGGCGCAGCAGGGTCAGGTTGCCCGGCCGTTCCGTCAGCTGCTTGACGTCGATCTGGGCCTGGTCGAATTGGGCGGTGAGTTCGCTCATCGGGTGTCTCCGTAAGGGTTTCAGCTCGGCCGATCTTAACAAGCGGACCGTCGCGCCGGGTCGAGCGATCCTTCCAAACCGGCGCTGGCGCCGCACGTGCGCACAGATCGGGCCCGATCGCCCGTGGGAGCGGGACGGCGCATTACAATGTCGCCCATGACGCAAACAGTGCTCCTCGCCATCGATACGTCGACCGAATACTGCTCGGTCGCGCTGCTGCGCTCGGCTCCGGCCGATGACGCCGTTTCCACTCCGCAAACCTGGGTCCGTCACGAGCTGACGGGCGCCGTGTCGAGCACGCGCGTGCTGCCGGCGATCCAGGAACTCTTCGCCGAATCCGGGCTGACGCTCGCCGACTGCGACGCGATCGCGTTCGGCGCGGGCCCCGGCTCGTTCACCGGCCTGCGTACCGCGACGGGCATTACCCAGGGCCTCGCGTTCGGGGGCGGGTTGCCGGTCGTGCCGATCGGCACGCTGCTCGCATGCGCCGAGCATGCACGGCTGCGCGCGCCCGGCACGACCCGCGTGCTCGCCGCGCTCGACGCGCGAATGGACGAAGCCTACTGGGCGGATTTCGAATGGGACGACGGCGCCGGCGACTGGCGCACGCTGCATCCGGCGTCGCTCGACGCACCGGGCGCCGTCGGCGTGCCCGATGCGCCGTTTACGCTCGCCGGCAATGCAGCCGCGGCGTTCGGCGCGCAATTGCCGGCCGCCGCGCGGGCGGCCGCGATCGACGGCGATGCGCTGCCGCATGCGCTGGCGGTCGCGCATGCCGCGCTGCGGGCGTTCCGCGCCGGACGTGCGGTGCCGGCCGATCAGGCCGCGCCGGAATACGTGCGCGACAAAGTCGCGCAGACCACGGCGGAGCGCCTCGCCGCACGGGCCGCGCAGACAGGCGGGGCGAAGGGATGACGGGCGTGCTGCTGAGCGACCGCTATCTGGCGCCGATGACGGACGCCGATCTCGACGAGGTCGTTGCGATCGAGCAGGTCGCGTACGAATTCCCGTGGAGCCGTGGCAATTTCGAGGATTCGCTGCGCAACGGCTATCTGGGCGTGTGCCTGCGGCACGTGACGGGCTCGCTCGTCGGCTATTGCGTGCTGATGCCCGTGATCGACGAGATGCATCTGCTGAACCTGTGTGTCGCGCCGGCCGCGCAGCATGCGGGCGCGGGCCTCGCGCTGCTGCGCGAGGCGGTGCGCATTTCGCGCGCGGAACGGCTCGACGGCGTGCTGCTCGAGGTGCGACCGTCCAATCCGCGCGCGATTCATCTGTACGAGCGCTTCGGCTTCGTGACGATCGGCCGGCGCAAGAACTACTATCCGGCGAAGCATCGCAGCCGGGAAGACGCGATCGTGATGCGTCTGACGCTGAACAAGGACGAGGGGGATGCGCATGGCGTGGGCTGAATCGGCGCTCGAGGAACTGGGCCTCGCGCAGATCTGGGTGCGGCGCGGGCAGCGCGCGGACGAAGGCGCGGCAGCCGACGCGCCTGCCGTCGCGCAAACCGCCGCGACGGTTGACGGTTCGGCCGTCGCGGCCGATCGGCCGGTGCGTGCCGCGCGTGCACTGGCGCAGGACGATGCGCCGACGACCGTCGCGCGTGGCGCCGCCGGCGCTTCGGCCGCTCGCGAGTCGCGGGTGTCGGCGCACGGTGTCGACGAGGATGCTCGCCCGCCTGCGCAAGCTGCGTCGGCCGCATCGCCCGATACGATGCCGCCGAAGGATGATGCGCCGCCTGCAGCGGACGACGATTTCGCCTGGTTCGACGCGGCGCCGCCGGGCGAATCCGTGCCCGTGCCGCTCACCGAATCGCGCCCCGCCGGCACGCCGGTGGCCGCGCTCGACTGGGATGCGCTGGCCGCGCGCGTGGCCGACTGCACGCTGTGCCGCCTGTGCGAGAAGCGGACCAACACCGTGTTCGGCGTCGGCGACCGCGAAGCGGACTGGATGCTGATCGGCGAAGCGCCGGGCGAGAACGAGGACAAGCAGGGCGAGCCGTTCGTCGGCCAGGCCGGCAAGCTGCTCGACAACATGCTGCAGTCGCTGTCGCTCAAGCGCGGCGACAACGTGTATATCGCCAACGTGATCAAGTGCCGCCCGCCCGGCAACCGCAACCCGGAGCCGGACGAAGTTGCGCGCTGCGAGCCGTATCTGCAGCGCCAGGTCGCGCTCGTGAAGCCGAAGCTGATCGTCGCGCTCGGCCGTTTCGCCGCCCAGACGCTGCTGAAGACGGACGCGAGCATCGCGTCGCTGCGCGGCCGCGCGCATGCGTACGAGGGCGTGCCGGTGATCGTCACCTACCACCCGGCATACCTGTTGCGCAGCCTTCAGGACAAGTCGAAGGCGTGGGCCGACCTGTGCCTCGCGCGCGACACGTTCCAGCGTGCGCAAGGCGGCGACGCGAACGGCCCGACCGGGTCATGACGAGCGGCGCGGCGTGCGCGTTTGTCGATACGCTGCATGACGTCGCGGTGCGCGATCTGGGCTGGCTGCTGGCCAGCCCGAGCCTGCTCACCGCGGTGCCGGGCGCGCCGCTCGCGCGCCCGTGGCCGGATGCGGCGGGCCAGGCGGCCGTCGAAGCGTGGCTTGCCGCGCTCGATGCGCAGCCCGGGCCGCTGCATCGTGCGCTCGACGGGTTTCGGCCCACCCGGCTCGGCCGCTACGCCGAATGCCTGCTCGAGTATTTCCTGACCCACGGGCCGTCGCTGCGGCTCGTCGCAGCGAATCTGCCGCTGCGCAGCAACGGCCGCACGCTCGGCGAAGTCGATTTCCTCGTCGATGCGCCGGACGGCCGGCGCTTGCACTGGGAACTCGCGGTGAAGTGCTATCTGTGCGCGCCGGTCCGCGACGGCGCATCGCTCGCCGAATTCGTCGGCCCCAATCTCGTCGACCGGTTCGACCGCAAGCGCAGCCGGCTGCTCGACCATCAGTTGCGGCTCGGCGAACACGACGGCTTTGCCCGGCTCGGCTACGGCGCGCCGTCCGACGCGCAGATGTTCATCAAGGGCTGGCTGTTCCATCCGCACGGCGCGCCGGTGCCGCCGGTGTCCGCCGAAATTGCGCCGGATCATCCGCGCGGTTTCTGGCTGACGCACGCGCAGTGGCCGGCGTGGGCGGCCGCGCAGCGTGACGGCGTCGCATGGAGCGTGTTGCCGCGGCTGGCGTGGCTGGCGCCGCGACGTGTCGCTGCGGGCGCAGGTTTCGAGCCCGAGCCGCTGGCGAGCGCACGGGAACTGCCGCCCGTGCTGGCGACGCGCCAGGCGCCCGACCTGATCGCGATCCACGAAAAGAGTAGTGACGGCACGTGGCGCGAGACGGCGCGCGGGTTCGTCGTGCCCGACGACTGGCCGGCGCGCGCACAGGCGTTCGCCGCGCAGGATCATTGACGCCGCGTCAGCAGCCGCTCACCACCAGCGATGAAAGTGATGGACCGGGCCGACGCCGTGACCGACGTCGAGGTGGCCGCTCGCGGCGATGGCGCCGGTCAGGTAGGTTTTTGCTTCGCGTACCGCGCTTTCCAGGTCGGGCTGCTGCGGCAGCAGCGCGGCGATCGCCGACGACAGCGTGCAGCCGGTGCCGTGCGTGTTGCTGACCGGCACGCGCGTGCCGTCGAGCCGCACGGTGCGGGCCGCCTCGACGAGCCAGTCGGGGCTCGCGGACGCATCGGGCAGGTGGCCGCCCTTCATCAGCACGGCGCGCGCGCCCGTTTGCAGCAACGCCTGGCCTTGCCGGACCATGTCGTCTTCGGTGGTGGCGGGCGCATCGTTCAGCAGCGCGGCCGCTTCGGGCAGGTTCGGCGTGACGACCGTCGCGAGCGGCAGCAGCGTGTCGCGCAGCGCGTCGACGGCATCGGGCGCGAGCAGCGCGTGCGAACTTTTCGAGATCATCACCGTGTCCAGCACGACGAAGCGCGGCGCGTAACGGCGCAGCGCATCGGCGACCGCCCGCACGATCGGCGCGTTCGCGAGCATCCCGATCTTGACCGCATCGATGCGGATGTCGTCGAACACCGCGTCGAGCTGCGCGGTCACGAAGGCGGCGTCCGGCGCATGCACGCCCGTCACGCCGCGCGTGTTCTGCGCGGTCAGCGCGGTGATCACGCTCGCGCCATACGCGCCGAGCGCGGAAAACGTCTTCAGGTCGGCCTGGATGCCTGCGCCGCCGCCCGAATCGGAGCCGGCGATCGTCAGGATGTTGGGTATCGGGTGCGTCATGAGGGCAACGCGCCGGTTCGAGGACCGGCGCCGGCGGACGAAAACCGGAAGTGTAGCGTCAGTGCCGCGATTCGCCGATCAGCGCGACCGAGTCGAACTGACGCTGGTTCGCCTGGTGGCGCCGCATCACGAGCCACATCGTCAGGCAGACGAACGTGCCGAACAGCACGATCACGACGCCGACCGGCACGTCGAGCCAGACGAGCACCGCATACAGGCACAGCATCACGAGCACCGACAGGTTCTCGTTGAAGTTCTGCACGGCGATCGAATGGCCGGCCGACAGCAGCACGTGGCCGCGATGCTGCAGCAGCGCGTTCATCGGCACGACGAAGTAGCCGGACAGCGCGCCGACGCCGATCAGGAAGATGTACGCGACGATCAGGTAGAACGGCAGGCGCAGATGGCCGAAATGCAAGGCCCAGTGCGACGGGAACAGGTCACGCGTGTAGAACGCCATCAGCATCACCGCGATGCCCATAATGATGCCGACGGGCAGCACGGTCAGCGACTTCTTCAGCGGAATCCGGGCGGCGGCGGCAATCGCCCCCCCCGCGACGCCGACCGCGACCACGGCCTGCAGGATCGCGCCTTCGGACAGCGACATGTTGAGCGACACCTCGGCCCACTTCAGCACGATGAACTGCAGCGTCGCGCCCGCCCCCCAGAACAGGGTCGTGACCGCGAGCGAAATCTGGCCGAGCTTGTCGCGCCAGAGCACCATGAAGCAGTCGGCGAAATCGGTGAGCAGCTTGACCGGGCCGCGTTCCTGCTTCGGATAGCGGGCGCCGGTATCGGGAATCCGCAGGTTGAAGATCGCGGCGACCACGTAGATCGCCATGATGATCGCCATCGCGGCTTCGGCGGGCGTGCCGATCCAGGCGGGCGTGTGCGCGATCACGTGCGCCGCGATGTGCGGGCTGATCAGCGCGCCGCCGAGCACGGTGCCGAGGATGATCGAGCTGACGGTCGTGCCTTCGATCCAGCCGTTCGCGGCGACGAGCCGGTCGGCCGGCAGCAACTCGGTGAGAATCCCGTATTTGGCGGGCGAGTAGGCCGCCGCGCCGAACCCGACGATCCCGTACGCGATCAGCGGGTGGGCGCCGAACAGCATGATCAGGCAGCCGACCACCTTGATCGAGTTGGTGATGAACATCACGCGGCCCTTCGGACGCGAATCCGCGAACGCGCCGACATACGCCGCCAACACCACATACGACAACACGAAGAACAGCTTCAGCAGCGGTGTCATCCAGTTGGGGGCGTGAAGGTCTTTCAGCAGGGCGATGGCGGCGATGAGAAGCGCATTGTCGGCCAGCGACGAGAAAAACTGCGCGGCCATGATGGTGTAAAAACCTTTTTTCATCTGATGCGATGCTTTCGTCGCTGCGGCAGGGCCGCGTAGGCCGCCTGGTATGCGATCGGCTTATTCCGTTCGAAATGGGTTGTGCGCACGGCTTTATAACATGAAAATACGCGAATTCGGACTAGCAAGATTCCCCGATCGTTCCGCAAATTGTCGGCTTCGGTGCTCAAAAGGCGCGGTAAGCTGATGATTCGCAAGCGTCTTTACGTAAATTTCCCATGCCGCGCCCGATCTCCGCCACCATCCACACCGCCGCTCTCGCGAACAATCTCTCCGTCGTCCGCCGCTTTGCCGGCCCGTCCAAGGTCTGGGCGGTCGTCAAGGCCAACGCGTACGGCCACGGTCTCGCCCGCGCGTTTCCGGGCCTGCGCGGCACCGACGGCTTCGGCCTGCTCGACCTCGACGAGGCCGTGAAGCTGCGCGAGCTCGGCTGGGCCGGCCCGATCCTGCTGCTCGAAGGCTTCTTCCGCTCGACCGACATCGACGTGATCGACCGCTACAGCCTGACCACGACCGTCCACAACGACGAGCAGATGCGGATGCTGGAAACGGCGCGGCTGTCGAAACCCGTGAACGTGCAGCTCAAGATGAACAGCGGGATGAACCGGCTCGGTTACATGCCGGAAAAATACCGTGCCGCGTGGGAGCGCGCCCGCGCGTGCCCCGGCATCGGCCAGATCACGTTGATGACCCATTTTTCGGACGCGGACAACGAGCGCGGCGTCGCCGAGCAGCTCGCGACGTTCGAGCGCGGCGCGGAAAGCATCGCCGGCGCGCGCAGCCTCGCGAATTCGGCGGCCGTGCTGTGGCATCCGGATACGCACTTCGACTGGGTGCGGCCGGGGATCGTGCTGTATGGGGCGTCGCCGTCCGGGCTGTCGTCCGATATCGCCGACACGGGGTTGAAGCCCGCGATGACGCTCTCGTCCGAACTGATCGCGGTGCAGACGATCGGGAAGGGCCAGGCGATCGGCTATGGCTCGACGTTTTCGACGCAGGTGCCGATGCGGATCGGCGTCGTCGCGTGCGGCTACGCGGACGGCTATCCGCGCGTGGCGCCGGAAGGCACGCCCGTGATCGTCGACGGCATCCGCACGCGGATCGTCGGTCGCGTGTCGATGGACATGATCACCGTCGACCTGACGCCGTGCCCGCAGGCCGGCGTCGGCGCGCGGGTCGAGCTGTGGGGCAATGCGCTGCCGATCGACGACGTCGCGCGCCATTGCGGGACGATCGGCTATGAGCTGATGTGCGCGGTCGCTGCCCGCGTGCCGGTGCGAGCGGAATAAGGGCGTCGCGCGTGGCCAAACAGAAAACCGTTTACGTCTGCAGCGAGTGCGGCGGACAGACCCCGAAGTGGCAGGGCCAGTGCCCGTCGTGCCAGGCGTGGAACACCCTCGTCGAATCGGTCGCCGAGTCGTCGGCCGCCCATCGGTTCCAGTCGCTCGCGAAGCGGGCGCCGGTCCAGCGTCTCGCCGACATCGAGGCCGCCGACGTCCCGCGCTTCTCGACCGGCATCGGCGAATTCGACCGCGTGCTGGGCGGCGGGCTGGTGCCCGGCGGCGTCGTGCTGATCGGCGGCGACCCGGGCATCGGCAAGTCGACGCTGCTGCTGCAGTCGCTCGCGGATATCGCGAACGAGCGGCGCGCGCTCTATATCAGCGGCGAGGAATCGGCCGCGCAGATCGCGTTGCGCGCGCAACGGCTCGCGCTGCTCGACGGCGGCGCGCCGGCGGCCGAACTGAAGCTGCTCGCCGAGATCCAGCTCGAGAAGATCCAGGCCGCGATCGATGCGGAGCGGCCGGACGTGGCCGTCATCGACTCGATCCAGACCGTCTATTCGGAAGCGCTGACGTCGGCGCCGGGCTCGGTCGCGCAGGTGCGCGAGTGCGCGGCGCAGCTCACGCGCATCGCGAAACAGTCGGGCACCGCGATCATCATGGTCGGGCACGTGACGAAGGAGGGCAACCTGGCCGGCCCGCGCGTGCTCGAGCACATCGTCGACACGGTGCTGTACTTCGAGGGCGACACGCATTCATCGTTCCGGCTCGTGCGCGCGTTCAAGAATCGCTTCGGCGCGGTCAACGAACTCGGCGTGTTCGCGATGACCGAGCGCGGGCTGCGCGGGGTGGCCAATCCGTCCGCGCTGTTCCTGTCGCAGCACGAGCAGGTCGTGCCCGGCTCGTGCGTGCTCGTCACGCAGGAAGGCACGCGCCCGCTGCTCGTCGAAATCCAGGCGCTCGTCGATACGGCGCACGTGCCGAACCCGCGCCGGCTCGCGGTCGGCCTCGAGCAGAACCGGCTCGCGATGCTGCTCGCGGTGCTGCATCGCCACGCGGGCATCGCGGCCTTCGACCAGGACGTGTTCCTGAACGCGGTGGGCGGCGTGAAGATCACCGAGCCGGCCGCCGACCTCGCGGTGCTGCTCGCGATTCACTCGTCGATGCGCAACAAGGCGCTGCCGAAGGGGCTGATCGTGTTCGGCGAGGTGGGGCTGGCGGGCGAGATCCGGCCGTCGCCGCGTGGGCAGGAACGGCTGCGCGAGGCGGCGAAGCTCGGCTTCACGTCCGCGCTGATCCCGAAGGCGAATGCGCCGAAACAGCCGATCGAAGGGCTGAACGTGATGGCCGTCGAGCGGCTCGAGCAGGCGATCGACCGCGTGCGCGATCTTGAATGAGCGGCCCGGCGCGCGCACGGTTCGCGCGTCGCCGGGCGATCTGTCGCGTAATTCGTTGTAAAGAATATGTAGGCTGCTGTAACCCGCCGGACATCGCTTTTCCCTATCCTTTGCCGGATTGTCGAACCGCGCAATGCGAAGGGAACCTATGTTGAAATCGTATGGGGAAGCGCCGGGCGGACGCCTTTACAACCTGCGCGGCTGCCGCGTGTCGGAGCCGATTCGCCAGCCGTGGGGCGGCGGATGCCGGATCGTCGAATGGATCGACGAAGAAGGGCGCTTGGCGCGCAAGGTCGTGTCCGAGGACGTGACGGAAGCGGAAGTCGCCGCGGCGATCCGTCGGCCGACCGAAGGGCGCCGGTACCTGATGGACGACGACGAGCAGATGCCGCGCGATACGCTGCCGCGTCGCTGAGCGGAGGGTGCGGCGGGCATACGGGCCGGCCGACGCAGCCACGTCGAACGCGGCCGTGACAACGAGGCCGGGCGAGGGCGCCCGGCCTCGTCGTTTCCGGGGCCGGCGCGGCCGGGCGGATTCGTGGGGCGTCGACGCGCCGACACGCTGGGCCGCCGATGACGCGCTCGTCGCCTGACGGCGCCGGCGGCCGCGTTCAGCCAATCTGCTCGAGTTCTTCCTGCACGGCGAGCCAGTCGGCCTCGACCGTCTCGAGCCGGGTCGTGACCTCGCCGAGTTTGCGGATCGCGTCGGTCAGTTCCGTCTTGCGTGCGGCTTCATAGCTCGCCGGGTCGGCGACGAACGCGTCGAGGCGCGCCTTCTCCGCGTGCAGCGTTTCCATTTCCTTTTCGAGCTTCGTGATGCGGTTCTGCAGCGGCTTCTTCAACTGGGACAGCCGCTGGCGTTCCTCGGCCGCCTGGCGCTTCTGGTCCTTGCGGTTGACGCCCGGATCGGCGCCCGCGGCGGCCGCGCTGTCGGCTTTCGCGGCCGCGCGCTGCTCGGCCGCATGCTGCAGCAGCCAGTCGCGATAGTCGTCGAGGTCGCCGTCGAACGGCTGCAGCCGGTGCTTCGCGACCAGCATGAACTGGTCGGTCGTCGCGCGCAGCAGGTGGCGGTCGTGCGACACGAGGATCAGCGTGCCTTCGAATTGCGCGAGCGCCATCGTCAGCGCATGGCGCGTTTCGAGGTCGAGGTGGTTCGTCGGTTCGTCGAGCAGCAGCAGGTTCGGCTTCTGCCAGATGATCAGCGCCAGCGCGAGACGCGCTTTTTCGCCGCCCGAGAACGGCCCGACCGGGCTGGTCGCCATGTCGCCGGAGAAATTGAAGCCGCCGAGGAAGTCGCGCAACTCCTGTTCGCGCGTGTCGGGCGCGAGCCGCGCGAGGTGCGCGAGCGGCGAATCGTCTTCGCGCAGCGTTTCGAGCTGGTGCTGCGCGAAATAGCCGATCGTCAGCCCCTTGCCGTCTCGGACGTGCCCCGACAGCGGCGCGAGCGTGCCGGCCAGCGTCTTGATCAGCGTCGACTTGCCCTGGCCGTTCGCGCCGAGCAGGCCGATGCGCTGGCCGTTCTGGATCGACAGCGCGACGCGCTCGACGATCGGGATGTCCGTTCCGTCGTCGGCATGGTAGCCGCAGCGGACGTCCTCCATCACCATCATCGGGTTCGGCGCGGCATCGGGCGTGCGGAACTCGAACGTGAACGGCGACGCGATGTGCGCGGGCGCGATCAGTTCCATCTTCTCGAGCGCCTTCATCCGGCTTTGCGCCTGCTTGGCCTTGGTCGCCTTGGCCTTGAAGCGGTCGACGAAGCTCTGCAGGTGCTCGATCGTCTTCTGCTGCTTTTCGTATGCGCTTTGCTGCAGCGCCAGTTGCTGCGCGCGCAGCACTTCGAACTGCGAGTAGTTGCCGCCGTAGCGCTTCACCTGGCGGTTTTCCAGATGCAGCGTGACGTTGCAGATCGAATCGAGGAATTCGCGATCGTGCGAAATCACGACGAGCGTGCCGGGGTAGCGGTGCAGCCAGTCTTCGAGCCAGACGATCGCGTCGAGGTCGAGGTGGTTCGTCGGTTCGTCGAGCAGCAGCAGGTCGGAGCGGCACATCAGCGCCTGCGCGAGGTTAAGACGCATGCGCCAGCCGCCGGAGAAGCTCGCGACGGATTCGCGCGTTTGCGCGAGCGTGAAGCCGAGGCCGAGCAGCAGCGCTTCGGCGCGGGCCGGCGCGGTGTAGCCGTCGGCATCGGCGAAGGCCGCGTGCGCGTCGGCTTCGGCCGCGCCGTCATGCGCGGCCGACGCGGCGGCGATGCGGGCCTCGATCTCGCGCAGCGCGGTATCGCCGTCGAGCGTGTAGTCGAGCGCGGAACGATCGACCGCGGGCGTTTCCTGCGACACGTGGGCGATCCGCCACGACGGCGGCATCGAGAAATCGCCTCCGTCGGAATGCAGCTCGCCGCGCAGGACGGAAAACAGCGTCGACTTGCCGGCGCCGTTCGCGCCGATCAGGCCGGCTTTCTCGCCGGGATTGAGCACGAACGAGGTCGACTCGAACAGCGGCTTGGTGCCGCGCGCAAGGCTGAACTGATTGAAACGGATCACGGCGGAAATGACTGGCCAAAACCGCTATTCTAGACCGCGCGCCGGTCCCGCCGGGCATCGGCCGTTCGGCGGATGCCGCAACGGCGCAATTTCGCCTAGACTCCACGTCGATCGGTTTCGTAAAAGGAGTGCCCGATGTCCACCCTGTATTCGTTCAGCGCAGAGACGCTCGCCGGTGCGCCGGTATCGCTCGACGCGTATCGCGGCAAGGTGCTGCTGATCGTCAATACCGCGAGCGAGTGCGGTTTCACGCCGCAGTACGCGGGGCTGCAGAAGCTGTACGACCAGTACGCGGCGCGCGGCTTCTTCGTGCTCGGCTTCCCGTGCAACCAGTTCGGCAAGCAGGAGCCGGGCGATGCCGAGCAGATCGGTGCGTTCTGCGAACGCAACTACGGCGTCACATTCCCGATGTTCGCGAAGATCGACGTAAAGGGCGACCACGCGCATCCGCTGTACCGCTACCTGACCGACGAGGCGCCCGGCATTCTCGGCCTCAAGGCGATCAAGTGGAATTTCACGAAATTCCTGATCGACCGCGAAGGGCGCATCGTCAAGCGCTACGCGCCGTCCACCAAGCCCGAGGAAATCGCCGCGGACATTGACAAGCTGCTGTGACGGCGCCGCGCCGCGTGCGCAGCGCGGTGCGGATCGTGCGGGCGCGTCGGTCGGCGCGGCCGTTACAGGATCGGCGCGAACAGCCGCGCGACGTGCATCGCGATGCGCCGCCAGGCGGGCGACTGCCGGTATTCGTCCGCGTCGACCTCGTACGCCTGCGCGAAGTCGGCGTCGAGCATCGTCTCGACCTCGTCGGCGAATGCCGGGTCGACGGTCAGCACCATGACCTCGAAATTGAGGCGGAACGAGCGGTTGTCGAGATTCGCGCTGCCGATCGCCGCCGCGACGCGATCGATCAGCACGACTTTCTGGTGCAGGAAACCGGGTCGGTAGCGGAACACCTTCACGCCCGCATCGACGAGGTCGCGCGCGTAAAGCTTCGACGCCTCGAACACGACGTAGTGATCGCGCCGGCTCGGAATCAGGATGCGCACGTCGACGCCGCGCATCACGGCGAGCTTCAGCGCGGACACCACGGCTTCGTCGGGCACGAGGTACGGCGTGGTGATCCAGACCCGCTCGCGGGCGGCGTTGATCGATTCGACGAAGAACAGCGAGCCGGTCTCCTGCTTGTCGGCCGGCCCCATCGGCACCGCGAGGCAGTGCATGCCGTCGCCGGGCTGCGCGGGCGGCGGCAGCGCGATGGGCGGCAGCTTCTGCGTCGCCCAGTGCCAGTCTTCGGCGAACACGTACTGAATGCTCGCCACCACGGGGCCGCGTATCTCGATGTGGGTGTCCCGCCATGGCGACAGGCGCGGATTCGCGCCGAGATATTCGACGCCGACGTTGTGGCCGCCGACGAACGCCCGATTGCCGTCGACGACGACGATCTTGCGATGGTTGCGGAAGTTCAGCTGGAAGCGGTTGACGAATTTCCGGTTGGTCGCGAACGGATGAACCTCGACACCGCCCCGGCGCAATGCGTGGACGTAGCTGTGGGGCAGGTCGAAGCTGCCGATGCTGTCGTACAGCAGGCAGCAGCGTACGCCGGCGGCCACGCGCGCGAGCAGCGAGTCGCGCAGCATCCGGCCGAGCGCATCGTCGCGCACGATGAAGAACTGGACGAGCACGTAGTCGCGCGCGGCGTCGATCGCCGACAGGATGGCCGAGAACGTCGCGTCGCCGTTTACGAGCGTGCGCACCGAATTGCCGCCGAGGAACGGCATGCCGCCGAGCCGTGTGAGCGCGAGCACGGCAGCCTGGCCCAGCGCGTCGGCGGCCGGCCCGTCGGTCGCGTCGGTCGCGCGCCACGGCGAGCGCGGTGTGTGCGTGCGCAACATTTCAAGCTCGTGGCGCCGGGCGTCGACGTAGCCGGAGAATTTGCTGCGGCCGAGGAACAGGTATGGAACGAGCGTCAGGTACGGCATGGCCGTGAGCGAGACGGCCCACGCGATCGCGCCTTGCGACGTGCGCGTGTTCATGATTGCGTGGCATGCCGCGACGATCCCGAGCACGTGGATGGTCAGGATCAGGGTGCCGAGATGTAGCCAGTCGAGGGTCATGGGCGCTTAAAGGACTCCTGCGGGACGCCCGAAGGGGCTCCCGAAGTCGTGCGGCCGGGCGGTCGCCTACGCGCATCTTACCCAACCGTGCGGCGCAATGGTGCGGCGCACGGCGGGTCGGCCGGAACGCTCAGCCCTTGCGGGGCAGGTCCGACGCCTGGATCAGGAACACGGCGTCGTCCCCCGCGCTGGTGGGCAGCCACGTGAGCTCGAGGCCGCCGAACGCCGCTTCGACGTGCTCGCGCTCGTTGCCGATCTCGACGACGAGCACGCCGTCGTCATGCAGCCAGCGGTGCGCTTCGGCGACGATGCGTCGCACGATGTCCATCCCGTCGTCGCCGCCGGCGAGCGCCATCTCCGGCTCGTGCCGGTATTCGGGCGGCAGCGCGGCCATCGACGCGGCGTTCACGTACGGCGGGTTCGTCAGGATCACGTCGTAGCGCGAGTCGGGATCGGTGCGGAACGCGGGCAGCGGCGCGTAGAGGTCGCCGTGGTGCAGGCCGATGCGGTCTTCGAGGCCGTAGTCGCGCACGTTGATTGCCGCGACTTCGAGCGCCTTGTCCGACAGGTCGACCGCGTCGATCTCGGCGTTCGGGAACGCGCTCGCCGCAAGGATCGCGAGGCAGCCGGAGCCGGTGCACAGTTCGAGCACCGCGCCGACCTGCTCGGGGTCGGCGACATACGGCTGCAGCCCGTCGTCGAGCAGTTCGCCGATGAACGAGCGCGGCACGATCACGCGTTCGTCGACGTAGAAGCGGTGGCCGTGCATCCACGCTTCATGCGTGAGATACGCGGCCGGCACGCGGTCGGCCGCGCGTCGTTCGATCACCGCGAGCACGGCCGCGATCTCGTCGGGCAAGAGGCGTGCGTCGAGGAACGGCTCGAGCGTGTCGAGCGGCAGGTCGAGCGTATGCAGCACGAGGTAGGCCGCTTCGTCGTAGGCGTTGTCGGAACCGTGGCCGAACGCGAGTTTCGCTTTCGAGAAGCGCGTGACCGCGTAGCGCAGCAGGTCGCGGACTGTGGCAAAAGGTGTCGTCATGCGAGGCTCCGTCAGGCGATCAGTTGTTCGAGCACGCGTCGGTACACGTTCTTCAGCGGGTCGACGAAGCGCACTTCGATGTGCTCGTCGATCTTGTGGATGCTGCCGTTCGGCGGCCCGAACTCGATCACCTGCGGGCAGATGCGCGCGATGAAGCGGCCGTCCGACGTGCCGCCCGTCGTCGACAGTTCGGTCGTGATGCCGGTCTCGGTGCGGATCGCGTTTTCCAGCGCGCCCGACAGTTCGCCGCGCGGCGTGAGGAACGGCAGGCCGCTCACCGACCACTTCAGCGTGTATTCGAGGCCGTGCTTGTCGAGAATCGCGTGCACGCGGGCCTGCAGGCCTTCGACCGTGCTCGCGGTCGAGAAGCGGAAGTTGAACAGCAGGTCGGCGTGGCCGGGGATCACGTTGGTCGCGCCGGTGCCGGCGTGCAGGTTCGACACCTGCCAGGTGGTCGGCGGGAAGTAT
>NZ_JBYQCG010000242.1:41917-52352 GCF_057837105.1 Burkholderia sp. APQ4-4ca | reverse complement strand
AGTTCGCCGCGCGGCGTGAGGAACGGCAGGCCGCTCACCGACCACTTCAGCGTGTATTCGAGGCCGTGCTTGTCGAGAATCGCGTGCACGCGGGCCTGCAGGCCTTCGACCGTGCTCGCGGTCGAGAAGCGGAAGTTGAACAGCAGGTCGGCGTGGCCGGGGATCACGTTGGTCGCGCCGGTGCCGGCGTGCAGGTTCGACACCTGCCAGGTGGTCGGCGGGAAGTATTCGTTGCCGGCGTCCCATTGCTCGGTGGCGAGCTCGGCGAGCGCCGGTGCGAGCAGGTGGATCGGGTTCTTCGCGAGGTGCGGATACGCGATGTGGCCTTGCACACCCTTGACGACCAGTTCGCCGGACATCGACCCGCGGCGGCCGTTCTTGACGACGTCGCCGAGCTCGGCCGTCGACGTCGGCTCGCCGACGATGCAGTAGTCGAGACGTTCGCCGCGGGCCTGCAGCAACTCGACGACCTTCACGGTGCCGTCGGTGGCCGGGCCTTCCTCGTCGCTCGTGATCAGGAACGCGATCGCGCCGCGGTGGTCGGGATGGGCCGCCACGAATTCCTCGGACGCGACGACGAACGCCGCGAGCGACGTCTTCATGTCGGCCGCGCCGCGGCCGTACAGCTTGCCGTCGCGATGGGCGGGGACGAACGGCGGCGAGGTCCACTGTTCGAGCGGGCCGGTCGGCACGACGTCGGTGTGGCCCGCGAACGCGAGCAGCTTGCCGTCGCGGCCGTCGGCGCCGCGCTTGACGGCCCACAGGTTGGTCACGCCGTGCGACGCGATGGTCTCGCATTCGAAGCCGAGCGCGGCGAGGCGCTCGGTCATGATCTGCTGGCAGTGCTGGTCGTCGGGCGTCACGGACGCGCGGGCGATCAGCTGTTCGGTAAGGGCTAGGGTGGCGGACATGGTTCGGACCACTTTCGATAAAAAATGCCGGCGCGGTGGCCGGCAGCGACAGGGCGCGGGCTACGCCCGCAGGCGCGGCGCGGGCGGCCCTATGCGGCAAACAGCGCCGCGTATTGATCGGCCACGAAGCCGAGCGATTTCACGCGGCCGTTGACGACGAGCACGGGGCGCTTGATGACCGACGGCTTGTGGATCATCAGCGCGACCGCGCCGGTCTTCGTTTCGGCGGCCGCCTTCATCGCGTCGTCCAGGCCGCGCCACGTGGTGCCGCGCTTGTTCACGAGCGCGTCGAGCGACACGTCCTTCAGCCAGTCTTCGATCAGCGGCGCGCTCACGCCGAGCTTCTTGAAATCGTGGAATTCGAACTCGACGCCGTGATCGTCGAGCCACACGCGGGCCTTCTTCACGGTGTCGCAGTTCGGAATGCCGTAGACGACCACGGTGTGCGGCTTCGCCATCAGTCGCCTCGCAGCAGCTCGTTCAGGCCGACCTTCGCACGCGTCTTCGCGTCGACCTTCTTGACGATCACCGCGCAGTACAGGCTGTGCGAGCCGTCCTTCGACGGCAGGTTGCCGGCGACGACGACCGAGCCGGCCGGGATGCGGCCGTAGCTGACTTCGCCCGTCTCGCGATCGTAGATCTTGGTGCTCTGGCCGAGGTACACGCCCATCGAGATCACCGAGTTTTCCTCGACGATCACGCCTTCGACGACTTCCGAGCGCGCGCCGATGAAGCAGTTGTCCTCGATGATGACCGGGTTCGCCTGCAGCGGCTCGAGCACGCCGCCGATGCCGACGCCGCCCGACAGGTGCACGTTCTTGCCGATCTGTGCGCACGAGCCGACCGTCGCCCACGTGTCGACCATCGTGCCTTCGTCGACGTACGCGCCGATGTTGGTGTACGACGGCATCAGCACGACGTTCTTCGCGATGAACGAGCCGCGGCGCGCGATGGCCGGCGGCACGACGCGGAAGCCGCCCGCGGCGAAGTCTTCGGCCGTGTAGTTCGCGAACTTCGACGGCACCTTGTCGTAGAACTGCGAGTAGCCGCCGGCCGGCATCGGCGCGTTGTCCTCCAGGCGGAACGACAGCAGCACGGCCTTCTTCAGCCATTGGTGGACCGTCCAGTTGCCGTCGATTTTCTCGGCGACGCGCAGCGCACCCTTGTCGAGTTGCTCGATCGCGTGAGCGACGGCCTCGCGGACGTCGGCGGGCGCGGCTTTCGGCGACAGCTCGGCGCGGTTTTCCCAGGCGGTATCGATGATTTGCTGAAGTTGTTGCGACATGTTCGTTTTCGCAGGAGATGGATGGAATTGATCGGGAGGGACGTCTTACCGCGCGAGAGCGCGGCAGAAATCGACGATGCGTTGCGCGCCCTCGACGCATTCGGGGGTGCCCGCGACGAGCGCGATCCGGATGAAATCGCGGCCCGGGTTCGTGCCATGCGCATCGCGCGCAAGGTACGAGCCGGGCAGAACCGTCACATTATAGTCGGCGTACAGGCGACGGGCGAACTCGGTGTCCGACAGGCCGGTGCGCGCGACGTTGGCCCACAGGTAGAACGCGGCGTCGGGCAGCTTCACGTCGATCACGTCGGCGAGCATCGGCGTGACCGTATTGAACTTCTGCAGGTACAGCGCGCGATTCTCGCGCACGTGCGCCTCGTCATTCCACGCGGCGATGCTCGCGTGCTGCCAGACCGGCGACAGCGCGGCGCCGTGGTACGTGCGATACAGCAGGAATGGCTTGAGCAGCGCGGCGTCCCCGGCGACGAATCCCGAGCGCATGCCCGGCACGTTCGAGCGCTTCGACAGGCTGGAGAGCATCACGAGCCGCTCGAAGCCGCGGCCGAGGCGGTGCGCGGCCTCGAGGCCGCCGAGCGGCGGCGCCGCTTCGTCGAAATAGATTTCCGAATAGCACTCGTCGGATGCGATCACGAAACCGTGGCGGTCGGACAGCGCGAACAGCTCGCGCCAGTCGTCGAGCGTCAGCACGGCGCCCGTCGGGTTGCCGGGCGAGCACACGTACAGCAACTGCGTGCGCGCCCACACTTCATCGGGCACGGCCGCGTAGTCGCACGCGAAGTTGCGGGCCCGGTCGCTGTTCGCGAAATAGGGTTCGGCGCCGGCCAGCAGCGCCGCGCCTTCGTAAATTTGATAGAAGGGATTCGGACAGAGTACGATCGCCTTCTTGCCGTCGGCACCAGGGCGCGCGTCGATCACCGTCTGCGCGAGCGAGAACAGCGCCTCGCGCGAGCCCGACACCGGCAGCACCTGCGTGGCCGCATCGATCGCCGGCAGCCCGTAGCGGCGTTCGAGCCAGCGCGCGATCGACGTGCGCAGCGCGTCCGAGCCGGCGGTGGCCGGATACGACGCGAGGCCGTCGAGCGCGGCCACCACGGCGTCGCGGATCAGCGCCGGCGTCGCGTGTTTGGGCTCGCCGATGCCGAAGCTGATCGGTTTCAGGTTGCCGGAAGGCGTACCGGCACCGGGCGTCACGTCCTTGAACAGGGCGCGCAGCTTTTCGAAGGGATAGGGCTGGAGCGAGTCGAGTCGAGGGTTCACGGGCGAAGCGGCCATCGCGGCCGGTTGGAGCGAAAGAAGCGGCGGGCGCGCCGCGCGGCTGCGAGCGGGCGCCGGGGCGCGCGGCTCGCAACGGACGATTATAGCGTGACGGAATGCGGTCACGGCCTGCCGGAGCGGCGGCCGGGCCGCTCGGATAAAGGGTATCGAATCAAATGAACAACGCGGTACGCGGCAGCCTGCCGACGCTGGCCATCCTGATCGGCGCGTCGGTATGGGGCCTGATCTGGTATCCGCTGCGGATCCTTGCGTCGCTCGGCGTGACGGGCACGCTGGCCAGCGCGCTGACGAGCCTCGTCGCGTTCCTGTTCGTGATCGTCGCGCGCCACCGCACGATTGCAACGCTGCGCTGGCACTGGGTGCTGCCGGCCATCGCGGCGACGGCCGGCGTGACGAACCTCGGGTTCGTCTGGGGCACGATCCACGGCGAGGTGCTGCGCGTGATGCTGCTGTTCTACCTGACGCCGGCCTGGACCGCGATCTACGCGCACTTCCTGCTGCGCGAGCGGCTGACCTGGGCCGGCGCCGGGCTCGCCGCGCTGTCGATTGGCGGCGCGATGCTGATGCTGTGGTCGCCGTCGCTCGGCTTGCCGCTGCCGGCCAACCCGGCCGAATGGGCCGGCCTCGCGGCCGGGCTGAGCTTCGCGATGAGCAACGTGCTGGTGATCAAGGCGAGCCGCGAGCTGCCCGACATGCGCGCCGAAATGCGCACCGCGACGCTGTTCGGCGGCGCGGCCGTGTTCGGCGCGATCGCGTCGCTGTTCGAGGGGCTGCCGGCCGCGCCGGCGAGCGGCCAGCTGGGCGTGGCCGCGCTGATCATCGCGGCGATCGGCGTGACGATGGCGTCGAACAACCTGCTCGTCCAGTACGGCCTCGCACGCGTGCCGGCGAACCGCGCGTCGATCATCATGCTGTTCGAGATCGTGATCACCGCGCTGTCCGCGTGGGTGTTCGCGAACGAGCTGCCGAGCGCGCGCGAGTGGGCGGGCGGCGCGTGCATCGTGCTGGCGACGCTGCTGTCGAGCCGGGTCCATCGTGCCGCGCCGGCACCGGATAAACCCGGCGACGGTCGGGACGGCGCACGCGCGATGGTATGATGGAAGCCGTTTGCGGGGCCCAACGCTGGATGCGCGCGGCCCCGTTTTTGAATTCCGGGGCGCGTCGCGCGCAGGGGCTTCGCGGCCCCGCTCCGCACGGCCCCGTCCGTTTCACACCTTCTTCACATCCGATACCGCCGTGCGTCTGAGCTCGATCAAACTCGCTGGCTTCAAATCCTTCGTCGATCCCACGCATTTCCAGGTTCCGGGCCAGCTTGTCGGCGTGGTCGGCCCGAACGGATGCGGCAAGTCCAACATCATCGACGCCGTGCGCTGGGTGCTCGGCGAGTCGCGCGCGTCCGAGCTGCGCGGCGAATCGATGCAGGACGTGATCTTCAACGGTTCGACCGCCCGCAAGCCCGGCAGCCGGGCCAGCGTCGAACTGATTTTCGACAACTCCGACGGCCGCGCGGCCGGGCAGTGGGGCCAGTACGGCGAGATCGCCGTGAAGCGCGTGCTGACGCGCGACGGCACGTCGAGCTACTACATCAACAACCTGCCGGCGCGCCGCCGCGACATCCAGGACATCTTCCTCGGCACCGGCCTCGGCCCGCGCGCGTACGCGATCATCGGGCAGGGCATGATCGCGCGGATCATCGAGGCGAAGCCGGAAGAGCTGCGCGTGTTCCTCGAGGAAGCCGCCGGCGTGTCGAAGTACAAGGAACGCCGTCGCGAAACCGAGAACCGTCTGCACGACACGCGCGAGAACCTGACGCGCGTCGAGGACATCGTCCGCGAACTCGGTGCGAACCTCGAAAAGCTCGAGGCGCAGGCGGTGGTCGCGACCAAGTACAAGGAACTCGTCGCCGACGGCGAGGAGAAGCAGCGCCTCTTGTGGCTGCTGCGCAAGAACGAGGCCGCCGGCGAGCAGCAGAAGCAGCAGCGCGCGATCGAACAGGCGCAGATCGACCTCGAGGCGCAGACGGCGAAGCTGCGCGAAGTCGAGGCGCAGCTCGAGACGCTGCGCGTCGCGCACTACTCGGCGAGCGATGCGATGCAGGGCGCGCAGGGCGCGCTCTACGAAGCGAACGCCGAGGTGAGCCGCCTCGAAGCCGAGATCAAGTTCATCGTCGAATCGCGCAATCGCGTGCAGGCGCAGATCGCCGCGCTGAACGCGCAACGCGAGCAGTGGCGCGCGCAGGCCGAGAAGTCGCAGGACGAGCTCGAGGAAGCCGAAGAAGCGCGCGCGATGGCCGACGAGAAGGCCGCGCTCGCCGAAGACAACGCGGCCGCCAAGCACGATGCGCTGCCGGCGCTCGAGGCGAAGTGGCGCGACGCGCAGGCGCAGCTCAACGACGAGCGCGCGCGGATCGCGCAGACCGAGCAGTCGCTGAAGCTCGAAGCCGCGCATCAGCGCAACGCCGACCAGCAGCTCCAGCAGCTTCAGCAGCGCCACGAGCGCCTGAAGAGCGAAGCGGGCGGGCTCGACGCGCCGGACGAGACGCAGCTCGAAGAGCTGCGCATGCAACTGGCCGAGCAGGAAGAGATTCTCGCGGAAGCGCAGGCCCGCCTGGCCGACGCGCAGGAAACGGTGCCGCGCCTCGACGGCGAACGCCGCGCCGCTCAGGAGCGCGTGCAGGCCGAAGCCGCCCAGATCCACCAGCTCGAGGCGCGCCTTGCCGCGCTGAAGCAACTGCAGGAGAACGTGCAGACCGAGGGCAAGATTCAGCCGTGGCTCGACAAGCACGAGCTCGGCGCGCTGCCGCGTCTGTGGAAGAAGCTGCACGTCGAGGCCGGCTGGGAAGCGGCGCTCGAGGCCGTGCTGCGCGAGCGCCTCGCCGCGCTCGAAGTGTCGAATCTCGACTGGGTGAAGGCATTCGCGACCGATGCGCCGCCCGCGAAGCTCGCGTTCTACGCGCCGCCCGCGGCCGGCGAGACGCCCGCCGCGGTGGCCGGGCTGCGCCCGGTGCTGTCGCTCGTGCGTATCGACGACGCGGGCATTCGCGCGGTGCTGAACGACTGGCTCGGCAACGTATACGTCGCCGACGACGTCGCGCAGGCGCTCGCGGCGCGCACGCAACTGCCGGCAGGCGGCGCGTTCGTCGTCAAGGCCGGCCATATGGTCACGCGGGTCGGCGTGCAGTTGTATGCGGCCGATTCGGAGCAGGCCGGGATGCTGGCCCGCCAGCAGGAAATCGAAAACCTGGCGCGCCAGGTGCGCGCGCAGGCGCTGCTCGCCGACGAGGCGCGCACGGCCGCCGTGCGGGCGGAAGCCGCGCATACGCAGGCCACGCAGGCGCTTGGCGACGTGCGCGCGCAAGCCGAACGCGCGACGCAGCGCGTGCATGCGCTGCAGATGGATGTGCTCAAGCTCGCGCAGGCGCACGAACGCTACACGCAGCGCAGCATGCAGATCCGCGAGGAACTCGAGGAAATCGGCGCGCAGATCGAAGAGCAGCGTGCGCTGCGCGCGGAGTCGGAAGCGAATTTCGAGCGCTTCGACGGCGAGCTCGCGGAACTGCAGGCGCGCTTCGAGGACAACCAGCTCGCGTTCGAGTCGCTCGACGAATCGCTGACGCAGGCGCGTCAGGAAGCGCGCGACCTGGAGCGCGGCGCGAACGACGCGCGCTTCGCCGCACGCAACGCGGTGACCCGGATCGACGAGCTCAAGCGTACGATCCAGGTCGCCCACGAGCAGAGCGAGCGCGTCGCCGCGTCGCTGGAAGACGCGCGCGCCGAACTCGAGACGATCAACGAGCAGACCGCGCACACGGGCCTGCAGGACGCGCTCGAGATTCGCGCGGTGAAGGAAGAAGCGCTGCAGGCCGCGCGCATCGAGCTCGACGATCTCACCGCGAAGCTGCGTGCGTCGGACGAGCAGCGGCTCGTCGCCGAGCGTTCGCTGCAACCGCTGCGCGACCGCATCACCGAGTTGCAGCTGAAGGAGCAGGCCGCGCGCCTGTCCGTCGAGCAGTTCGCCGAGCAGCTCGCCACGGCCGAAGTCGACGAAACCGCACTGGCCGCGAAGCTGACGCCGGATCTGAAGCCGTCCTACCTGCAGGGCGAAGTCACGCGGCTGAACAACGCGATCAACGCGCTCGGCCCCGTGAACATGGCCGCGCTCGACGAGCTGAAGGCCGCGAGCGAGCGCAAGGTGTTCCTCGATGCGCAGTCGGCCGACCTGATCGACGCGATCACGACGCTCGAGGACGCGATCCACAAGATCGACCAGGAAACCCGCACGCTGCTGCAGGGCACCTTCGACGAGGTCAACCGTCATTTCAGCGACCTGTTCCCGCGCCTGTTCGGCGGCGGCCAGGCGAAGCTGATCATGACGGGCGACGAGATTCTCGATGCCGGCGTGCAGGTGATGGCGCAGCCGCCCGGCAAGAAGAACGCGACGATTCACCTGCTGTCGGGCGGCGAGAAGGCGCTGACCGCGACCGCGCTGGTGTTCGCGATGTTCCAGCTGAACCCGGCGCCGTTCTGTCTGCTCGACGAGGTCGACGCGCCGCTGGACGACGCGAACACCGAGCGTTTCGCGAATCTCGTGCGCGCGATGTCCGACAAGACGCAGTTCCTGTTCATCTCGCACAACAAGATCGCGATGGAGATGGCGCAGCAACTGATCGGCGTGACGATGCAGGAGCAGGGCGTGTCGCGGATCGTCGCGGTGGACATGGAAACCGCCGCGGGTTTTGCCCAGAATTGACGTTTGACGAAACCGGACCGCGTTCGCGCGGCGCATGGGCGCCCGTTCGCGGTCCCGACGAAAAAGAATTGCTGATGGAGCGTGCATGGACGAGTTGACACTCGGTTTGATCGGCGCGGGCGCCGTCGTGGTGGGCGGCGTCGTGGTCTACAACGCATGGCAGGGCGCGAAAGTGCGGCGCAGGATGCCGCGCCCGATGCCGGAGGAAGCGGTCGAGGCAATGAACCGCCCCGAGCGCGACGAAGAGTTGCCGTTCATCGAGCCGGTACGTCAGCCGGTGCGCCGCGAGCCCGCGGCACCGGTCGCGGCGGCTGTCGCCGCGACCGAAGCCGCGCGCGTCGAGCCGACGTTCGGCGGGGCCGCGAGCGGCGCGGCGCCGGCCGATACGCCGGCCGACCTGCAGGCCGAGGCGACGGGGGCCGATACGTCGTCCGAATCGACCGAGCCGGCTGCCGGCGAAGAAGCCGTGACCGCCGCCGCGCATGAAGCGGCAGCCGAACCGGCCGGCCCGACCGAACCGGTGATGCCGGCCGCGACGACGATCTCGTCCGCGCCGCCCGCGATCGTCGATCGCCGGATCGACTGCATCGTGCCGATCCGCCTCACCGGCCCGCTGCCGGGCGACAAGATCCTGCCGGTCGCGCAGCGGCTGCGCCGCGCGGGCAGCAAGCCCGTGCATATCGAAGGCAAGCCGGAAGGCGGCCAGTGGGAGTTGCTGCAGAACGGCGTGCGCTACGAAGAGCTGCGCGCGGCCGCGCAGCTTGCGAACCGCAGCGGCGCGCTGAACGAACTCGAATTTTCCGAATTCGTGACGGGCGTCCAGCAGTTCGCCGACGCGATCGACGGCGCGCCGGAATTCCCGGACATGATGGAAACGGTCGCGATGGCGCGCGAACTCGACGCGTTTGCCGCGCAGTGCGACGCGCAACTGTCGATCAACGTGATGTCGGACGGCGCGCCGTGGTCCGCGAACTACGTGCAGGCGGTCGCGTCGCAGGACGGGCTGCTGCTGTCGCGCGACGGCACGCGCTTCGTGAAGCTCGACGCGAAGCAGAATCCGGTGTTCATGCTGCAGTTCGGCGATACGAACTTCCTGCGCGACGACCTCACGTACAAGGGCGGCAACATGATCACGCTGGTGCTCGACGTGCCGGTGGCCGAAGAGGACATCCTGCCGTTCCGGCTGATGTGCGATTACGCGAAGTCGCTGTCCGAGCGGATCGGCGCGCGCGTCGTCGACGATTCGCGCCGGCCGCTGCCGGAGTCGACGCTGCTCGCGATCGAGCAGCAGCTGATGAAGCTGTACGCGAAGCTCGAGGAAGCCGGCATCCCGGCCGGTTCGCCGGTCACGCGCCGCCTGTTCAGCCAGTAACGCGAAGGCGCGGACGGCGGTTTTCGGCGCCGTCTTTCGTCTCCGCGGCGCACACCGTGCGGTGTGCGCTGCAGCACGTCATCGGGCCCGCATTGCGTGCCCCGCCGCGGCGTCAAACTGAGATAATCGGAAAACCGATTTTTTCAGAACGACTCTGCCGCCAGCATGGCCCGAACCCAAGCCGAACCGCCAGCCAGCCAGCCCGACGCGCGCGCCGCGTGGCTGCGCGACCAACTCGAGCGGGCAAACTACGCCTATTACGTGCTCGACCAGCCGGATCTGCCCGACGCCGAATACGACCGGCTGTTCCGTGAGCTGCAGCAGCTCGAAACCGACCATCCCGAACTCGTGACGCCCGATTCACCGACGCAGCGCGTCGGCGGCGAAGCGGCCGGCGGCTTCACGCCGGTCGTCCACGATGCGCCGATGCTGTCGCTGAACAACGGCTTCGCCGACGAGGACATCGTCGCGTTCGACAAGCGCATCGCCGACGCGCTCGCGAAGACGACCGATCTCGCCGGCTCGGTGACGGACCCCGTCGAATACGCGTGCGAACTGAAGTTCGACGGCCTCGCGATTTCGCTGCGCTACGAGCAAGGCGTGTTCGTGCAGGCCGCGACGCGCGGCGACGGGACGACGGGCGAGGACGTGACCGAGAACGTGCGCACGATCCGTTCGATTCCGCTGAAGCTGAAGGGCAAGCACGTGCCGGCGGTGCTCGACGTGCGCGGCGAGGTGCTGATGTTCAAGCGCGATTTCGCACGCCTGAACGAACGCCAGCGCGCGGCCGAGCAGCGCGAATTCGCGAACCCGCGCAACGCG
>NZ_JBYQCG010000242.1:0-41897 GCF_057837105.1 Burkholderia sp. APQ4-4ca | reverse complement strand
ATCTCGCCGGCTCGGTGACGGACCCCGTCGAATACGCGTGCGAACTGAAGTTCGACGGCCTCGCGATTTCGCTGCGCTACGAGCAAGGCGTGTTCGTGCAGGCCGCGACGCGCGGCGACGGGACGACGGGCGAGGACGTGACCGAGAACGTGCGCACGATCCGTTCGATTCCGCTGAAGCTGAAGGGCAAGCACGTGCCGGCGGTGCTCGACGTGCGCGGCGAGGTGCTGATGTTCAAGCGCGATTTCGCACGCCTGAACGAACGCCAGCGCGCGGCCGAGCAGCGCGAATTCGCGAACCCGCGCAACGCGGCGGCCGGCAGCCTGCGCCAGCTCGACTCGAAGATCACCGCGCAGCGGCCGCTGTCGTTCTTCGCGTACGGGATCGGCGTGCTCGACGGGATGCCGATGCCCGACACGCACAGCGCGCTGCTCGACTGGTACGAGGCGTTCGGCCTGCCCGTGAACCGCGAGCGTGCGGTCGTGCACGGCGCCGAAGGGCTGCTCGAGTTCTTCCGCAAGGTCGGCGAGAAGCGCGAGTCGCTGCCGTACGACATCGACGGCGTCGTCTACAAGGTCAACCGGCGTGACGAGCAGGAGCGCCTCGGCTTCGTGTCGCGTGCGCCGCGCTTCGCGCTCGCGCACAAGTTCCCCGCGCAGGAAGCGCTGACGAAGCTCGTCGCGATCGAGGTTCAGGTCGGCCGCACGGGCGCGATCACGCCGGTCGCGCGTCTCGAGCCGGTCTTCGTCGGCGGTGCGACCGTGACCAATGCGACGCTGCACAACGAGGACGAAGTGCGCCGCAAGGACATCCGGATCGGCGACACCGTGATCGTGCGCCGTGCCGGCGACGTGATTCCGGAAGTCGTCGGCGCGCTGCTCGACCGGCGCCCGGCGGACGCGGCCGAATTCGTGATGCCGACCGAATGCCCGGTGTGCGGCTCGAAGATCGAGCGCCTGCCGGACGAGGCGATCGCGCGCTGCACGGGCGGGCTGTTCTGCCCGGCGCAGCGCAAGCAGGCGCTGTGGCATTTCGCGCAGCGCCGCGCGCTCGACATCGACGGCCTCGGCGAGAAGATCATCGACCAGCTCGTCGAGCTGAATCTCGTGCGTACGCCGGCCGACCTGTTCAATCTCGGTTTCGCGACGCTCGCCGAGCTCGACCGGTTCGCCGAGAAGTCCGCGCAGAATCTGCTCGATTCGCTCGAGAAGGCGAAGCACACGACGCTCGCGCGTTTCATCTACGGGCTCGGCATCCGCCATGTCGGCGAATCGACCGCGAAGGATCTCGCGAAGCATTTCGGCTCGCTGACGCCGATCATGGATGCGTCGATCGAGGAACTGCTCGAAGTCAACGACGTCGGGCCGATCGTCGCCGAGTCGATTCACCAGTTCTTCGCGGAAGAGCACAACCGCACGGTGATCGAGCAGTTGCGCGCGCCCGGCAAGGTCACGTGGCCGGAAGGGCCGCCCGCGCCGAAGGCGCCGCAGGGCGTGCTGGCCGGCAAGACGATCGTGCTGACGGGCACGCTGCCGAATCTCACGCGCGACGCGGCGAAGGAGATGCTCGAAGCGGCCGGCGCCAAGGTGGCCGGTTCGGTATCGAAGAAGACGGATTACGTGGTCGCGGGCGCCGAAGCCGGCAGCAAGCTCGCGAAGGCCGAGGAACTCGGCATCCCCGTGCTGGACGAAGACGGCCTGCACCAACTCCTGGAGGGCAATACGCCATGATTCGCGAGATCCTGAAGATGGGCGATCCGCGCCTGCTCGAAATCGCCGAGCCGGTCGAGCGGTTCGATACACCCGAGCTGCACGAGATCGTCGCGGACATGTTCGAGACGATGCATCACGCGAACGGCGCCGGCTTGGCCGCGCCGCAGATCGGCATCGGGCTGCAGATCATCATCTTCGGCTTCGGCAACAACAACCGCTACCCGGATGCGCCGCCGGTGCCCGAGACCGTGCTGATCAACCCGAAGGTCGAGTACCTGCCGCCGGACATCGAAGAGGGCTGGGAAGGCTGCCTGTCGGTGCCGGGCATGCGCGGCGTCGTCAGCCGCTACGCGAAGGTGCGCTACAGCGGCTTCGACCAGTTCGGCCAGAAGATCGATCGCGTCGCCGAGGGGTTCCACGCACGCGTGGTCCAGCACGAATACGATCACCTGATCGGCAAGCTGTATCCGATGCGGATCACCGACTTCACGCGCTTCGGGTTCACCGAGGTGCTGTTCCCGGGGCTCGACCCGGCCGACGACGACTGATCGGCCGCCCTCGCGGGGAAAAGAAAAAGCCCGCTTGAAGCGGGCTCTTTTCATTGCGTGGCGTACGTGGTGCGCTTGCGGTCAGAACGTCTCGTCGGCGGACAGATAGCGCCATTGGCCCTGCGGCAGCGCGCCGAGCATCACGCGGCCCATCCGCACGCGCTTCAGGCCGATTACGTCGAGGCCGACCAGTTCGCACATGCGCCGGATCTGGCGCTTCTTGCCTTCGCGCAGCACGAAGCGCAACTGCTCGCCGTTCTGCCAGCTCACCAGCGCCGGCTTCAGCGCGACGCCGTCGAGCTCGAGGCCGTGGCGCAGCTTCGCGAGCGATTCCGCCGGGAAGTGCTGGTCGATGTCGATCAGGCGTTCGCCGAAGCGCACGCGCACCAGGTATTCCTTGTCGATGTCCGACTGTTCGCCGATCAGCTGCTTCGCGATCACGCCGTTTTGCGTGAGCACGAGCAGGCCGGTGGAGTCGATGTCGAGACGGCCGGCCGGTGCGAGCGCATGCAGGTGCTGCGGGGAGAAGCGCACCGGCGAATGATCGCCGCTCCAGCGGTTCGCGCGCGTGATCAGCACGGCCGCCGGCTCGTAGCCGTCTTCCGCTTGACCCGACACGTAGCCGACCGGCTTGTGCAGCAAGATCGTCACCTGCGCGGCCTGAGCGGCGCTCGCGCGCTCGTCGATCTCGATCTTCTGGTCGGCGCGCACCTTGGTGCCGAGCGTGTCGATGCGTTCGCCGTCGACGAGCACCCAGCCCTTTTCGATCCATTCGTCGGCTTCGCGGCGCGAGCACATGCCGAGTTCGGACATTCGCTTCGACAGGCGCATCAGGCCCGTTTCGTCGCCGTAGTCGACGTCGGCTGCTGCGCGCTTGACGGGTTGCGCGGTCTTCACCGTACCGAACGAACGGCGCTCGCCGTCGCGTGCGGGGCGGGCCGGGCGATCGCCGAAGCTGCGCTTCGCGCCTTCGCCAGAGGGCTTGTCGCGGTAGGACGGGCGCTTGCTGTCGTCGCCACCTGCTGCGCGGCGCGGACGTGCATCGTCATCGTTGCGACGAGCAGGGCGGTCGGACGACGTGCGGCGGTCGCCGAAGCTGCGTTTCGCACCTTCGCCGGCGGGCTTGTCGCGGTAGGACGGGCGCTTGCTGTCGTCACCGGCTGCTGCGCGGCGCGGACGGGCATCGTCATCGTTGCGGCGCGGTGGGCGATCCGACGACGGACGGCGATCGCCGAAGCTGCGCTTCCCGCCTTCGCCGGCGGGCTTGTCGCGGTAGGACGGGCGCTTGCTGTCATCGCCACCTGCTGCGCGGCGCGGAGGGGCATCGTCATCGCTGCGGCGCGGTGGGCGATCCGACGACGGACGGCGGTCGCCGAAGCTGCGCTTCGGGCCTTCGCCGGCGGGCTTGTCGCGGTAGGACGGGCGCTTGCTGTCGTCACCTGCTGCGCGACGCGGCCGTGCATCGTCATCGCTGCGTCGCGGCGGCCGATCCGACGACGTGCGTCGATCGCCGAAACTGCGCTTCGCACCTTCGCCGGCTGCATTGTCGCGATACGGGGCGCGCGTGCCGCGTTCGGCGCTACCGTCACGCGGCGCGCGCTTGGCCGGTGCGCGATCCGCGCCCGGGCGTTCTGCGCCGGCGGCGCCGCGCGGCTTGAACGAGCGCTCGCCGGTGGCGGCGGCCGCCGGCGCCTTCTTCGGACGGGCGGGCTTGTCCCCCGGGGGCGGCGCGGCGGGACGCACCGCCTTGCGGGCGACGAGGCTGCCGGAGCGGACAGGGGCGCGGGTCGGCGACGCCGGCTTCGGATTCTTGACGGTTAATTTGGTGCGCATAAACGCTGGGATTCATTCAGACTGCGATCGCACGCAGCAATTCGGTTTCGAGCTGGATCTGCAGGCGGTTGTCGGACAGGCCGGCGCCCGCGAGCAGGAAGATGTCTTCGACGCGCTCGCCGAGCGTATTGATCCGCGCCGCATGGACGCCGATCCGATGTTCGGCGAGTACGCGCGCGATCGAATAGAGAAGGCCCGGCCGGTCGTTGGCCGACACGGACAGGATGTAGTACTGACCGCGCTCGTCGGCCCGCAAGTCGACGCGCGGCGTGATCGGAAACGTCCGGGACAGCCTCGACAGGCGGCCCTTCGACGGCTCCGGCAGCGTGGCGGTTTCGGCGAGCCGCGTCGCGAGCTGCTGCTCGACGAGATTCGCGATGTCGCGGTAGCGCACGTCGCGTTCGGTCTGCGTGACGATGAAGTTGTCGAGTGCATAGCCGTGCCGCGTCGTGCTGACGCGCGCATCGAGCACCGACAGCCCGTTGCGGTCGAAATACGCGCAGATGCCCGCGAACAGATCGGGGCGGTCCTTCACGTACACGAGCACTTGCAGCGCGTCGCCGATCGGCGACGGCCGCGCGCGGACGATCGCGGTTTCGGCGTTCACGTGCCGGTACAGCACGCGTGTCTGCCACGCGATGTCGGCCGCGTCGTGACGCAGGAAGAAGCCGACGTCGAGCTGATCCCACAACGCGCGGTGCGCATCGTCGGGCACGGTTTCCAGGCGCAGCAGCGCGAGCGCCTGCTCCTGCCGCGACTTCAGTTCCGAATGCGCGTCGGGATTCGCGCCGCCGAGCACCGCGAGCGTGATGCGGTAGAGATCCTCGAGCAGCTTGCCCTTCCACGTGTTCCACACCTTCGGGCTGGTGCCGCGGATATCGGCGACGGTCAGCAGGTAGAGCGCGGTCAGGTACCGTTCGTTACCGACGACTTCGGCGAAACGCTTGATGACTTCGGGGTCGCTCGTATCCTGCTTCTGCGCGACCTGGCTCATCGTCAGGTGATGCTGAACGAGCCATACGATCAGCGCGGCGTCCTCGGCGGCGATCCCGTGCTCGCGGCAGAAGCGCCGCGCGTCGGCCATCCCGAGCGTCGAGTGATCGCCGCCGCGGCCCTTCGCGATGTCGTGGAACAGCGCCGCGACATACAGCACCCACGGGCGCTCGAAATTGCCGATCAGCTGGCTGCAGAACGGATACTCGTGCGCATGCTCGGCCACCGCGAAGCGGCGGATATTGCGCAACACCATCAGGATGTGCTGATCGACCGTATACACGTGGTACAGGTCGTGCTGCATCTGGCCGACGATGCGGCGGAAGTTCAGCAGGTAGCGGCCGAGCACGCTCGTCTGGTTCATCAGCCGGAACGCGTGCGTGATGCCTTCGGGCTGCTGCAGGATCCGCATGAACGTGGCGCGGTTCTGCGGATCGCGGCGCCACGCGTTGTTCATGATTTCGCGCGAGTTGTACAGCGCACGCAGCGTCCGGGCGGACAGGCCCTTCACGCCGCGCGTCGTTTCGTACAGCAGGAACGCTTCGAGGATCGCGTCGGGATGGCGCTCGAACACGCCGTCGTCGACGATCTCGAGCATCCCCTGTTTCTCGACGAAGCGATCGGCCGACAGCACGCGCGTGATGCCGCTCGTCGCGGGGAAGAGCTGCGCCTCGATGTTCTGGATCAGGATCGTCGCGAGCTGCGTGACGGCTTTCGCGGCCCAGTAGTAGCGGCGCATCAGCTGTTCGCTCGCGCGCTTGGCCTGCGTGGGCTGGTAGCCGAAGCTCTCGGCGGCCTGCGTCTGCAGGTCGAACACGAGCATGTCCTGGCGGCGCCCGGCGATCACGTGCAGCCGCGCGCGCAGCGTCTTCAGGAAGCCTTCGTTGCGGCGCAGCTCGCGCGCTTCGCGGTCGGTGATGAGGCCGCGCGTGTCGAGTTCGCGCCAGCTGCTGCCGAAGCCGGCCGCGCGCGCGATCCACAGGATCGTCTGCAGGTCGCGCAGCCCGCCGGGGCTTTCCTTCACGTTCGGTTCGAGGCTGTACGGCGTGTCCTGGCACTTCGCGTGGCGCTGGCGCATCTCGAGCACCTTCGCGGTGAAGAACGCGCGGGCGTCGAGCGCTTCGTGGTAGCGCACGGTGAAGCGCTCGAACAGCGCGGTGCTGCCGACGATGCGGCGCGCTTCCAGCAGTGAGGTCTGCACCGTGACGTCCTGCGACGCCTCCTCGATGCACTGCGCGACCGTCCGCACGCTGCTGCCGATCTCGAGGCCGAGGTCCCACGCCATGCCAATGAAGCGCTCGATGCGCGCGTCGAGCGCCGCGTCGTGCGCATCGGGCAGCAGCACGAGGATGTCGACGTCCGAATAGGGCGCGAGCTCGCCGCGCCCGTAGCCGCCGACGGCGACGAGCGCGAGCGTCGCGGGCAGCCCGCAATCGTCCCACACGCGCTTCAACGCGTCGTCGGTGAGTTTCGACAGCGCGTGCATCAGCGGCGCGACGTTCGCCGCGCGGCGAAAGCGCTCGAGCATCGCCGTCTTGGCGGCCTTGAATTCGGCGCGCCGGGACAGCGCTTCGGGCGAGGGGGCAGCGTGAGCGCTCATGGGCGACCGTTCGGGGGCGGGGTGGGGCGGGCTGGCGCGGCGGCGCTCAGACGGCGGCGGCCGGCTGCGCGAACACGGGGCGCGCCGGCGTGCCGGCCGACACGGTCAGCACTTCGTAGCCGGTTTCGGTGACGAGCACCGTGTGCTCCCACTGCGCGGACAGGCTGCGGTCGCGCGTCTTGACCGTCCACTGGTCGGGCATCGTGCGGATGTCGCGCTTGCCGGCATTGATCATTGGCTCGATCGTGAAGATCATCCCGGCCTTCAGTTCGATGCCGGTGCCCGGGCGGCCGTAGTGGACGACCTGCGGATCCTCGTGGAACACCGTGCCGATGCCGTGGCCGCAGTATTCGCGCACGACGCTGTAGCCCTGCGCTTCCGCGTGCTTCTGGATCGCGTAGCCGATGTCGCCGAGGTGCGCGCCGGGCTTGACCTGGTCGATGCCGAGCCACATGCATTCGTAGGTGGTCTGCACGAGGCGCTTCGCGAGGATCGAACCCTCGCCGACGATGAACATCCGGCTGGTGTCGCCGAAATAGCCGTTCTTGATCACGGTGATGTCGATGTTCAGCGCGTCGCCGTTCTTGATCACCTTCTCGCCGGGAATGCCGTGGCAGATCACGTCGTTGACCGAAATGCAGGTGGCCTTCGGGTACGGCGGATAGCCGGGCGGCTGATAGTTCAGCGGCGCGGGGATCGTGCCTTGCTCGTTGAGCATGAACTCGTGGCAGAGGCGGTCCAGTTCGGCGGTCGTGACGCCGGCGACGACGTGCGGCGTGATGAAGTCGAGCACTTCGCTCGCGAGACGGCAGGCGACGCGCATCTGGGCGATATCGTGTTCGTTTTTGAGCGTAATAGCCATCGAGGTATGCCTGGAATGCGGTGAATTGACGGATTATCGCACCTTATGGCGGGCGTCGCAGCCCCTGCGGGCCGCGCGGATGCGGGTTTTCGAGGATTGTCCGGCCCGCTGCCGCGCGGCAAGCGGAAGTGCCGCGCGACTTGAGAGCCGACAAATCCGCGTGCTATACTCTTTGGCTAAGTCGACATCCAAATTTGCCGTCGTGCCCCATTTTGGGGTGGCATCGCGGTGAAAGGCTTACGGCACGGGCGTTTTGCACGTGCCGAATCGCAAGCCGGCGCAACCAGGGTGCCGTCCGTGCGGAATTCCCGCCTTTCGGGGCAGGTTCGCGCGGCGGTACGGCAGCCGGCTTAAGACCCAACCCTCGTGGAGAATTTACATGGCAGTCACGATGCGCCAAATGCTGGAAGCAGGTGTCCACTTCGGTCACCAGACGCGCTTCTGGAACCCGAAGATGGCTCCGTTCATTTTCGGTCACCGCAACAAGATTCACATCATCAACCTCGAAAAGACGCTGCCGATGTTCACGGACGCACAGAAGTACGTGCGCCAGCTGGCAGCGAACCGCGGCACGATCCTGTTCGTCGGCACGAAGCGCCAGTCGCGTGACACGATCGCCCAGGAAGCGCAACGTGCGGGCATGCCGTACGTCAACGCACGCTGGCTCGGCGGCATGATGACCAACTTCAAGACGCTGAAGGTATCGATCAAGCGCCTGAAGGACATGGAAGCGGCCGTCGAAGCGGGTGAAACCGAGAAGATGAGCAAGAAGGAAGCGCTGCTGTTCGAACGCGAAATCGCCAAGCTGCAGAAGTCGATCGGCGGCGTGAAGGACATGGGCGGCATTCCGGACGCGATCTTCGTCATCGACGTCGGCTACCACAAGATCGCCGTCACGGAAGCGAACAAGCTGGGCGTGCCGGTCATCGCCGTGGTCGACACGAACCACTCGCCGGAAGGTGTGGATTACGTGATCCCGGGTAACGACGACTCGAGCAAGGCAGTCGCGCTGTACGCCGAAGGCGTGGCCGACGCGATCCTCGAAGGCCGTGCGAACGCGGTCAACGAAGTGGTCCAGGCCGCACGCGGCGACGACGAATACGTCGAGGAAAACGCGTAACTGGCCCCGAGCCGGCGCAAAAAGGGGGCTCTCAACAGGCCCCCTTTTTTTAAGCTTGTGCGCCGGACCTGATCGCGCCGAATCGGCGCGGGTCCGGAAACGAATCTCGGCCGTTCGCGTCCAAGCGGGCGGCGTTGTGAATACAGACTCAAGGAGCGAATGATGGCGGCAATTACCGCAAGCATGGTGGCAGAACTGCGCGCGAAGACCGACGCACCGATGATGGAATGCAAGAAGGCGCTGACGGAAGCCGACGGCGATCTGGCCAAGGCTGAAGAACTGCTGCGCGTCAAGCTCGGCAACAAGGCGAGCAAGGCCGCATCGCGCGTGACGGCGGAAGGCGTCGTCGCATCGTTCGTCGGCGGCAACGCAGGCGCGCTGGTCGAGCTGAACTGCGAAACCGACTTCGTCGCGAAGAACGACGACTTCCTCGCGTTCTCGAAGACGGTCGCGGAACTCGTCGCGACGCAGAACCCGGCCGACGTGGCCGCGCTGTCGGCGCTGCCGCTCGAAGGCTCGACCGTCGACGCAGTGCGTCTGGCGCTGATCGGCAAGATCGGCGAGAACGTGTCGATCCGCCGTTTCGTCCGTTTCGAAACCGCGAACAAGATCGCGACGTACCTGCACGGCGCGCGTATCGGCGTGATCGTCGAGTACACGGGCGCGGAAGAGCAGGTCGGCAAGGACGTCGCGATGCACATCGCCGCGATGAAGCCGGTCGCGCTGTCGTCGGCCGACGTGCCGGCGGAACTGATCGAGACGGAACGCCGCGTGGCCGAGCAGAAGGCTGCCGAATCGGGCAAGCCGGCTGAAATCGTCGCGAAGATGGTCGACGGCAGCGTCCAGAAGTACCTGAAGGAAGTGTCGCTGCTGAACCAGACGTTCGTGAAGAACGACAAGCAGACGATCGAGCAGATGCTGAAGGCAGCGAATGCGGCAGTGCAGAAGTTCGCGCTGTTCGTCGTCGGCGAAGGCATCGAGAAGCGCCAGGACGACTTCGCCGCCGAAGTGGCCGCGCAAGTCGCAGCAGCCAAGCAGCAGTAAGCAGTCGGCAGTATCCGCGGCGGGCGTCCGTTCCGCCGCGGCCGGCGGCGCCGCCGGCCGGCCGGGAACCCCGGTCCGGTCGTCGGCGCTTGCCCGAATCAGTATTTCGCCCCTACAGTTCGTGGTTGTCATCCTCTCGTCGCTCGGAAGCCCCTATGTCCAATGCCTATAAACGCGTCCTCCTCAAACTCTCCGGCGAAGCGCTGATGGGCGACGATGCCTTCGGCATCAATCGCGCGACGATCGAACGGATGGTGGCCGATATCGCCGAAGTCGTGCGTCTCGGGACGCAGCTTGCGGTCGTGATCGGTGGCGGTAATATTTTCCGCGGCGTCGCGGGCGGCGCGGCCGGCATGGACCGCGCCACGGCCGACTACATGGGGATGCTCGCGACGATGATGAACGCGCTGGCGCTGCAGGACGCGATGCGCCACGCCGGCATCGAGGCGCGCGTGCAGTCCGCGCTGCGCATGGACCAGGTCGTCGAGCCGTACATCCGGCCCCGTGCGATCCGTCAGCTCGAGGAAGGCCGTGTCGTGATCTTCGCGGCCGGCACCGGCAACCCGTTCTTCACGACGGATACGGCCGCCGCGCTGCGCGGCTCGGAAGTGGGCGCGGAAGTCGTGCTGAAGGCGACCAAGGTCGATGGCGTATATTCTGCCGATCCGAAGAAGGATCCGTCGGCCACGCGCTACACGACGATCAGCTTCGACGAGGCGATCAGCCGCAACCTGCAGGTGATGGACGCAACGGCGTTTGCGCTGTGCCGCGACCAGAAGCTGCCGATTCGCGTGTTTTCGATCAACAAGCCGGGCGCGCTCAAGCGCATCGTGCTGGGCGAGGACGAAGGTACGCTCGTCCACGTGTAAACTCCCGCGGATGCGGGCGAACGGCGCGGGTTGCCGGCCGCGGCGCGCGACATGCGCCGGGCGGGGCTCGCGTTCTTTGAAGGTTTGAAGGTTCGGAGGTTGAAATGAGTGTCGCTGATGTGAAGAAGGGCGTCGAGCAAAAGATGCAGCGCTCGATCGAAGCGTTCAAGAACGATCTGGCCAAGATCCGTACAGGCCGTGCACACACCGGTCTGCTCGATCACGTGCAGGTCGACTACTACGGCTCGATGGTGCCGATCTCGCAGGTCGCGAACCTGACGCTCGTCGACGCGCGCACGATCGGCGTGCAGCCGTGGGAAAAGAACATGGTCGCGAAGGTCGAGAAGGCCATTCGCGAAGCCGATCTGGGCCTGAACCCGGCGACGGCCGGCGACCTGATCCGCGTGCCGATGCCCGCGCTGACGGAAGAGCGCCGCCGCGAGCTGACCAAGGTCGTGAAGAGCGAAGGCGAAACGGCCAAGGTCGCGATTCGCAACCTGCGCCGCGACGCGAACGAAGCGCTCAAGAAGCTCGTGAAGGACAAGGAAATCTCGGAAGACGACGAGCGCCGCGCGAGCGACGACGTGCAGAAGCTGACCGACAAGCACGTTGCCGAAATCGACAAGCTCGTGCAGACCAAGGAAGCCGAGATCATGACGGTCTGACGACCGTCCTCGCGCGCCGCCTTCTTCCCGCAACTGTCTCAACGGCCATGACCTATACCAGCTCTACCGTTCGCGTGCCTGACGTCGGCGTCGTGCCGCGTCACATCGCGATCATCATGGACGGCAACGGCCGTTGGGCGACCGAACGCCGCTTGCCGCGCGTCGCGGGGCACACCCGCGGCGTCGATGCCGTGCGGGCGGTGGTCGAAGGCTGTGCGCGCGCCGGCGTCGAATACCTGACGCTGTTCGCGTTCAGTTCGGAAAACTGGCGCCGGCCGAACGACGAAGTGTCGTTCCTGATGCGGCTGTTCATCACCGCGCTCGAGCGCGAAGTGGGCAAGCTGCACGCGAACGGGATCCGCCTGCGCGTCGTCGGCGATCTCGACCGCTTCGAGCCGCGCATCCGCGAGCTGATTCGCCGCGCCGAAACCAAGACGGCGCGCAATACCCGTCTGACGCTCACCATCGCGGCCAACTACGGCGGCCGGTGGGACATCCTGCAGGCGACGAAGAAACTCGTCGAGCAGGCGGTGCGCGAAGGTCGCGAGGTCGAAGTGACCGAGGACGCCTTCGCGCCGCACCTGGCGATGGCCTACGCGCCGGAACCCGATCTCTTCATCCGCACCGGCGGCGAGCAGCGCGTCAGCAACTTCCTGCTGTGGCAGCTCGCGTACGCCGAATTCTATTTCACCGACAAGTACTGGCCGGATTTCGACGGCGCGGCACTGGCCGACGCCCTGGCGTCGTATACCGAGCGCGAGCGCCGTTTCGGGCGCACGAGTGCGCAGCTCGAACCGCAATCGCAGAACGCTGACTCCCTTTCATGCTGAAAA
This sequence comes from Burkholderia sp. APQ4-4ca, assembly GCF_057837105.1. Classification (NCBI taxonomy): domain Bacteria; kingdom Pseudomonadati; phylum Pseudomonadota; class Betaproteobacteria; order Burkholderiales; family Burkholderiaceae; genus Burkholderia; species Burkholderia sp. APQ4-4ca. Next base: position 29,818 of record NZ_JBYQCG010000242.1, on the reverse strand, counting down.
CCCGTGTGATCACGGCGATCGTGATGCTGGCGGTGCTGTTGCCGGTGACGCTGTTCGCGCCGCTCGCCGGATTCGGCGCGCTGATCGGCGTCGTCCTTGTGTTCGCCGCGTGGGAGTGGGCGCGCCTGTTGAAGCTCGGCGGCGCCGCTCCGATCGTCTATGCGGGCGTCGCGGCGCTCGCGCTCGCGGCCACCGCGCCGCTCGGCGTCGATGCGGCTTCGTCCCGTCCCCTTTTTATGGCGGCCGGCGTGTTCTGGCTGCTGGTCGGCCCATTCGCGCTGCGGCGCAAGCCCACGCTGGCGGGCGGCGTCTGGCGGCCGTTCCTGCTGGCCGCCGGCCTCGTCGTGTTCGCCGCCTGCTGGCACGCGCTCGTCGCCGCCCGCGCGCAGGGCGTGCCGTTCGTGCTGTCGCTGCTTCTGGTCGTCTGGCTGGCCGATATCGGCGCATACTTCGCGGGCAAGGCCTTCGGAAAGCGTAAACTGGCCATCACGATCAGCCCCGGCAAGAGCTGGGAAGGCGCGATCGGCGGCTGGTTCGCGGTGATGGTCGTCGGCGGTGTCGCGATGGCCGTGCACGTATTCGAACCGACCCTGTTTTCTGCATTCGCCGCGCGCTACGGGATGCCCGGCGCGTGGGCCGCGCTGACGCTGCTGGTCGCGTACAGCGTGATTGGCGACCTGTTCGAGTCGCTGCTGAAGCGGCAGGCGGGCGTAAAGGATTCGAGCGGATTGCTGCCGGGCCACGGCGGCGTGCTCGATCGTGTCGACGCGCTGCTGCCGGTGCTGCCGCTCGCGATGCTGCTGCTTGGTTAAACCATTATTTCTGTTATGCAAAAACGTCTGACATTGCTCGGTTCCACGGGCTCGATCGGAGACAGCACGCTCGACGTGGTCGCGCGCCATCCCGAGCGCTTCTCCGTCTACGCGCTCACCGCGCACCGCAACGGCGACAAGCTCGTCGAGCAGTGTCTGCGCTTCGCGCCTGAAGTGGCGGTGGTCGGCGATGCCGCGACGGCCGCGCAGGTCGACGCGAAACTGCGCGCGGCGGGCAGCAAGACGGTCGTGCTGCACGGGCCGCAGGCGCTCGTCGACGTGTCGAAGAGCGACGGCTGCGACACGGTGGTCGCGGCGATCGTCGGCGCGGCCGGCCTTGCGCCGAGCCTGGCGGCTGCACGCGCCGGCAAGCGGATCCTGCTCGCGAACAAGGAAGCGCTCGTGATGTCGGGCGCGATCTTCATGGACGCCGTGCGCGACCATGGCGCGATCCTGCTGCCGGTCGACAGCGAACACAACGCGATCTTCCAGTGCATGCCGCGCGACGCGGCCGAGCACGGCGGGATCTCGAAGATCATCCTGACCGCGTCGGGCGGCCCGTTCCGCACGCGTGAACCTGCCACGCTCGTCGACGTGACGCCGGACGAGGCGTGCAAGCATCCGAACTGGGTGATGGGCCGCAAGATCTCGGTCGATTCCGCGACGATGATGAACAAGGGCCTCGAAGTGATCGAGGCGCACTGGATCTTCGGGCTGCCGGGCGACCGGATCGACGTCCTGATCCATCCGCAGAGCGTGATTCATTCGCTCGTGTCGTACCGTGACGGCTCGGTGCTCGCGCAGCTCGGCAACCCCGACATGCGCACGCCGATCGCACACGCACTCGCGTTCCCCGAGCGCGTCGACGCCGGCGTCGACCCGCTCGATCTCGCGCAGATCGCCCAGCTGTCGTTCGAGAAGCCCGATTACGCGCGCTTCCCGTGCCTCGCGCTCGCGCTGAAGGCGCTCGAGGAAGGCGGTATCGCGAGCGCCGCATTGAACGCGGCGAACGAAGTGGCGGTCGAAGCCTTTCTCGAGCGCCGGATCGGCTTCATGGCGATCGCGGCGACGGTCGACGCGGTGCTCGACGCGCTGCCGAACCGCGCGCCCGACGGGCTCGACGACGTCCTTGCGGCCGATGCCGAGGCTCGCCGCCTCGCCGCCGCGATCATTGCGAAAGCGCCTGCGCCCCGCGTGGAGCGTACGGTCTGAATGGGGTGCTCATGAACGTGCTGGTCGAACTGGTCGCGTTTGCGGTGGCGATCGGGGTACTGGTCGTCGTGCATGAGTACGGACACTATCGCGTCGCGCGCTGGTGCGGCGTGAAGGTGCTGCGTTTCTCGATCGGCTTCGGCCAGCCCGTCGCACGCTGGGTCAGCCGCAAGACGGGCACCGAGTGGACGCTGTCCGCGCTGCCGCTCGGCGGCTACGTGAAGATGCTCGACGAGCGCGATCCAGGCCCCGGCGGCATTCCGGCCGACGAGCTCGGCCAGGCATTCAACCGCCAGTCGGTCTACAAGCGCATCGCGATCGTCGCGGCCGGCCCGATTGCGAACTTCCTGCTGGCAATCGCACTGTTTTCCTTCGTATTCGCCACTGGCGTGACCGAGCCGGCCGCGATCGTCGCGTCGCCGGCCGCCGGCACGGCGGCGGCCCGGGCGGGTTTCGACGGCAGCGAGACGGTGGTGTCGATCCGAAACGCGCAGGGCGGCGAGTCCGAGCCGGTGCGGTCGTGGTCGGACCTGCGCTGGAAGCTGCTGGCGGCCGCGTTCGACCATCGCGAGGTCGTGCTCGGCGCGCGCGACGGCAATGCGACGTTCGATTTTCGCGTCGATCTCCGCAACGTTCCCGACAGCCAACTCGACGACGACTTCATGGCCCATCTGGGCTTCGAGGCCGGCGGCGGCACGTTGTCGGTCGCGTCGGTGCAGCCGGGCAGCGCGGCGGAGCAGGCCGGCCTGAAGGTCGGCGACAAGCTGGTCGCGCTCGACGGCAAGCCGATCGGCGGCGCGTCGCGCTTCATCGACGCGGTGAAGCACCATGCGGGCCAGCCGCTCGAGTTGCGGATCGAGCGCAACGGCGCCGCGCAGACGGTGCCGATCGTGCCGCAGAGGCAGCGCGACGACGAATCGGGGCAACAGGTCGGCCGGATCGGCGCGGCGCTGTCGATGCACGCGCCGTCGGTGGACGTGCGCTACGGGCCGATCGAGAGCCTGCGGCTCGGCGCGCACCGCACGTGGGACATTTCCGTGTATTCGCTGAAGATGTTCGGGCGGATGATCACGGGCAACGCGTCGCTGAAGAACCTGTCCGGCCCGGTGACGATCGCCGACTACGCAGGCAAGAGCGCGCGGCTCGGTCCGTCGGCGTTCCTGTCGTTCCTCGCCCTTGTCAGCATTAGCCTTGGCGTCCTGAACTTGTTGCCGATTCCCGTTTTGGACGGGGGGCATCTGTTATATTATGCGGTTGAAGCCGCGACCGGGAAAGCCGTCTCGGAGCGCTGGCAGCTGATTCTGCAAAGAGCCGGGTTGATCTGCATCGTCGCGTTGTCGGCGATCGCGCTGTTCAACGATCTGGCTCGGTTAATCCATTTCTGAAGCGTCAGGCGGCGGCCGCTGGTCAGCCGCCTGATTTGATGCAGCTAAATATTGGGGATGCATGTTGTTCAAACCTCATCGCTTTGTACCTAAGACAGTTGCAGCGGCCGCGCTCGCCGCGCACGGCCTCGCGGCGCATGCAGCGGCACCGTTCGTGGTGCAAGACATCAAGATCGAGGGGCTGCAGCGCGTCGAAGCGGGTTCGGTGTTCGCCTATCTGCCGATCAAGCAGGGCGATACCTTCACGGACGACAAGGCATCCGAAGCAATCCGCGCGTTGTACGCGACGGGCTTTTTCAACGACGTGCGCATCGCCACGCAGGGCAACGTCGTCATCGTGCAGGTGCAGGAGCGTCCGGCCATCGCGTCGATCGACTTCACCGGCACGAAGGAATTCGACAAGGACAACCTGACGAAGGCGCTGCGCGCGGTCGGCTTGGCCGATGGCCGCTACTACGACAAGGCGCTCGTCGACAAGGCGGAGCAGGAGCTCAAGCGCCAGTACCTGACGCGCGGCTTCTATGCGGCCGAGGTCAAGACGACGATCACGCCGGTCGACGCGAACCGCGTGTCGATCCTGTTCGCGGTGGCCGAAGGCCCGAGCGCGAAGATCCGCCAGATCAACTTCATCGGCAACAAGGCGTTCAGCACCAGCACGCTGCGCGACGAGATGCAGCTGTCGACGCCGAACTGGTTCTCCTGGTACACGAAGAACGACCTGTACTCGAAGGAAAAGCTCACGGGCGACCTCGAGGCCGTGCGCTCGTACTACCTGAACCGCGGCTACCTCGAGTTCAACATCGAGTCGACCCAGGTGTCGATCTCGCCGGACAAGAAGGACATGTACCTGACGGTCACGCTGCACGAAGGCGAACCGTACACGGTGTCGGGCATCAAGCTGTCGGGCAACCTGCTCGATCGCGAGGCCGAGCTCAACAAGCTGATCAAGATCAAGCCGGGCGACCGCTTCTCGGCGGAAAAGCTGCAGCAGACCACCAAGTCGATCGTCGACAAGCTCGGCGAATACGGCTACGCATTCGCGACCGTCAACGCGCAGCCGGACATCGACCAGGCGAACCACAAGGTTAACCTGAACCTCGTCGTCGATCCGAGCCGCCGCGTGTACGTGCGCCGCATCAACGTGGTCGGCAACACGCGCACGCGCGACGAAGTGGTGCGCCGCGAAATGCGCCAGCTCGAAAGCTCGTGGTTCGACTCGAACCGCCTCGCGCTGTCGAAGGACCGCGTGAACCGCCTCGGCTACTTCACCAACGTCGACGTGACGACGGTGCCGGTGGAAGGCACGAACGACCAGGTCGACGTGAACGTGAAGGTCGACGAAAAGCCGACCGGCGCGATCACGCTGGGCGCCGGCTTCTCGTCGACGGACAAGGTCGTGCTGTCGGCCGGCGTGTCGCAGGACAACGTGTTCGGTTCGGGCACGAGCCTGTCGGTGAACGTCAACACCGCGAAGAGCTACCGCACGCTGACCGTCACGCAGGTCGACCCGTACTTCACGGTCGACGGCATCAAGCGGATCACCGACGTCTTCTATCGCACGTACCAGCCGCTCTACTATTCGACGAGCTCGAGCTTCCGGATCATCAGCGCGGGCGGCAACCTGAAGTTCGGCATTCCGTTCTCGGAAGTCGACACCGTCTACTTCGGCGCGGGCTTCGAGCAGAACCGCCTCGACGTCGATTCGAACACGCCGCAGAGCTACCAGGATTACGTGAACGAGTTCGGCCGCGTGTCGAACACGGTGCCGCTGACGGTCGCATGGTCGCGCGACGCGCGTGACAGCGCGCTGATTCCGAGCCGCGGCTACTTCACGCAGGCGAACATGGAGTACGGCGTGCCGGTCGGCAAGATCCAGTACTACAAGGCCGACCTGCAGGCGCAGTACTACTATTCGTTCTCGCGCGGCTTCATCCTGGGCCTGAACCTGCAAGGCGGCTACGGTAACGGTATCGGCAACCCGTACCCGATCTTCAAGAACTACTACGCGGGCGGTATCGGCTCGGTGCGAGGCTACGAGCCGAGCTCGCTGGGCCCGCGCGACACGAAGACGAACGACCCGATCGGCGGTTCGAAGATGCTGGTCGGCAACATCGAGCTGACGTTCCCGCTGCCGGGCACCGGCTACGACCGCACGCTGCGCGTGTTCACGTTCCTCGACGGCGGTAACGTGTGGGGCAACGCGCCGGGCGGCACGAGTACGGGCGCCAACGGCCTGCGCTACGGCTACGGCGTGGGTCTCGCGTGGATCTCGCCGATCGGCCCGCTGAAGCTGAGCCTCGGCTTCCCGCTGCAGAAGCACGAAGGCGACCAGTACCAGAAATTCCAGTTCCAGATCGGGACGGCGTTCTGACCGAACGCATGACAACAGCAACGAGAGGGTAATTTTGCTAACCGGTAAGTTTTCGAAACGAGTGATGTGCGCGCTAACCGTTGCGCTGGCCTTGGGCGCGGCAACGGTGCACGCACAGGACGTCGCCCGCATCGCGGCGGTCAATTCGGATCGGATCCTGCGCGAGTCGGCACCCGCGAAGGCGGCGCAGACGAAGCTCGAAGCCGAGTTCGCGAAGCGTGACAAGGATCTGCAGGACCTGGCGGCACGCCTGAAGTCGATGTCCGATTCGCTGGACAAGAACGGCACGTCGCTGTCGGCGGCCGATCGCGCGCAAAAGCAGCGCGATCTCGCGCAGCTCGACACCGACTTCCAGCGCAAGCAGCGCGAGTTCCGCGAAGACCTGAACCAGCGTCGCAACGAAGAGCTGGCAGCCGTGCTGGAAAAGGCGAACAAGGTCATCAAGCAGATCGCCGAGCAGCAGAATTACGACCTGATCGTGCAGGAAGCCGTGTACGTCAGCCCGCGCATCGACATCACCGACAAGGTGCTCAAGGCGCTCGCGTCCGGCTCGACGAACTGAACGGAGCAGACGACGAATGGCATTGACGCTTGAGGCACTCGTAACGCGGTTCGGCGGCGAGATCGCCGGCGATGCACAGTGCACGGTCGGCGGCCTCGCGCCGCTCGACCAGGCAGGCCCTCAGCAACTCGCGTTTCTCGCGAACCCGAAGTACCTGTCGCAGGTCGAGACGACCCGCGCCGGCGCGGTGCTGATCGCGCCGAAGGATCTGGAAAAGCTGGGCGCGGCCGCGAAAGGTCGCAATTTCATCGTGACGCCGAATCCGTACGCGTACTTCGCGCGCGTCGCGCAGATGTTCATCGATCTCGCCACGCCGCCGCGCGCGGCCGGCGTGCATCCGAGCGCGACGATCGATCCGGCCGCGCAGGTCGCCGCGACCGCGGTGATCGGCCCGCACGTGACGATCGAGGCCGGCGCGGTGATCGAAGACGGCGTGCAGCTCGACCCGAACGTATTCGTCGGCCGCGGCACGACGATCGGCGCCGGCTCGCATTTCTATCCGAACGCATCGGTGTACCACGGCTGCAAGATCGGCCCGCGCGCGATCGTCCATTCGGGCGCCGTGATCGGCTCCGACGGCTTCGGCTTCGCACCGGATTTCGTCGGCGACGGCGACGCGCGCACCGGCAGCTGGGTCAAGATCCCGCAGGTCGGCGGCGTGACGATCGGCCCGGACGTCGAAATCGGCGCGAACACGACGATCGACCGCGGCGCGATGGCGGATACCGTCATCGAGGAGTGCGTGAAGATCGACAACCAGGTGCAGATCGGTCACAACTGCCGGATCGGCGCGTACACGGTGATCGCCGGCAGCGCCGGCATCGCGGGCAGCACGACGATCGGCCGCCATTGCATGATCGGCGGCGCGGCAGGGATCGCCGGCCACGTGACGCTCGGCGACTATGTGATCATCACCGCGAAGTCGGGCGTATCGAAGTCGCTGCCGAAGGCCGGCATCTATACCAGCGCGTTCCCGGCCGTCGACCACGGCGAATGGAACAAGAGCGCCGCGCTCGTGCGCAATCTCGACAAGCTGCGCGAGCGCATCAAGGCGCTCGAAGCCGCGCTCGCCGCCCAGGGCGGCGCGGGCGCCTGAGCCCATCATGCGAGACCACGAACCGGGCACGGCCAGCGCAACCGGCCCGGTTTGCCAGACTGGGCCGCGCGGCGGCCCGCTTCAGCCTTTGCATCACCACCGCGCAGCCTCTGCGTGAGACGAACCATCATGAGCACTGAAAAAATCAATCTCGACATCCACAAGATCCTCACGCTGCTGCCGCATCGCTACCCGATTCTGCTCGTCGACCGCGTGCTCGAACTCGAACCGCACAAAGGGATCAAAGCGCTGAAGAACGTGTCGATCAACGAGCCGTTCTTCCAGGGGCACTTCCCGAAGCGGCCGGTGATGCCGGGCGTGCTGATTCTCGAGGCGCTCGCGCAGGCCGCGGCGCTGCTGACGTTCGCGGAAGAGCAGCCGAAGGATCCGGAGAACACGCTGTATTACTTCGTCGGGATCGACGGCGCGCGCTTCAAGCGTGTGGTCGAACCGGGCGACCAGCTGATCCTGAACGTGACGTTCGAGCGCTACATCCGCGGCATCTGGAAGTTCAAGGCGGTGGCCGAAGTGGACGGCAAGGTGGCGGCGGAAGCCGAGCTGATGTGCACGGTCAAGACGGCCGACGCGGCGCCCTGAGCGACGCGGCACGCATGGGTAACATCACGCGAACAACGCGACACATCATATCGAGAGGCAACGGCGCATGACCAGGATTCATCCTACCGCGATCGTCGAGCCGGGCGCGCAGATCGACGAATCGGTCGAGATCGGCCCGTACGCGATCGTCGGCCCGCACGTCACGATCGGCGCGCGCACGACGATCGGCTCGCACAGCGTGATCGAAGGCCATACGACGCTCGGCGAGGACAATCGCATCGGCCATTACGCATCGGTCGGCGGCCGTCCGCAGGACATGAAGTACAAGGACGAGCCGACGAAGCTCGTGATCGGCAACCGCAACACGATCCGCGAATTCACGACGATCCACACGGGCACCGTGCAGGACGTCGGCGTGACGACGCTCGGCGACGACAACTGGATCATGGCCTACGTGCACATCGGCCACGACTGCCGCGTCGGCAACAACGTGATCCTGTCGAGCAACGCGCAGATGGCCGGCCACGTCGAGATCGGCGATTTCGCGATCGTCGGCGGCATGTCGGGCGTGCACCAGTTCGTGCGCATCGGCGCGCATTCGATGCTGGGCGGCGCGTCGGCGCTCGTGCAGGACATCCCGCCGTTCGTGATCGCTGCCGGCAACAAGGCCGAACCGCACGGGATCAACGTCGAAGGGCTGCGCCGGCGCGGCTTCTCGCCCGACGCGATCTCCGCGCTGCGCAGCGCGTACCGCCTGCTGTACAAGAACGGCCTGTCGCTGGAGGAAGCGAAGGTGCAGTTGCGCGAGCTCGCGGAAGCGGGCGGCGACGGCGACGCACCGGTGAAGGCGCTCGTCGAGTTCATCGACGCGTCGCAACGCGGCATCATCCGCTAAGCGATGCCGCTCACCACCCATCAGCTCCGGCTCGCGATGGTGGCCGGCGAGCCGTCGGGCGACCTGCTCGCGGCGTCGCTGCTCGGCGGGCTGCGCGAGCGGCTGCCCGAAGCGGCCCAGTATTACGGGATCGGCGGGCCGCGCATGATCGCGCAGGGCTTCGACTCGCACTGGCAGATGGACAAGCTGACCGTGCGCGGCTATGTCGAGGCGCTGGGCCAGATTCCCGAGATCCTGCGGATTCGCGGCGAACTGAAGCGCCAGCTGCTCGCCGAGCGGCCGGACGCGTTCATCGGCGTCGACGCGCCCGATTTCAACTTCAGCGTCGAACAGGCGGCGCGCGACGCGGGCATCCCGTCGATCCACTTCGTGTGCCCGTCGATTTGGGCATGGCGCGGCGGCCGGATCAAGAAGATCGCGAAATCCGTCGATCACATGCTGTGCCTGTTCCCGTTCGAGCCGGCGATCCTCGACAAGGCCGGCGTCGCATCGACGTACGTCGGTCATCCGCTGGCCGACGACATTCCGCTCGAACCCGACACGCATGGCGCGCGCATCGCACTGGGCCTGCCGGCCGACGGCCCCGTGATCGCAGTGCTGCCGGGCAGCCGGCGCTCGGAGATCGCGCTGATCGGCCCGACGTTCTTCGCGGCGATGGCGCTGATGCAGCAACGCGAACCCGGCGTGCGGTTCGTGATGCCGGCCGCGACGCCCGCGCTGCGCGAACTGCTGCAGCCGCTCGTCGATGCCCATCCGCAACTCGCGTTGACGATCACCGACGGCCGTTCGCAGGTCGCGATGACGGCCGCCGACGCGATCCTCGTGAAGAGCGGCACCGTCACGCTGGAAGCCGCGCTGCTGAAGAAGCCGATGGTGATCTCGTACAAGGTGCCCTGGCTGACCGGGCAGATCATGCGCCGGCAGGGCTACCTGCCGTACGTCGGCCTGCCGAACATCCTGGCGGGGCGCTTCGTCGTGCCCGAGCTGCTGCAGCATTTCGCGACGCCCGAGGCGCTCGCCGATGCGACGCTCACGCAGCTGCGCGACGACGCGAACCGCCGCACGCTGACCGAAGTGTTTACCGAAATGCATCTCTCGCTGCGGCAGAACACGGCCGCGAAGGCGGCCGAGGCCGTCGTGCGCGTGCTCGAACAACGCAAGGGGCGCGCATGACCGCAGTTCGTGCACCGCGCCGCCGCGCGCCGGGCGACGTGCAGGGCGGTTTCGACTTCAGCCGCCCGGACGAGATCGTCTGCGGCGTCGACGAGGCCGGCCGCGGCCCGCTTGCGGGGCCGGTCGTGGCAGCGGCGGTGATCCTCGATCCGGCGCAGCCGATCGACGGGCTCGACGATTCGAAAGTGCTGTCCGCGAAGAAGCGCGACATGCTGTACGAGCTGATCGTCGCGCGTTCGCACGCGTATTGCGTCGCGTCGGCGAGCGTCGACGAGATCGATACGCTGAACATCCTGCACGCGACGATGCTCGCGATGAAGCGGGCCGTCGAAGGCCTGTCGGTGCTGCCGACGCTCGCGCAGATCGACGGCAACCGCTGCCCGACGCTGAGCGTGCGCGCCGAGGCGATCGTCAGCGGCGACGCGCTCGTGCCGAGCATCTCCGCCGCGTCGATCCTCGCGAAGGTCACGCGCGACCGGATGCTGGTCGACCTGCACGAACGCTTCCCGGTGTACGGTTTCAACGTACATGCGGGCTACGGCACCGCGAAACACCTCGCCGCATTGCGCGAACACGGCCCGTGCGAAGCGCACCGGCGCTCGTTCGCGCCGGTTCGTGCGGCGCTTGACCTGATTCGATGAAAAGCATCACTTCCCGCGACAACCCGCTGTACAAGCGCCTGAAGGCGCTCGCGGGTTCGACGCCCCATCAGCGCCGCAGCGGCCAGGCGCTGCTCGAAGGTTTCCATCTCGCGAGCGCGTACCTCGAGACGGGCGCGACGCCCGAGCTGTGCGTGACGACCGAAGGCGCGCTCGGCCACGCGGAAGCGCAGGAGATCGTCGCGCGGATCGACGCACAGCGGATCGCCACGCTGCCGGACGCGTTGTTCGGGCAGTTGTCGAACGTCGTCAGCGGCGTCGGCTTCCTGCTGCTGGTCGACCGGCCGGCGCAACCGCTGCCGGAGCGCGTGACGCATACGTCGGTCGTGCTCGACGGCGTGCAGGATGCCGGCAACGTCGGCTCGATCCTGCGCAGCGCGGCGGCGGCCGGCGTGCGTCACGTATTCTGCGCGCCGGGGACGGCCTATGCGTGGTCGTCGAAGGTGCTGCGTTCGGGCATGGGCGCGCATTTCCTGTTGTCGATCCATGAGGACGTCGAAGCGGCGGCGCTGGCCGAACGCCTCGACGTACCGGTCGCGCTGACCGACTCGCACGGCGCGCAGGCGCTCTACGACTGCGACCTGTCGCGGCCCGTCGCGTGGGTGTTCGGCAACGAAGGCGCCGGCGTGTCGGCATTCTGGCGCGATGCGGCCACGCATCGGGTGACGATTCCGCAGCCGGGCGGGATGGAGTCGCTGAACGTGGCGGCCGCCGCCGCGGTGTGCCTGTTCGAACAGGTGCGTCAGCAGCGGCCGGCGTGACGCCGCACGCGCGCATGCGCCGCAAAAACGAGAAAAGGCCGCGTTCGACGCGGCCTTTTTTGCTTGGGGCGGCGGCCAGACGGTCGCGCTGGCGCGCCGACGCTCAGTACGACTGCCGGTCGAGGCGGATTTCCTGCAGGATCGTCGTCGCGATTTCCTCGATCGACTTGTGCGTCGACGACAGCCACTTGATCCCTTCGCGGCGCATCATCGCCTCGGCCTCGTTGATCTCGTAGCGGCAGTTCTCCGGCGCCGCGTACTTGCTGCCCGGCCGGCGCTCGTTGCGGATCTCCGACAGGCGCTGCGGGTCGATCGAGAGCCCAAACAGCTTGTCGCTGTACGGCGACAGCGCCGACGGCAGCTTGCCGCGTTCGAAGTCTTCCGGAATCAGCGGATAGTTGGCCGCCTTCACGCCGTACTGCATCGCGAGGTACAGGCTCGTCGGCGTCTTGCCGCTGCGCGACACGCCGACGAGGATCACGTCGGCCTCCGACAGGTTGCGGTTCGACTGGCCGTCGTCGTGCGCGAGCGAGAAGTTGATCGCCTCGATCCGCGTCTTGTATTCCTCGGTGTCCGCATTCTGGTGGCCGCGGCCCATCGCGTGGCTCGACTTGAGCTCCAGTTCCTGCTCGAGCGGTTCGACGAAGCGCTGGAACATGTCGAGCACGAGCGCGTTCGAGCGCTTGACGATGTCGTTCGACTCGCTGTCGACAAGCGTCGTGAACACGATCGCACGGCGGCCGTCGTGCACGGCGGCTTCGTTGATCTTCTCGACGGTCGCATAGGCCTTGTCGAGCGAGTCGACGAACGGCACGCGCACGAGGCGGAATTTCTGGTCGAACTGGGAGAGGATCGAGTGCGCGAAGGTTTCGGCAGTGATCCCGGTGCCGTCGGAGACGATGAATACGGTAGGCAGCATGAATCTGGACGTCGAGCGTGAAGGGCAGTTGCGCGGGCGGCTGGAGGCGAGCCTCCAGACCCAGTGACAAGGTCGCGCCACATCCGGCAGCCGGCACGGTAGAATAGCGGCAACCTGTTGGATAAGCAATTGCGGGGGGCAGGGCGCGCACGGCGCCCGCGACTTGGCCGCGAGATTCAAGAACTCCCGGCAAGTCTGGCGATTTGTCTGCAAATATCGCCCTTCTGCCGGGATTTTTGTAAATCGGGTCGGAAGATTTTCGCCGCTGCGAATGTTTATCTAACAGGTTGCGCAAGACGCGCCGCGCCTTTTTGCAAGCGCCCGCATTCGAGCCCACTTGCGCGATCGAGCATTTTTTTCACACTTAGGGGCTTGTATGACTAACGCAGCAAACGTCGCAAAGGACCAGGCGTATGTAATTCCGTTCGAGCAGTTGCGGATGACCGATGTGGAGATCGTGGGCGGCAAGAATGCGTCGCTCGGCGAGATGATCAGCCAGCTTTCCGAAGCAGGCGTTCGCGTGCCCACCGGTTTCGCCACGACCGCGCTCGCATTCCGCGATTTCCTCAAGCACAACGACCTCACCGATCGCATCGCCAAGCGTCTCGAGTCCCTCGACATCGACGACGTGAAGGCGCTCGCCGAAGCCGGTGCCGAAATCCGCAAGTGGATCGTCGACGCACCGCTGCAGCCGCGCCTCGAGCAGGAAATCCGTGCGCAGTTCGAAGTGCTGAAGAACGGCTCGCCGAGTGAACTGTCGTTCGCCGTGCGCTCGTCCGCGACCGCGGAAGACCTGCCCGACGCATCGTTCGCCGGCCAGCAGGAGTCGTATCTGAACGTCGTCGGCATCGACGACGTGCTCGACCGCATGAAGCACGTGTTCGCGTCGCTGTACAACGACCGCGCGATCTCGTACCGCGTGCACAAGGGCTTCACGCACGCGGAAGTCGCGCTGTCGGCCGGTGTGCAGCGCATGGTCCGCTCGGACGTCGGCGCCGCCGGCGTGATGTTCACGATCGATACCGAATCCGGCTTCAAGGACGCCGTGTTCATCACGTCGAGCTACGGCCTGGGCGAAACCGTCGTGCAGGGCGCGGTGAACCCGGACGAGTTCTACGTGTTCAAGACGACGCTCGCACAGGACAAGTACCCGATCATCCGCCGCTCGATCGGCTCGAAGCTGATCAAGATGGAATTCACGCAGCCGGGCGAGCCGGGCCGCGTGAAGACGGTCGACGTGCCGCACGAGCAGCGCAACCGTTACTCGATCACCGATGAAGACGTGATCGAGCTGGCGAAGTACGCGGTCATCATCGAGAAGCACTACCAGCGTCCGATGGACATCGAGTGGGGCAAGGACGGCCGCGACGGCAAGATCTTCATCCTGCAGGCGCGTCCGGAAACGGTGAAGAGCCAGGCGAGCGGCAAGGCCGAGCAGCGCTTCAAGCTGAAGGGGCAGTCGCAGGTGCTCGCGACGGGGCGTGCGATCGGCCAGAAGATCGGCGCCGGCCCCGTGCGCGTGATCCAGGATCCGTCGGAAATGGAACGCGTGCAGCCGGGCGACGTGCTGGTGGCCGACATGACCGACCCGAACTGGGAGCCGGTGATGAAGCGTGCGGCGGCGATCGTCACGAACCGGGGCGGGCGCACCTGCCACGCGGCGATCATCGCGCGTGAGCTGGGCGTGCCGGCCGTCGTGGGCTGCGGCGATGCAACGGACGTGCTGAAGGACGGCGCGCTCGTCACCGTGTCGTGCGCGGAAGGCGACGAAGGCAAGATCTACGACGGCCTGCTCGAGACGGAAGTCACGGAAGTGCAGCGCGGCGAACTGCCGGAAATCCCGGTCAAGATCATGATGAACGTCGGCAACCCGCAGCTCGCGTTCGACTTCTCGCAACTGCCGAACGGCGGCGTGGGTCTCGCGCGTCTCGAGTTCATCATCAACAACAACATCGGCGTTCACCCGAAGGCGATTCTCGAGTACCCGAACATCGACCAGGACCTGAAGAAGGCGGTCGAGAGCGTCGCGCGCGGTCACGCGTCGCCGCGTCAGTTCTACGTCGACAAGCTGACGGAAGGCGTCGCGACGATCGCGGCGGCGTTCTATCCGAAGCCCGTGATCGTGCGTCTGTCCGACTTCAAGTCGAACGAGTACAAGAAGCTGATCGGCGGTTCGCGTTACGAGCCGGACGAGGAAAACCCGATGCTGGGCTTCCGTGGCGCATCGCGCTACATCGCCGAGGACTTCGCGCAGGCGTTCGAGATGGAATGCCGGGCACTGAAGCGCGTGCGTGACGAGATGGGCCTGACCAACGTCGAGATCATGGTGCCGTTCGTGCGGACCGTGAAGCAGGCGGAGCGCGTCGTCGGCCTGCTCGAGAAGTTCGGCCTGAAGCGCGGCGAAAACGGCCTGCGCCTCGTGATGATGTGCGAAGTCCCGACCAACGCGATCCTCGCCGAAGAGTTCCTGGAACACTTCGACGGTTTCTCGATCGGCTCGAACGACCTCACGCAGCTCACGCTCGGCCTCGACCGCGATTCGGGCATGGAACTGCTGGCCGTCGACTTCGACGAGCGCGACCCGGCCGTCAAGTTCCTGCTCAAGCGTGCGATCGATACCTGCCGCAAGATGGGCAAGTACGTCGGTATCTGCGGCCAGGGCCCGTCCGATCACCCGGACTTCGCGCAATGGCTGACGGACGAAGGCATCGTGTCGATCTCGCTGAACCCCGACACGATCATCGATACGTGGCAGGCGCTCGCCAACCGCAAGTAACGGTCGGTCATGCAGCTTCGGCGAAAGCGCGGTCCGCCGCGCTTTCGTTGAAGGCAAAATGCAAGGTTCGTGCTATAAACACCCCGGTAAGCACCGGGGTGTTTTTTTTCGTCGGTACGCGCGGCGATCTCCAGCGTGCCGACCGCTTCGCACAGTTGCGCACGCAGCGAATATAGTGAGCATCGGGGACGTTTTTCTGGAGACCACAATGATGTCGGGGCATCTGTTCTGGTGGGTCGGGGTGGGCATGCTGGTCGTCGCGGAGTTGCTGACGGGCACGTTCTATCTGCTGATGATCGCGCTCGGCTTTCTCGCGGGCGGGGTGTTGCAACTGGCCGGTTTCGCGCCGCACGTGCAGTTCGGCGCGGCGGCCGCGGTCGCGATCGTCGCGATGATCGTGCTGCGCCGTTCGGGGCTCGGCCGCAAGCAGAAGCGCGACACGTCGACGAATCCCGACGTCAATCTCGATATCGGCTCGACCGTCACGGTCGACGCGTGGCGTGACGGCCGCGCGCGCGTGCAGTATCGCGGGGCCGACTGGGACGTCGAGCTCGCGCACGGCGAGCGCGACGATGCGCACGTGTACCAGGTCAGCGCCGTGCGCGGCAATTGCCTCGTGGTCGTGGCGAAACCCGCGGGCTGATCGTCCGCTGATACAACAAGGAGAGAATATTTCATGGATTCGCTGATCATCTGGGTTGTCCTGCTCGTCATTGCGATCGTGATCGTGTCGAAGACGGTGAAGATCGTGCCGCAGCAGCATGCATGGGTGCTCGAGCGCTTCGGGCGCTACCACGCGACGCTGTCGCCCGGTCTCAATATCGTGCTGCCATTCGTCGATCGCATCGCATACCGGCACGTGCTGAAGGAAATTCCGCTCGACGTGCCGAGCCAGGTCTGTATCACGCGCGACAACACGCAATTGCAGGTCGACGGTGTGCTGTATTTCCAGGTGACCGATCCGATGAAGGCGTCCTACGGGTCGAGCAATTTCGTGCTGGCGATCACGCAGCTTGCGCAAACCACGCTGCGCTCGGTGGTCGGCAAGCTCGAACTCGACAAGACGTTCGAGGAACGCGATTTCATCAACCACAACATCGTGTCGGCACTCGATCAGGCGGCGGCGAACTGGGGCGTGAAAGTGCTGCGCTACGAGATCAAGGACCTGACGCCGCCGAAGGAGATCCTGCACGCGATGCAGGCGCAGATCACCGCCGAGCGCGAAAAGCGCGCGCTGATCGCCGCATCGGAAGGCCGCAAGCAGGAACAGATCAACCTCGCGTCGGGGGCGCGCGAAGCCGCGATCCAGAAGTCCGAAGGCGAGCGGCAGGCCGCGATCAACCAGGCGCAGGGCGAAGCCGCCGCGATTCTGGCGGTGGCCGAGGCGAACGCGCAGGCGATCCAGAAGATCGCGAGCGCGATCCAGTCGCAAGGCGGGATGGATGCAGTGAACCTGAAGGTCGCCGAGCAGTATGTCGGCGCGTTCGCGAATCTCGCGAAGCAGGGCAACACGCTGATCGTGCCGTCGAACCTGTCGGATCTCGGCACCGCGATCTCGTCGGCGCTGACGATCGTCAAGAACGCCGGGGCGGCGTCCGGCGCGAAGGGCTGAGCCCGATGTTCCGTCCGAGGCCCGTGCGGGCGCCCGGTGCGATCGTCGTGCGACGAATCGTCGCGCAGCCGGGCAAACGGCACGCGCGATTCAGGTAGTCCAAAGCAACACGGCCCGCTTCGAGCGCGCCGTGTCGTTTGCGATGAATGCGGTGGGCGTCAGGTGCCGGCGCGCATGATGCGCGCCTTCTCGCGTTCCCAGTCGCGTTTCTTCTCGGTTTCGCGCTTGTCGTGCAGCTTCTTGCCCTTCGCGAGCGCGATGTCGCATTTCACGCGGCCGCCCTTGTAGTGGAAGTTCAGCGGCACGAGCGTGTAGCCGCGCTGCTCGACCTTGCCGATCAGCTTCTTGATTTCCTCGCGGTGCAGCAGCAGCTTGCGCGTGCGAACCGGGTCGGGCTTGATGTGCGTCGAGGCTTCAGGCAGCGGGCTGATATGGGTCCCGATCAGGAAGATCTCGGCGTTCTTCACCACGACGTAGCCTTCCTTGATCTGGCCGCGTCCGGCGCGCAGCGCCTTGACTTCCCAGCCCTCCAGCACGAGCCCCGCTTCGTAGCGTTCCTCGATGTGATAATCGAAGTGCGCTTTCCTGTTGTCGATGATGCTCATGAAAGGATCGGGCCAACTCGTTTAAAATCACGATTTTAGCAAAGCGGGGCGGGAATCGCCCGGCTTGGCTTTCCCACTTTCAGCGATGCCGCGCGATTTATGGCAGATGTTCAGAAAACCGTATTGATCCGCCACTCGGCGGAACAGATGTTCGACCTCGTCACCGACGTGGCCGACTACCCCAATTTCCTGCCCTGGTGCGGCGGTGTCGAGATTCGCCGTCAGGACGAAAGCGGGATGGAAGCGCGCATCGACATCAACTTCAAGGGTATCAGGCAGCATTTCGCGACGCGCAACACGCAGCAGCGGCCGACGCGCATCGACATGGAGTTCGCGGACGGGCCGTTCAAGAAGTTCACGGGTTCGTGGCGCTTCATCCCGCTGCGCGCCGATGCGTGCAAGATCGAATTCGCGCTGCACTACGAGTTTTCGAGCATCCTGCTCGAGAAGATCATCGGGCCGGTGTTCAGCCACATCGCGAACACGTTCGTCGATTCGTTCGTGAAGCGCGCGGACCAGCGCTACGGCAAGGGGTGACGCGATGCTGTCGATCGAAGTCTGCTATGCCCTGCCGGACCGCCAGACGCTGATTCCGCTGTCGTTGCCCGAAGGCGCGACCGTGCGCTCGGCCATCGACGCGAGCGGCGTGCTCGCGCTGCACCCGGAGATCGATCTCGTGCACGCGAAGACGGGCGTCTACGGCAAGCTCGCGCCGCTCGATGCGCCGCTCGTCGATCACGATCGCGTCGAGATCTACCGTTCGCTGATCGTCGATCCGAAGCTCGCGCGCCAGCGGCGCGTCGACAAGTCCCGCCGCGACGGTTCGATCGAGGGCCGCAAGTGGATGCACAAGGACGCGCGCTGACGCGTCGTTCGCGCTGACGCGTCCGATCAAACGCCGCGGCGCTCAGTGGGCCGCGGCGTTTGCGTTTGTCGGTGCGCCGCCCGGCGTGTCGCCATGCTTGCGCACCGAGCCGTATACGCCGGCGAGCAGCAGCACGAGCGCGGCGATTTCGAGCGCATGCGGCATCCGCCGGTCGTACACGAACGCGTACAGCATCGCGAACACGGTTTCGAACACGATCAACTGGCCCGACAGCGTCAGCGGCAGCCGCTTCGACGCGGCGTTCCACAGCCCGTTGCCCAGCCACGACGCGCCGATCGCGAGCGCGAGGTTCAGCAGCCAGAACAATTGCCAGCGCGATGCCGGCACGGCCGCCTGCACGGTGCCGGCCGGCAGCGCGAGGATCGCGAGCCAGCAGAGCCCGCCGATCAGGCCCGTCACGACACCCCACAGCACCGACCATTCGTTGCCGCCGAAGCGGTGATGGCGCTGCAGGTAGCGCGTGTTCGCCACCGCATACCAGGTCCAGCTCGCGAGCGCGCCCGCCGCGCAGGCGATGCCCGCGAGCTTTTGGGCGAGCGTCGTCGCGTGCGCGGCTTCGGACGTAAACAGATCGACGTTGATGCAGACGATGCCCGCGATCACCAGCGCGAGCGGGGCGGCGAGCCGCCGCAGCGGCATCGCGCCGTGATCGCCGAGGCCCGCGAGCGTGACGGTCACGGGCAGCACGCCGACGATCAGCGAACTGGGCGCGATGCCGATCAGGCGCACGGCGCCGGACAGCAGCATGTAGTACGCGACGTTGCCGATGACGGCGAGCCTCACGAGGGCGACGAGATCCTCGCGGGTCAGCCGGGCAAGCAGCGAGCGGGCGGCCGGCAGGGCGGCCACGAGCGACACGAGGCCGTACATCGTGTAGCGGCCGGCGCTCAGCAGCAGCGGCGAGAAATCGGTCAGCAGCCGCGGAACCAGAAACACCATGCCCCACAGGGCGCCTGCCAGGACACCGTACACCACGCCGCGCTGCATCGACCGCTCCGAACACATAACCGAGGTGCGCGCATCTTAGCGATGCCGTCGCGGCGGCGTCTTGTTCATTCCTGCACTCGCGGCATGGCGCGGCGCATCGAGCGGGTTCGGCGCGCGGCGAATCAGTCCTCTGTCGAATCGGGTGTCGCCGCCGCGCCGTCGCTGGCCGCACGCTTGCGCGCGGGGCGTCGCACGGCACGCAGCTTGCCGCTGTTGCCGCCGCCGCAGTAGAAGCGGTCGTGACCGTCGGATTCGAGCCCCGAGACGCCGACGCCGGCCGGCATGTCGATCTGCTCGAGCACTTCGCCCGTGCGCGGATCGATGCGTCGCAGGTCGCTCCGGTCGGCTTCCCACGTGCCGTGCCACAGCTCGCCGTCGACCCACGTCACGCCGGTGACGAAGCGATTCGATTCGATCGTGCGCAACACGGCGCCCGACTGCGGATCCACCTGATGAATCTTGCGTGCGCTGTACTGGCCGACCCACAGCGTGCCTTCCGCCCACGCGAGCCCCGAATCGGCGCCGCCGCCGGGCGCGGGGATCGTCGCGAGCACGTGGCCCGATTCGGGATCGATCTTCTCGATGCGGTCGTCGACGATCTGGAACAGGTGGCGGCCGTCGAACGCGGTGCCCGCGTGCGCGGCGACGTCGAGCGAACGGACGATCGTGCCGCGCTCGGGGTCGAGCGCATTCAGCTTGTCGCCGGACGCGTACCACACGTGCTGCCCGTCGAACGTGACGCCGTGCACGCCGTCGACGCCCGGAAACGGGCCGTACTCGTGAAGGAGGTCTGCGGTGGAGCGTTTCATGTTCGTCACCTCGTCGTTCGATGAGGCCATCCTAATCGCCCGGCAGCGCAACCGGGAGTAACAACGTCGTCGCGAATCCGGGCAGCGGCGGCGTCATCCAGCGGCGCGCGCGTCCGCGGCCGAGCGCCTGCACCTTGCCGGCTTCCGCGAGCGCATCGAGCGCGCGCTGCACGGTGCGCTGGCTGGCGCCGAGCGCGAGCGCCAGCGCGGAGCTCGACCATGCTTCGCCATCCGCGAGCAGCGCGAGCACGGCCGCGTGCCGATCGTCGACCGGGCGCGCGAGGACGACGGTTTCGCGCACGCCGAGCGGTTCGAGCGCGAAACCGCGCGGCGTCGCGACGACGTTCGCGAGCGGGCGCAGCACCGCGCGCAGCCGCCCGATCTCGACACGCAGCCGCGCACGATGCGATTCGTCGGCCTGTTTCGCGCGGAATGCGGCGGCGACGAGCGCGTTTCTCGACACGTCGGCCGGCCACGCTTCGCCGAGCGCCCGGGCGAGCACGAACAGCACCGGACGCCGCGCGAGCGACACGGTCGTGCGCGCATCGCGCACCATGTGGCGGCATGCGTCGACGACCAGCGCATTCGACTCGAACAGCGTTTCGACTTCGTCGAGCGGCACGAGCCGCGACGTGCCGCGAGCGATGAGCCGCGCGGCCGGCGCGTCGAGCACACGCGCGGCGGTGTCGACCTCGGCCGTCAGCGCGGCGATGCCGGCGGCGCGGGCGGCTGTCCGCGCACGGGCAAGCGCCGCACGGGCCGCGTGCGTGCGGATGCGGCGCATCGCGATGCCGGCCGCGATCAGCTCGTGGGCGGCGCGCGACGCGGGCGGCAGCGGCGCGGGATCGAGGTGCGCGAGCAGCCGCTCGGCCTCGTCGAGATGGCCGATCAGCAGCAAGCGGCGCATGCCGAGATAGCGCGCATGCGCGGCGTTCGCGCGGTCGCCGTGCGCGTCGAGCGTCGTGCAGGCCGCATCGAGCGCGCGCGTCGGCCAGTGCAGGTCGCGCGACGCGAGTGCGATCTCGGCTTCCGCGACGACGCAGCGCGCCCGTGCGACCGCTTCCTTTGCGCCGAACGCGCGGGCGGCGGCGCGCACGAGCGAACGCGCGCGTTCGAAATCGCCGAGCTGCGCGAGCGCGATGCCGCGCAGCGCGAGCGCCGGCGCATCGTCGCGCAGCGCGACGCGGTTCAACGCGCCGAGCGCGTCACCGGCCGCGAGCGCGCGTGCGGCCGCCGTGATCAGCGAATCCATCCGAATCCCGCCACACTTGTCACTCCCTTCGGTCCGAAACCCGGCACTAATCTAGCACCACGCACACGGCCCCGTCCGCCGTGCCCGGATACCCATCGGAAGGAGGAACACGCAATGACGACCCATCTCACCGGAACCCGCGACGAATGGCTGGCCGAACGCCGCGCGCTGCTCGACGCGGAAAAGGCGCTGACGCGGCAAAGCGACGAACTCGCGCGGCGGCGCCAGGCGCTGCCGTGGGTGCGCGTCGACAAGACTTACCGGTTCGATACCGAGGAAGGGCGCGCGACGCTCGACGACCTGTTTCGCGGCCGTTCGCAACTGCTCGTCTATCACTTCATGTTCGGCCCCGACTACAAGGCAGGCTGTCCGTCGTGCTCGGCGCTCGCCGACGGCTTCGACGGCTTCGCCGTGCATCTGGCGCACCACGACGTGACGCTCGCGGCCGTGTCGCGCGCGCCGCTCGCGAAACTGCTCGCGTACCGGCAGCGGATGGGGTGGACGTTCCCGTGGGCGTCGTCGGTCGGCAGCGATTTCAACTTCGACTTCAACGTGTCGTTCACCGAAACGCAGCGGCGCGCGGGCGACGTCGAATACAACTATGCGCGGGCCGGCCATGCGATGGACATGGATCCTCCGCCGGCGCCCGTCGTGCAGTTCGCGGCCACGTGCGGTACCGATGCGGCCACGTATTCGCTCGACCGGCCGGGGATGAGCGCGTTCGTGCGCGAGGACGGCGCCGTCTATCACACGTATTCGACCTACGCGCGCGGCCTCGATGGGCTGTGGGGGATGTACCAGTGGCTCGATCGCGCGCCGCACGGTCGCAACGAGGCCGGGCCGTGGTGGCGTCGTCACGACGAGTACGCGCGCGGCTGAGCGGGCCGGCGACGGGCGAGAGCGCGCGATGGCACGAACGACGAGCGGGCTGGCAACCGGCGAGACGGCCCCCGATCCGCGGGCGTTCGGCGCGGCGGTCGCGGCCGTGTTCGCGGTCGCCGCGATGGCGTTGCTGGCGCAGCACGCGTCGATGGCGGCGATGGGCGGCGAACCGATGCCCGGCGGCTGGATGGCGTCGACCGCCTGGCTGCGGCCGTGCGGGCAGGGCGCCGGCCGCGCGTTCGTGGCGTTCGCCGAAATGTGGGGCGCGATGACGGTGACGATGATGCTGCCCGTGTTCGCGCCGCAGCTCTGGCATTACCGACAGCGCATCGGTGCGCGGACGGCGCGGTCGGCCTGGCTCGTCGTCGTCGCTGGGGTCGCATATTTCTCGGTCTGGATCGCGCTCGGCGCGCTCGTGTTTCCGGCCGGCGTCGCACTGACGACGGCCGCCGCCCGGCTGCCGGCGCTCGCCCGGGGGATCCCGTTCGCGGCCGGCGCCGTCGTGCTGGCCGCGGGCACGCTGCAATTCTCCGGGTGGAAGGCGCGCCGGCTCGCATGCTGCCGGCATGAGGCGGCGCACGGCGGGCACTGGCCGCGAGCGGCGGCCTTCACGGCATGGCGGTACGGCGTGCACGCCGCGATCCGATGCGGCGCGTGTTGCGCCAACCTGATGGTGGTCGCGCTGGCGGCCGGCATGATGGATCTGCGCGTGATGGCCGCGGTCGCGGTGGCAATCGCCGCCGAGCGCATGGCGCCGGCCGGCGGCCGCGTCGCGCGGATCATCGGTTGCGCAGTGGTAGTGGCCGGCATGGCGATGATCGCCGGCGCGGCCGGGCTGGCATGAGGCGGGCAGGCACGCCGCTTCGGCGGTGTGTCGCCGGCCGTGCGCGGCGGCTGTCGTCGCGCACGTGTGGCCTCGCCACGACACGTGCACGCGCCTCCCGGCTGCGGGTTGCGCGAATGGTTCGACGCGGCCGTGAAACGAAAAGCGATCGAAAACGAACCGAACGGCGATCCGAACGATTCGGCCCCCGAACGGCCGAAACCGGCTAAGCCGTTGTTCGTGTTGTGAAAATTCACGGCGCTTCGCGTATAATTCGCTTTTGCGCCCATAGGATTTGCCATGCGTCTGATCCAAAAAGCACTCACTTTCGATGACGTGCTCCTCGTTCCCGCCTTCTCCGACGTTCTCCCGCGCGACACCAGCCTCAAGACCAAGCTGACCCGCAACATCTCCCTGAACATGCCGCTCGTGTCCGCCGCGATGGACACGGTCACCGAAGGTCGCCTCGCGATCGCGATGGCGCAGCAGGGTGGCGTCGGTATCGTCCACAAGAACCTCACGCCGGCCGAACAGGCCCGCGAAGTCGCGAAGGTCAAGCGTTTCGAGTCGGGCGTCGTCCGCGACCCGATCACGGTGCCGCCGCAAATGAAGGTGCGCGACGTGATCGCGCTGTCGCGCCAGCATGGCATCTCGGGCTTTCCGGTCGTCGAAGGCCCGCAGCTCGTCGGCATCGTCACGAACCGCGACCTGCGTTTCGAAACGCGCCTCGACGAGCCGGTCAAGTCGATCATGACGCCGCGCGAGCGCCTCGTCACGGTCAAGGAAGGCACGCCGCTCGCCGAAGCGAAGGCGCTGATGCACAGCCACCGTCTCGAGCGCGTGCTGGTCGTCAACGATGCGTTCGAACTGCGCGGCCTGATGACCGTCAAGGACATCACGAAGCAGACCGAGCACCCGGACGCGTGCAAGGACGAACACGGCAAGCTGCGCGCAGGCGCGGCGGTCGGCGTCGGTCCCGACAACGAGGAACGCGTCGAACTGCTGGTGCAGGCCGGCGTCGACGTGATCGTCGTCGACACCGCGCACGGTCACAGCAAGGGCGTGCTCGAGCGCGTGCGCTGGGTCAAGCAGAACTTCCCGCACGTCGAGGTGATCGGCGGCAACATCGCGACGGCCGCCGCCGCGAAGGCGCTCGTCGAATACGGCGCGGACGCGGTCAAGGTCGGTATCGGCCCGGGCTCGATCTGCACGACGCGGATCGTCGCGGGTGTCGGCGTGCCGCAGATCAGCGCGATCGCGAACGTCGCGGAAGCGTTGAAGGGCACCGGCGTGCCGTGCATCGCCGACGGCGGCGTGCGCTTCTCGGGCGACGTGTCCAAGGCCCTCGCGGCCGGCGCGAATGCCGTGATGATGGGCAGCATGTTGGCGGGCACCGAAGAGGCGCCGGGCGACGTGTTCCTGTACCAGGGCCGCCAGTACAAGTCGTATCGCGGCATGGGTTCGGTCGGTGCGATGAAGGACGGCGCGGCAGACCGCTACTTCCAGGACAACTCGGCGAACATCGACAAGCTCGTGCCGGAAGGCATCGAAGGCCGCGTCGCGTACAAGGGTTCGGTCAACGCGATCCTGTTCCAGCTGGTCGGCGGCGTGCGCGCGAGCATGGGCTACTGCGGCTGCAAGACGATCGACGAGCTGCACGAGAAGGCCGAATTCGTCCAGATCACCGCGGCGGGCATGCGCGAGTCGCACGTGCACGACGTGCAGATCACGAAGGAAGCGCCGAACTACCACGTGGACTGATCGCCGATGAAACCGCTGCTGCGAGCCGTGCTGATCGTCGATGCCGTGCTGTTGCTGGCGTTCGGCGTGCTATTCGTGCTGACGCCCTGGCAGGCGCTGTTCAACGCGCTGCAACTGGCGAACATTCAGCCGGCGATGCTCGGTCAGGCGTTCGGTATCGCGCTGCTCGGGCTCGCGTGGCTCGCGTTTCATGCGGCGTTCAACGGCGACCTCACGGCGCCCGTCGCACGGGCCGTCGGCCATGTGAACTGGCTGACCGGCGTGCTGACGATCGTGTGGTCTCTCGGCACCGGCAGCGGGCCCGCGCTCGCGGCCGCGGGCCGGGTGTTGTCGGCGGTGGCCGGGGTCGCGTTGATCCTGCTCGGCCTCGGCGGCGTGCGGCTCGCATCGGCCGTACGGCGGCGCGAAAGGGCCGACAGGGCGCAGGCGCTCGAAAGCCGGGGCGCGCAGCGTCCGGTCGAACCGGCGCCGGCCTCCGCCGTGCAGCCGCGGGTCGAGCCGGTCGCCGGCCGTCCGGTGGCGCCTTCGGCGCCGGCCACGGCAGCCCCGTCGGCCGCTTCCGAGCGCGCGTCAGGCAGCGTCGCATTCGACGCGCGTCCGCCGTCGCAGAATTGACCGGCGATGCGTCGCGCGAGCCGCCTGCCGCCCGACGCCGCTGCCCATGCTTTTGACGCAGCGCCTCGTGCGCTGCTTTTCTTATTCTCTTCATCCCGTCCGCAGCCATGCACGACAAAATCCTGATTCTCGACTTCGGTTCGCAAGTCACCCAACTGATCGCGCGCCGCGTGCGTGAAGCGCACGTCTATTGCGAAATCCATCCGAACGATGTGTCCGACGACTTCGTCCGCGAGTTCGCGCCGAAGGCGGTGATCCTGTCGGGCAGCCACGCGAGCACGTACGAAGACCACCAGCTGCGCGCGCCGCAGGCCGTGTGGGATCTCGGCGTGCCGGTGCTCGGCATCTGCTACGGCATGCAGACGATGGCCGTGCAGCTTGGCGGCAAGGTCGAGTGGAGCGACCATCGCGAATTCGGCTACGCGGAAATGCGTGCGCACGGCCATACGCGCCTGCTCGACGGCATCGAGGATTTCACGACGGCCGAAGGCCACGGGATGCTGAAGGTCTGGATGAGCCACGGCGACAAGGTAGCCGAGCTGCCGCCGGGCTTCGCACTGATGGCGTCGACGCCGAGCTGCCCGATCGCCGGCATGGCCGACGAGGTGCGCGGCTACTACGCGGTGCAGTTCCATCCGGAAGTCACGCACACGGTGAAGGGCCGCCAGATCATCGAGCGCTTCGTGCTGCAGATCGCCGGCGCGAAGCCCGACTGGATCATGAAGAACCACATCGAGGAAGCCGTCGCGAAGATCCGCGAGCAGGTCGGTGACGAGGAAGTGATTCTCGGCCTGTCGGGCGGCGTCGATTCGAGCGTCGCCGCGGCGCTGATCCATCGCGCGATCGGTGATCAGCTGACGTGCGTGTTCGTCGATCACGGCCTGCTGCGCCTGAACGAAGGCAAGATGGTGCTCGACATGTTCGAGGGCCGCCTGCATGCGAAGGTCGTGCACGTCGACGCGTCCGACCAGTTCCTTGGCCATCTGGCCGGCGTGACCGATCCGGAAGCGAAGCGCAAGATCATCGGCCGTGAGTTCGTCGAGGTGTTCCAGGCCGAGGCGAAGAAGCTGTCGAAGGCGAAGTGGCTCGCGCAGGGCACGATCTACCCGGACGTGGTCGAATCGGGCGGCACGAAAACGAAGAAGGCGACGACGATCAAGAGCCACCACAACGTCGGCGGCTTGCCGGAAACGCTCGGCCTGAAGCTGCTCGAGCCGCTGCGCGACCTGTTCAAGGACGAAGTGCGCGAGCTGGGCGTCGCGCTCGGCCTGCCGCCGGAGATGGTTTACCGCCATCCGTTCCCGGGTCCGGGCCTCGGCGTGCGGATCCTCGGCGAAGTGAAGCGCGAGTACGCGGACCTGCTGCGTCGCGCGGATGCGATCTTCATCGAGGAACTGCGCAACACGACCGCGACCGCGCAAGATGCGGCTGCCGGCCTGTGCGGCGAGGCCGATGTCGGCAAGAGCTGGTACGACCTCACGAGCCAGGCGTTCGCGGTGTTCCTGCCCGTCAAGTCGGTCGGCGTGATGGGCGATGGACGGACGTACGACTACGTGACGTCGCTGCGCGCGGTGCAGACGACCGACTTCATGACTGCGCATTGGGCGCATCTTCCGTATGCGCTGCTCGGCCGTGCGTCGAATCGGATCATCAACGAGGTGCGCGGGATCAATCGCGTGGTGTACGACATCTCGGGGAAGCCGCCGGCGACAATCGAGTGGGAGTGAATTTGCGTCCTTCGAGGACTATCGCCAGCTATCGAAAAGCTGCCGTAACGTGTTGATTTGAAAGAAAATGCGTTGCAGCATCTATCGGTGACTATCGCCGGCCAGCAAAACAAGTTGGCGGTAAGGCTGACGGTAAAAATCGAGGCCGGATTAAGACATTCTCGTTCGCTATTCAGACTTTTACCGTCTTTGACGGTAAAAGTCTTCTCAGGAAAGCTTGTTCTATGCGGCTTTCCGAGCATCAACAGGTCTCCTGATCCCTGACGGTAAAGCCGTCAAAATACCGGAAGAAACCTCGGCGGCGTCCAGTCAGCCACGTAGGCCAATCCCAAACCCCGGCGTGCGAACGACAACAGCGTCGCCAGGCTGGCGCAGATCGCGCAACCCTGAAAGGGTATCCCCATTTCTTGCTGATTTGCCGCATCGATCAGGCACGTTGGAAGCGCTCCAGCAGCCACCTACCTGCCGGGCCTGGCAATCGATCAGCTAGATAGGCGGCCTGGAGCTTCTTCATGTCCGTCTTCTGCTCCGAAAACGAACGTTACCCGACTCCGGCCAGCCCTGTTTGCGGAGGCAGATCAATCTCATCTGCACCCGATCGCGCAGCGGCACGACGAGATCGCGTCGGGCGGTATTCTGGAAGTCGCAGTGTTCCATTCAGGCGCGGATGAATGGCGGCCTTTCGTTGCCGAGTTGCCGTTTGTTGTTGTCGCCGATCCGGGCAAAGCGCTACGCAGAATTCAGTGTGGAAGCCTCGCCACGCGCATTGCTGAACTCTTGCGCCCGGCTTTCCATTGTGCGGGGTGTGCAATTGCCTACCTGAAAGCACTCATCTTGCATGGCGCTTCAGTTCCGCCCGTCCTCGGGCGGCACAAGCTGCGCGAGCGCTGGCGCAATCACCCCTTCCAGCAGCGCTTTTTCCGGACGAACGCGCGCCAGGACGCGAACGCCCATCAGAACGCCGAGCAGATGCCGGGCGAGGACTGCGGCCGGCTGCGATGGCGTAATGGTCCCGTCGAGCTGACCTGTCCTGATGCACCCGAGAAAAAAGCCTTCGATACGGGTAAGAACGCCCGCGATGATCTTCTGGAACTCAGCATCGTGCGGTGCCATCTCCAGGGCCGAATTCACGAGCATGCAACCCTTATGCTGGCGATCGTTCAACGAGCGGCGCAGGATCTCGTCGAAGAACGCGTGGATCGCTTCAAGGGGAGGGAGCACTTCGCACCGTCGTATGCGGTTGCCTATGCTTTCGCTCACGTAGCGATCGAGCGCTGCCTGGAACAGGCCGCGCTTGTCTCCATACGCGTTGTAAAGGCTTGCGGCGGTGAGACCTGTTTCGCCGGTGAGATCTTTCACCGACGTCGCCTCGTAGCCGAACCTCCAGAAGCACTGGACCGTTGCGTCCAGCACTGCTTCTTCGTCAAATTCCCTTGGTCTCGCCATTTCTGTCACCTGAATCCATCATGGCGCAGCGAGCTTGCCAACTTCGCCGCGATGAGCGATTATAGAATGTACGTTCTAAAACGAAAAGGGCGGACCTGAATATAGCGCGTGGGCGCGTCGTGCCCCGTGGAAGCATCGCGTGGAGGAGCAGAGTCATGGGACTGCAGGAGCAACTGGACAGCTTCAGGGCGGAGTTTGCGCGCACTGCGCCATCCGGGCGTGTCGCGCTCTACGAGGCCAGGATCGACGAGCTGCGTGCCAGGTTCGCGCTGGACAAGGCAATCGGAACGGGCGATGAAGCGCCGGACTTTTCGCTACCGGACGTCCATGGCAATCGGATCTCGCTTTCCGGTCTGTCGCAGCACGGACCCGTCGTGGTTACGTTTTACCGCGGCGGATGGTGCCCCTACTGCAATATCCAGTTGCGGGCGTATCAGGCGATCCTTCCCGAGATGGCCGCGCTGGGCGCCCGGCTGGTCGCGATCTCGCCGCAACTGCCCGACGGTTCGCTGACCACTGCGCAAACAAACGCGCTCACCTTCGATGTCCTGAGCGATGCAGGTAATTCCGTCGCGCGCCGCTTCGGGCTCGTTTATGCGCTGCCGGAGGACCTGCGTGAGGCACTGCGCTCGAACAACAAGGCATTGCCTGCGATCAATGGCGACGGGAGCTGGGAGTTGCCCGTTCCCGCCACCTATGTGATTGCCCCGGGTCGGCGCGTTGTGCTCGCCGGTATCGACGTCGATTACCGCAGCCGTCTCGAACCGGATGCGATTCTCGCTGCCCTCAAAGCGCTTCTACCGGCCTGATCGATGACAAGCGGCAAGGTATCGGTCGCGGCGGCCGTCGACCCTGACCAGGCGCAGCGAAAAGCCTCACGCATACGACTGTCGGGGTTTGCCTGGGCAGCGCTCACGGTCATGATCTTCTCGGGCTGGTTTGTCGTGACACGGCTCGGTGTCACCCGCGAGCTTCGCATCTGGGACATTGCCGCGCTCAGGTTCGGCATTGGCGCCATCCTTCTCGCGCCAACTGTCGTGCGCCGGGGCTCTCGGCTGTCTGCCGCCGCCTGGGGCGAGGGGCTGATATTTGCAGTGTTGTGGGGCGTGCCTTTCGTACTGCTCGTCGCGCTCGGGTCGAAGTTGACTTCGGCGGCTCAGGCCGCGTCTGTCGCGCCGACGTTGATGCCGGTCTTCGCCGGCGTGTTCGGCTGGGGTTTCCTGCGTGAGCAGCA
>NZ_JBYQCG010000241.1:26955-32792 GCF_057837105.1 Burkholderia sp. APQ4-4ca | reverse complement strand
GGTGAATTTCAGTGTAACAAGCCCGTGCGACGGTTGCGGGTTATCCCCACATCGGCTGTGGACACGCCGCCGCACGCGGTTTGCCAAAGCCCGCTCAGTCAAGTAACTTTCGGCGTACGCCCCCGTCCTGGAGATTGGCCCCGATGAAGCTCGCCCTGCCCGCCCGGATCCTGGGCCTCGCGTTCGCCGCCGCGATCGTCGCGCCCGGCGCGCACGCCGACACGCCCGTCGTGGTGTCGTCGAAGATCGACACCGAAGGCAACCTGCTCGGCAACCTCATTTCACAGGTGCTGAAGGCCCACGGCATTCCCGTCACCGAGAAGATCGCGCTCGGCACGACGCCGATCGTGCGCAAGGCGCTCACGAGCGGCGAGATCGACATCTACCCCGAATACACGGGCAACGCCGCGTTCTTCTTCAACAAGGCCGATGATCCGGTGTGGAAGAACGCGAGCCAAGGCTACGACACCGCGAAGAAACTCGACTACGCGGCGAACCATCTCGTATGGCTCGCACCGGCGCCCGCGAACAACACGTGGGGCGTCGCGCTGATCGCGCCCGTCGCGCAGTCGCAGCATCTGAAGACCTTCTCCGACTTCGGCAAGTGGGTAGCCGGCGGCGGCAAGGTGAAGCTCGCGGCCTCGGCCGAATTCGTGAACAGCGCGTCCGCGCTGCCGTCGTTCGAGAAGGCGTACGGCTTCAAGCTGAAGCCCGAGCAGCTCGTCGTGCTGTCCGGCGGCGACACGGCCGCGACGATCAAGGCCGCCGCGAACCAGACCGACGGCGTGAACGCCGCGATGGTCTACGGCACCGACGGCGGCATCGCATCGAGCGGCCTCGTGGTGCTCGACGACGACAAGCACGTGCAGCCCGTCTACGCGCCGGCGCCGGTGATCCGCGAAGCCGCGCTGAAAGCGCATCCGCAGATCGCCGACTTGCTGAAGCCCGTATTCGCGAGCCTCGACCTGAAAACGCTGCAATCGCTGAACGCCCGCATCCAGCTCAACGGCGAGCCGGCGGCCGGCGTCGCGAAAAGCTACCTGAAAGCGAAGGGCTTCGTGAAATGACGGCGCGCGCGGCGGCGTCCGCGCGGCGCGTCACGCTCGACAAGGTCGGCATCCTGATCGGCATGCTGACGATCGTCGCGGTGTTCGGCCTGTCGTTCGCGGTCCTGCGGCCGAACCGGATCGCGGCCGGCACCGGACTGTCGGTGTTCGCCGCGCTGCCCGCCATGCAGGGCGCCGCGCTCGCCGCGCTATGGACCGTCGGCGCGCTGTGGGCGATGACGGCGTGCCGTCCCGTGTGGCGGCTCGCGGCCGGCTGCGCGGGGCTCGCGACGCTCGCGTATGCGGTCGGCGCGGCGGCGACGCACGTCGTCGCGCCCGACGACATGCTGGCCCGCGTGTCGCCCGACGCCGGCGTCTGGCTGCTGCTGTTCGCGTGGGCCGTGCTGATCGCCGACGCGCTCGCGTGCCTCGCGTTCGGCCCGTGGCGGCGCCTCGCCGCGCTCGCCGTCGCGATAGCGGCGGTTTCGGTGCCGCTCGCGAGCGGCTGGTGGGACGGCCTCTCCGTGATGCGCGAATACGCGGTGCGCAGCGACGATTTCTGGCGCGAAGCGATCCGTCACGTATCGCTCGCGGGCGGCTCGGTGGCCGCCGCGCTCGTCGCGGGCGTGCCGCTCGGCATCGCCTGCGCGCGCATCGCGACGGTGCGCACCGTCGCGATGCCCGTGCTCAATATCGTGCAGACGATCCCCAGCATCGCGATGTACGGGCTGATGATGGCGCCGCTCGGCCTGCTCGCCGCGCACGTGCCGCTCGCGGCCGCGCTCGGCATCCGCGGGATCGGCGTCGCGCCGGCCGTGCTCGCGCTGTTCCTCTACTCGCTGCTGCCGATCGCCTCGAGCGTCGTGGTCGGGCTCGAACAGGTGCCGCCGCACGTGACCGAAGCCGCGCGCGCGATGGGCATGACGCGTGCGCAGCGGCTGCTGCGCGTCGATCTCGTGCTCGCGCTGCCGGTGATCCTGAGCGGCGTGCGCATCGTGCTCGTCCAGAACATCGGGCTGACCGCGGTGGCCGCGCTGATCGGCGGCGGCGGGTTCGGCACCTTCATCTTCCAGGGGATCGGGCAATCGGCCGCCGATCTCGTGCTGCTCGGCGCGATCCCGACGATCGCGCTCGCACTGGCGGCCGCCGTCGTGTTCGAAGCCGCGACGTCGCTCGCGAAGGGACGTGCAGGATGATCGAGATCGAACGAGTCGGCAAACGCTTCGGCGACGTGGTCGCCGTCGACGACGTATCGCTGACGATGCAACGCGGCACGATCACCTCGCTCGTCGGCGCCTCGGGCAGCGGCAAGTCGACGCTCCTGCGCATGATCAACCGGCTGATCGCACCGACCAGCGGCACGATCCGCATCGACGGCGTCGATACGGCGACCGTCGCGCCCGAGCAGTTGCGGCGCGGCATCGGCTACGCGATCCAGGGGCATGGACTGTTTCCGCACTGGAGCGTCGCGCGCAACATCGCGACCGTGCCGCGCCTGCTCGGCTGGCCGGCCGAACGCATCGACGCGCGCGTGAACGAACTGCTCGACCTGTTCCATCTCGCGCCGGCCGAATTCGCGGGCAAGCTGCCGCACGAACTGTCGGGCGGCCAGCAGCAGCGCGTCGGCGTGGCGCGCGCACTCGCGGCCGAACCCGCGATGCTGCTGATGGACGAACCGTTCGGCGCGCTCGACCCGATCATCCGCAACAAGGCGCAGGACGACCTGTTCGCGCTGCAGCGCCGCCTCGGCATCACGGTCGTGATCGTCACGCACGATATCGAGGAAGCGCTGAAGCTCGGCGACACGATCGCGGTGATGGACGGCGGCCGGCTGCTGCAGGTCGCGTCGCCGGCCGAGATTCTCGGCAAGCCGGCGGCCGGTGTGGTCGAACAGCTCGTCGCGGGCGTCGACCGGCCGCTGCGCCTGCTCGCGCTCACGCCGATCGACGCCGTGGCCGAAGCCGGCCACGCCGACGGCGAACCGATCGCGGCGACGCGCACGCTGCGCGATGCGGTGTCCGAATTGTTGTGGCGCGGCGTCGATGCGCTGCCCGTCGACGATACGGCCGACGGCAACCGCCACGCACACGGCCCCCGCCGCATCACGCTCGACGCGATCCGCTCGCACGCGAGGCAGCCCGCATGACGACGCACGGCGGCATGCGGCCCAAGCGGTCTTCGTTTCCGGCGTACGTCGCCCGCGCGGCCGCGCTCGCGCTGCTGCTCGTGCTGCTGTTGCGCCCCGCGTGGCTGCAGGGCCTGTTCGCACCGTTCGCGGACAACGGCGCACCGGTGATCTACGATCGCGCGAGCCTGCTCGATCTCACGCTCGCCCATCTCGGCACGGTCGCGCTGTCGAGCCTGATCGGCACGATCGTCGCGGTCGCGGCCGGCATCGCGGTCACGCGGCCGTTCGGCGCGGATTTCCTGCCGGTGGCGCGCAGCGTCGTCGACATCGGCCAGACCTTCCCGCCGGTCGCCGTGCTCGCGCTTGCCGTGCCGGCAGTCGGCTTCGGCTTGAAGCCCGTCCTGATCGCGCTCGTGCTGTACGGGCTCCTGCCGGTTTTCGAAAGCACGATCGCGGGGATCGAGGACGTGCCGCGCGACGTCGTCGACGCCGCGCGCGGGATGGGGATGAGCGGCTGGCAGCAACTGGTATCCGTCGAGCTGCCGCTCGCGTTCCCGGTGATCGTCAACGGCATCCGCCTCGCGGTCGTGATCAATCTCGGCACCGCGACGATCGGCTCGACGGTCGCCGCGCGCGGACTCGGCGACGTGATCATCGCGGGCCTGCAGACGTCGAACACGGCGTTCGTGCTGCAAGGCGGCGTGATCGTCGGCTTGCTCGCGGTGCTCGTCAGCGATGCGATCGGCGCGATGGCGCGGGTAGCGAGCGCGCGGCGCGCGTAGCTGCCGGTGCGAAATTCTTCGAAGGAGAAACCATGGCTGCCTTGGACACCGGCCCGTTTTTTCATGGCACGAAAGCGGATTTGCGGATCGGCGACTTGCTGACGGCAGGCTTCAGATCGAATTATCGGCATGACGTCGTGATGAATCACATTTATTTCACGGCGCTGCCCAAAGGCGCCGGCCTGGCTGCGGAAATGGCCAGAGGCGAAGGCCGGCCGCGCGTCTACATCGTCGAGCCCACCGGCGAATTCGAAAACGACCCGAACGTCACGGACAAGAAATTCCCCGGCAATCCGACGCGGTCGTATCGGAGCACCTCGCCTTTGAAGATCGTCGGCGAACTCGATAGCTGGGAACCCTACGATCCGGCATTCATCCAGCAGCTCAGAAGCCGGATCGAAACCGGCATCGGCGAGATCATCAACTAGCGTTCATGCGGACTCCGATGCGTTTCCGCGCAACGATCGGCGCGTCGATCATCGCGAACGTGACAAGCCTACACGTCGCTTTCATTCGAGCCGGTGCTCGACCACTCGCCGCGATTGGCCGATATACTATGCGCCTCCCATTTCCCCGCACTCGACCATGCGACGACGGTTCTTCTGGCTGATCGTGCTTTCGCTCGGCATTGCGCAACAGGCCGCGGCGCAGCAGGCGCCCGCATTGCATGCCTCCGCGCCCGACGCACTGGCATCGACGCCGACTGTCGCGTCCGCACCGCTCGCGAACGCCAACGATCAGCCTAACGAAGCAAACCGCCGCATCACGTCCTACCTGACCAAGAAATTCGGCGTCGCAAGAGAAAAGGCCGCGAAACTCGCCGATATCGTGAGCGTCACCGCGACGAAATATTCGCTGCCGCCGGCACTCGTTTACGCGATTATTTCGATCGAATCGCGCTTCCAGGAAAAGGCACGCGGCCAGCATGGCGCGACCGGTTTGATGCAGGTCGTGCCGTCCGCGCACCGCGGCATGCTGCGCGACGTGAAGGACCTGACCGAGCCGAATGCGAACGTCGAGGTCGGTTCGCGGATCCTGTCAGGCTATGTGAAAGCAGCCGGCGGCAACGTGCAGGCCGGGCTGAAAAGCTACAGCGGCGGATCCAGTGCGTATGCGGCGAAAGTGATGCAGCGGGTCGATTCGTTCCGGTTCGTGCTCGAACCCGACGACGATGCGAAAAGCGCGAATACCGGGAACGACGAGAAGGCGCACATGGTGCCGGTCAGCGATCCGTCCGGCTCCGCGTCCGCCGCGAACCGCAACGCGAAGTAAGCAATGGGCGCCCGCGTTCGCATGGCTTCGGCCCGTCGCTGCGCGGCCCGGCTGTTCGCCATTGCCGCGCTGTCGGCCGGCCCTGTATCGGCGTTCGCCGCCGTCGACTGCGAACAGGCCGGGCCGACGATGGAAGCCGTGCGACGTTGCGTGCTCGATCAGCAGCTGCAGCAAGTCGACAGCGCGTACCGGTCGCTTGCGCGCACACTGCGACAACGCAATCCCGACGCTGCCGCCCAGCTCGCGAAATCGCAGACGAGTTGGGCCGCCTTTGCCGGCGATACGTGCGACTACGTGAAAACCGTCAATCCGCAGCAAACGATACCGAGCGACGCCTGGCTGAGTTGTTGGGTGGATTTCAGTCAGGCACGCGTGCGCATCCTGAAGAAGTGGGAAGCCCAGTTGACGCAGCCGAACTGAACTGCCGCCCGTCCCGTGTCGCCCGTCGTTCCCTTACGCAACGCGCACGCAACGCGCACGCCAACGACCGGTGCCGATGCAGCATCGAATTGTTCCGGCATTTCAGGAACAAACGACTCAATGGCCGGCGGCGGCCCATTATTCTGATATTTCAGGAACTATAAACGAGTGCGGCGGGGCATTCGCGCC
>NZ_JBYQCG010000241.1:24716-26935 GCF_057837105.1 Burkholderia sp. APQ4-4ca | reverse complement strand
GGCGGCGCATTCGCCCCCCCGCCCCATGGAATCGCCGGATCACCTCCCTCGTGCCTTGATCCAGCCCCCTTTGATCAAAGCTGCCCCGCGGCCCCCGTCCACCGCAGGTAATCGCCGCGCGTCCAGTCGAGCGACACGCCCACGCGCTTGGTCCCCGGCCGGATCTTCGGCTTGTACACCGACAGCGTCAGCGATTCCAGCCCCGGCCATTCGCGGAACGACAGCACCGCGAGATCGGCAACGAGCGTTTCAAGCAACCGCGTATGCGGCTTGTTCGACAGGAACGACGCGACGCGCGCGCAGTAGCCGTCATAGTCGATCCACTCGCCCTGCTCGCTCGGCTCGCAGCGATACCCGAGCCGCGCATCGATCACGATCGGCTGCGGCGCTTCATGCTCGTGCGCATGAATGCCGATCCGCGCGGGCACCTTCAGTTCGTCGACGAACACGCTCCAGCCGCGCCCGCGCAGGCGCGGCGCGTCGATCGCCACGAACGGTTCGTCGAACGGCTTCATGATGCGAGCGGCGCCGCGGCGTCGAGCATGATGCGCACGAAATAGTCGGCGAAGCTGCGGCGCAGGACGATTTCGAACGTGTCGTCGCCGGTCGGGATCAGCGTGATCGGCGACTTGAAGTAGTGCGACTGCGCGCACTGGCCCGGCTTGAACACGCGCGGATGCAGATCCAGCGGGCAGCCGCGCGCGATCACGTCGCGCACGCGTTCGCCGGTGATCTCGACGACCGTGTAGCCGCTGCCGACGTCGACGGCCGCCGCGTACAAGCCCTGCACGGCTTCCGCCAGCTTCGCTTCGAGCACGCCGGCCTGAACCGGCCCGTTCGACCGCACGAGCCATTCGTCGGGGCCGAGCCACAGCACGTCGTACTCGGCGCCGCGCGCCACCGTGTTCGGCACCGCGGGCGGCCGGCAGCCGACCACGCGCTCGAACGCGGCGACGAATGCCGGGTCGCTCAACTCGCCGCGCACGTTGACGAGATCGAGGAACGGCCGCTCGCGCAGCGTGAACTTCTTCGAAGCGCGCGCCTGGTGCGGCTTCAGCACGTCGGCCGCGCCGACGAACGGCGATTCAAGCGTCACGCCGCCCGCGCCCGCCACCTGCGTCTGGTTTCTCGTTTCATTCCACATGCTGACGCACCCCTTCGGTATCGTAGAAAACCGGGCTCGAGATCTTCGCGGTGATGCGGCGGCCGTTGGCCAGCGGAATCACGACGCTCTCGCCCATCTTGTTCAGGCCGCCCTTTACCACCGCGAGCGCGATCGAGCGCTTCAGGATCGGGCTGTAATAGCTCGACGTCACATGGCCGATCATCGGCGTCGGATCGGTTGCCGACACTTGCGTGTCCTTCGCGATGATCTGCGCGCCTTCCGGCAGCACGAACTGTTCGTCTTCGGTCAGCAGGCCGACGAACTGCTTGCGGCCTTCCTTCGACGTATCCGAGCGCGACAGCGAGCGCTTGCCGAGGAAGTCCTTCGATTTCGCGACGACACCGCCCATCCCGAGGTCGAACGGCGTGATCGAGCCGTCGGTATCCTGGCCGACGATGATGTAGCCCTTCTCCGCGCGTAGCACGTGCATCGTCTCGGTGCCGTACGGCGTGATGTCGAACTCGGCGCCGGCCGCCATCAGCGCTTCCCACACCGCGCGGCCCGCATTCGCCGGCACGTTCACTTCGTAGGCCAGCTCGCCCGAGAAGCTGATCCGCATCACGCGCGCCTTCGCGCCGGCGACGGTGCCGTTGCGGTAGCTCATGAACGGGAACGCTTCATTGCCGAAGTCGATGTCCTGGCACACCTTCTGCACGACCTTGCGGCTCTTCGGGCCGACCACCGCGAACGTCGCCCAGTGATCGGTGACGGACGCGAGCCGCACCTTCATGTCGGGCCATTCGGTCTGCAGCCAGCGTTCGAGCCACGTCAGCACGCGCGCCGCGCCGCCGGTGGTGGTCGTCATCATGAAATGCTGGTCGGCGAGGCGCACGGTCACGCCGTCGTCGAACACCATCCCGTTTTCGTCGAGCATCAGCCCGTAGCGGCACTTGCCCACTTCGAGCTTGTTCCACGGGTTCGTGTACATCCAGTTCAGCAGCTTCACCGCGTCCGGGCCCTGGATGTCGATCTTGCCGAGCGTCGACGCGTCGAGAATGCCGACGCTGTTACGCACCGCGAGACACTCGCGCTTCACCGCCGCATGGAGATCCTC
>NZ_JBYQCG010000241.1:0-24696 GCF_057837105.1 Burkholderia sp. APQ4-4ca | reverse complement strand
CCATCCTGTTCCTTGAAGATCTTGTCCGCGAGATGGAACGCGGAATTCGCGGCCGGCACGCCGCAATAGATCGCGGTCTGCAGCAGCACCTCCTTGATCTCGTCGCGCGTCACGCCATTGTTGCGCGCGGCACGCAGGTGCAGCGCCAGTTCCTCGCCGCGGTTCAGCGCGACCATCATCGCGATGGTCAGCAGACTGCGCGTATGGCGCGGCAGCCCGTCGCGGGTCCAGATCTCGCCCCATGCATAACGCGTGATCAGGTTCTGGAACTCCTCCGTCACCTCGGTGCGGTTCTCGAGCGAACGGTCGACGTGCGCGTCGCCGAGCACCGCGCGACGCACCTTCATCCCTGCTTCATAACGTTCCTGGTCGTCCATCGCCGTGCCTCATGCAGTCAGGAAATCGAGCAGCGCGCGGTTGAAACCGTCGGTGCACTCGATGTTCGAAATGTGCGCGGCGTCGAATTCGACGTGCAGCGCCCCGGGGATCGCGGCGGCGAGCGCGCGGCCCTGATCGGGCGGCGTCGACATGTCCTTCGCGCCGGTCACGACGAGCACCGGCAGCGCGATGCTCTTCACTTCCTCGCGCAGGTCGGCCGCGTTCAGCGCGTCGCAGTTCGCCGCATAGCCGTCCTTGTCGGTATGCACGAAGGTGTCGCGGATCGCATCGAACAGGCGCGGCTCGCGTTCGACGAATGCGTCGGTGAACCAGCGCGGCAGCACGGCGTCGGCGAGCGCGGCCATCCCTTCGGTGCGCGCCTTCTGCGCACGCGGCGCCCACACTTCCGGCGAGCCGATCTTCGCGGCGGTATTCGACAGCACCGCGCGCACGATGCGCGACGGGTAGCGCGCGGCGAGCGCGGCGCCCGTCAGCCCACCCATCGAGATCCCGCAGAAATGCGCGCAATCGATGCCGACGTGGTCGAGCAGGCCGATCACGTCACCCGCCAGTTGCTCGATCGTGTACGAACCGGCCGGTGCGTCGGAATGGCCGTGGCCGCGCGTGTCGTAGCGCAGGATATTGAAGTGCCGCGTGAGCGGGCGGATCTGCGGCGCCCACATCTGCAGGTCGGCGCCGAGCGAGTTCGAGAAGACGAGCCACGGCGCGTCGTCGCGTGCGGCACGGTCGATCCGGTAATGCAGTTTCACGCCGTTGACAGTGGCGAAAGGCATCTCAAGGTTCTCCTGGTTATTGCGCGCCCGCGTGCAGCGCGAGCACGGCGTCGACATAGGCCTGCGCCTCGCCGACGTAATGTGCGGGATCGAGCAGCCGCGCGAGCGCATCGCGCGACAGGTGGGCCGACACGGTCGCATCGGCGGCGAGCACGTCGAACAGCGTCGCGCCGGTACGCACGGCTTCCTTCGACGCATGCTCGACGACGTGGTGCGCATCGAGCCGGCCGACGCGATCGCCGAGCGCGAGCATCACGGCTTCGCCGAGGATCAGCCCGTGCGTCAGGTCGAGGTTCGCGGCGAGGCGGTCGGTATTGACGTCGAGACCCGCGACGATCTGCGCGATCTGCGCGAGCGCGCCGCCCGTCAGGCGCGCGAGATCAGGCAGCGCGTCCCATTCGGCCTGCCAGCCGCCGAGGGCGCGCTCGTGCTCCTGCACCATCCCCGCGAACACGGTCGCGACGAGATTCGGTGCGCGTACGGCGGCCGTCAGCACGGCCGCGCAGCCGACCGGGTTGCGCTTGTGCGGCATCGTCGACGAGCCGCCCTTGCCGGCGGCCGCCGGTTCGCCGAGCTCGCCGACTTCGGTCTGCATTTGCAGCGACACGTCGCGTGCGATCTTGCCGAGCGTGCCGGTCAGCATCCCGAAGCACGACGCGGCTTCCGCGATGCGGTCGCGCTGCGTATGCCACGGCACGGCCGGCAACGCGAGCTTCAGATCGGCCGCGAGCGCGGCGCTCACGCCGGCCGCCTGCTCGCGCAGGCTCGCGAGCGTGCCGGCCGCGCCGCCGAACTGCAGCACGAGCGCCCGCTCGCGCAACTCGGCGAAGCGCGCGCGATGGCGCAGCAGCGCGTCGAGCCATTGGGCGAATTTGAGGCCGAGCGTGATCGGCAGCGCCTGCTGCAGCCACGTGCGGCCGATCATCGGCGTCGCGCGGTGCGTGCGCGCAAGCGCCGCGAGCGACGCGCAGGCTTCGTCGAGCAGCGGTTCGAGCACATCGAGCGTATCGCGCAACTGCAGCACGGTCGCGGTGTCGATGATGTCCTGGCTCGTCGCGCCCCAGTGCACGAATTTCGCGGCCTCGGGGTCGTCGGCCTTCACTTGCGCGGTGAGCTGCTTGACGAGCGGAATCGCGAGATTGCCGCCGAGCGCGGCGCCTTGCGCGAGCGCATCGGCGTCGAGCCGGCCGGCATCGCACGCGCGTTCGATCGGCGCGACCGCGGTGGCGGGAATCACTTGTTGCGCGGCGAGCGCGCGCGCGAGCGCGGCCTCGACGTCGAGCATCCGCTGGATCGTCGCGCGGGGCGACCAGATACGGTTGAGCGGCTCGGTGCCGCAGATCAGGGAGGTCAGGCGGGCGCTGTCTTCGAGCATGGCATCAGAATGGGGAAACGGCGTGCGCCTATTGTCTACCCAAGCGTGCCGGCGTGCGCTCGAATGCGCGCACCGGCACGCTTGCCGTTCAGGCGGCGGCCTTTTGCGTCGCGTCGATCAGCGGCACGCCGGTCAGCTTCTGCAGCTCGTCGAACGACAGGTCGGTGAAGATCTCGCTCACCGCGAGGCCGTCGGCCGTCACGTCGAGCACGGCCAGATCCGTATAGATACGGCTCACGCACTGCACGCCGGTGACCGGATACGAGCATTGCGCGACGATCTTGCTTTCGCCCTGCTTCGTCAGGTGCTCCATCATCACGAACACCTGCTTCGCGCCGATCGCGAGGTCCATCGCGCCGCCCAC
Source organism: Burkholderia sp. APQ4-4ca (assembly GCF_057837105.1). NCBI lineage: Bacteria > Pseudomonadati > Pseudomonadota > Betaproteobacteria > Burkholderiales > Burkholderiaceae > Burkholderia > Burkholderia sp. APQ4-4ca. The sequence continues at coordinate 21,785 of NZ_JBYQCG010000241.1, read as the reverse complement.
CGCCGGAATCGCGTCGGGCGCGCCCGTATGCCAGTTCGCGAGGTCGCCGTTCGCCGACACCTGGAACGCGCCGAGCACGCAGTAGTCGAGGTGGCCGCCGCGCATCATCGCGAACGAATCCGAGTGGTGGAAATACGCGCCGCCGGTGAGCAGCGTCACGTGCTGCTTGCCGGCGTTGATCAGTTCGTCGTCCTCCTCGCCGGGCGCGGGCGCGGGGCCCATGCCGAGCAGGCCGTTCTCGCTGTGCAGGAAGATCTCCTTGCTCGGGTCGAGGTGGTTCGCCACCAGCGTCGGCACGCCGATGCCGAGGTTCACGTACGCGCCTTCGGGGATGTCCTGGGCGACGCGCTTGGCCATTTCATCGCGGGTCAGTCGTTTCATGTCGGTTTCCTGTCGACCGGAGTTGGCGCTTCAGCGCTTACGCCGGTCCCATACAAAGTTCCAGGTGGGTCAGGCGGCTTGCGATGCAGCGTGTTCGGCGGCCAGCTCGGCCGCGTGGGCGGCCTGCGGCACCTCGACGACGCGCTGCACGAAGATGCCCGGCGTCACGATGTGTTCCGGGTTCAGCCCGCCGAGCGGCACGACTTCCGACACCTGGACGATCGCGACCTTCGCCGCGCTGGCCATGATCGGCCCGAAATTGCGCGCGGTCTTGCGATACACGAGATTGCCCCAGCGATCGCCCTTGTACGCCTTCACGAGCGCGAAATCGGCGTGGATCGGCGTCTCGAACACGTACGGCTTGCCGTCGATCACGCGCGTTTCCTTGCCTTCCGCGAGCTTGGTGCCGTAGCCCGTCGGCGTGAAGAAACCACCGATGCCGGCGCCCGCCGCGCGGATGCGCTCCGCGAGGTTGCCCTGCGGCACGAGCTCCAGCTCGATCTCGCCCGCGCGGTACAGCGCGTCGAACACCTGCGAGTCGCTCTGGCGCGGGAACGAACAGATGATCTTGCGCACCTGCTTCGCCTTCAGCAGCGCCGCGAGGCCCGTCTCGCCGTTGCCCGCGTTGTTGTTGACGATCGTCAGGTCGCGCGCGCCCTGTTCGATCAGCGCGTCGATCAGCTCGGACGGCATGCCGGCCGTGCCGAAGCCGCCGATCATGATTGTCGCGCCATCGTGGACGTCGGCAACCGCCGACTGAAGCGATTCGAAAATCTTGTTGACCATGTCTCTTCCTGATGCGAACCCGCGGCTCGTGCGCGGCCTGTCGAGGGGACACGCGGGTGCCGCGTGCCGCGCCGGAGGCCTTCGTCGACCCTCGGCTTTTGTTCGCCAATCGAACCTAGATTCGATTAGCGAACGATGGCCGATCATAGAGTCGCGCACAGCGCGTTGTCAAGGCGGGTTCCCTCGGGGGCCGTCGCGTCGTCGAACGGCAGGCCGACGTAGTTTTCGGCGAGCGACTGCGCGGCGGCCCGCGAACGCGTCACGTATTTCAGCTCGGCAAACTTCAGGCGATTGACGAACGGCGAGTCGTCCGGCGACGCATGCAGCATGTTCGTCATGAAGTAAGAGAAGTGCTCGGCGCGCCACACGCGTTCGAGGCAGGTCGCCGAATAGCGTTCGAGCGGCGTCGCGTCGCCCGTCCGGTAGCGCGCGCCGAGCGCGCGGGACAGCGCGCGAACGTCGGCCACCGCGAGATTCATTCCCTTCGCGCCGGTCGGCGGCACGATGTGCGCGGCGTCGCCGGCGAGGAACAGGCGGCCGTGCTGCATCGTCTCCGACACGAAGCTGCGCATCGGCGTCACGCTCTTTTGCGTGATCCGGCCCTCGGTCGGCGTCCAGCCGGTGTCGTTCGAGAAGCGCGTGTGCAGTTCGTCCCAGATCCGCGCGTCGGACCATTCGGCGAGGTCTTCGTCCGGCTTGCACTGCAGGTACAGGCGCGTGACCGTCGGCGAGCGCATCGAGAACAGCGCGAAGCCGTTGTCGTGATGCGCATACACGAGTTCGTCGAGCGACGGCGCCGCGTCGGCGAGGATGCCGAGCCACGCGAACGGGTAGACGCGCTCGAACGTGTTCAGCCGCTCGGCGGGAATCGTCTGGCGCGCGATGCCGTGGAAGCCGTCGCAACCGGCGATGTAATCGCAGTCGACGCGGTCCACGCGGCCGTCCGCGTGCTTGAACGTGACGAACGGGTGCTCGCTTTCGACGTCGTGCAGCGCGACGTCGCTGACTTCGAAGTGCATCTGATGGCCGTGCTCGATGCCGGCCGCGATCAGGTCGCGCACCACTTCGTGCTGGCTGTAGACGGTGATCGCACGCCCGCCGGTCAGTTCGGACAGGTCGATGCGGTGGCGCTGGCCGTCGAACAGCAGCTCGATGCCGTGATGTTCGAGCCCTTCGCGGCGCATCCGCTCGCCGAGGCCGGCTTCGTTCAGCGTGTCGACCGTGCCCTGCTCCAGCACGCCGGCGCGGATGCGGTTCTCGCAGTATTCGCGCGAACGCGCTTCGACGAGGATGGAATCGACGCCTTGCAGGCGCAGCAGATGGGACAGCAGAAGGCCGGACGGGCCAGCGCCGATGATCGCGACTTGGGTGCGCATTGTTCGTCTCCTGAACATTAATTCGAATCGTCGAACACATTTGAGCGCTTTCCCGACTATGCGGCAACGCGATTCAGGAGATATGTTGTATACGTTTTGAAGATACCGGCCACGGCGATGGACCCGCTCGATCTGAACCTGATTCCCTACCTCGTCGCGCTCGACGACACGCGCAACGTGAGCCGCGCGGGCGACTTGCTCGGCGTGAGCCAGCCGCGCGTGAGCACGGCGCTCGGCCGCCTGCGCGAGTACTTCGGCGATCCGCTGTTCGTTCGCACATCGCGCGGGATGGAGCCGACGCCGCGCGCGCTCGCGCTGCTGCCGGCCGCCCGCGACGCGCTCGCGCAGATCGAGCGCGGCCTCGTCGCGCCGCACGATTTCGACCCTGCCGCGAGCACGCATACGTTCTCGATCGCGCTGTCGGACGTCGGCGAGATCGTCTTCCTGCCGAAGCTGCTGCAGGCGTTCGCGACGCATGCGCCGCACGCGAACCTGCGTTCGGTCTCGCTCGCGCACGACGAAGTCGGTCGCGGCCTCGAAGCCGGATCGATCGATCTCGCGGTCGGCTACTTCCCCGATCTCGACGGCAACAACTTCTTCCAGCAGCGGCTGTTCACGCACCGGTTCGTCTGCCTGATGCGGCGCGGCCATCCGCTCGAGCAGACGCCGCCGTTCACGGTCGACCAGTTCCTCGCGTGCGGGCATGCGGTGGTGCGCGCCGAAGGGCGCAGCCAGGAGGTGCTCGAGAAATATCTGGCGAAGCAGCGCATGCAGCGTCGCGCCGTGCTCGAAACACCGCACTTCATGAGCCTGCCGTTCATCCTGAGCCGCACCGACCTGATCGCGACGGTGCCGCATGCGATCGGCTATGCGTATGCGGCCGAGCACGCGTTCATCGTGCCCGTCGAGCCGCCGCTCGCGCTGCCGCGCTTCGACCTGAAGCAGCACTGGCATCGCAAGTACCACAACGACCCGCGCACCGCGTGGCTGCGCGGCGTCGTCGCGTCGCTGTTCAACGACGAGCAGGACGAATGGCCGAAGTGAAGAAAGGTGGGCGGCGGCCCGCACGCACGACCGGCGAAAGCATGAAACAATGGCCGGATATCGGCCGCCGCAGGCGGCCTTCGATGGAGCCACTACATGGGTAAGGGAAAGAAAACCACACAACCCCAGCCGGTCGCCGCGCGGCCGAGCCGTGAAGAAGCAGAAGACGCCGTCCGCGTGCTGTTGCGCTGGGCCGGCGACGATCCCGCGCGCGAAGGCCTGCTCGACACGCCCGCACGCGTCGTACGCGCCTACGAGCAGTTCTTCGCCGGCTACGCGCTGGAGCCGCGCGACATCCTCGCGCGCACGTTCAGCGAAGTCGACGGCTACGACGAAATGATCGTGCTGAAGGACATCCGCTTCGAGAGCTACTGCGAGCACCACATGGTGCCGATCATCGGCCGCGCGCACGTCGCGTATCTGCCGAACCATCGCGTCGTCGGCATCTCGAAGCTCGCGCGCCTCGTCGACGCATTCGCGAAGCGCCTGCAGATCCAGGAAAAGATGACCGTGCAGATCGCCGACACGCTGTTCGACGTGTTGCAGCCGAAGGGCGTCGGCGTGATCCTCGAAGCCGCGCACCAGTGCATCTCGACGCGCGGTGTGCACAAGCCGGGTGTCGAGATGGTCACGTCGCGCATGCTCGGCTCGTTCCGCACCGATCCGTCGACGCGTCGCGAATTCCTGTCGATCGTCGCCAATCCTTCCTCGGTCAACCTGACGAATACCTGATGGAGCAGACGAAGCAAACGGCGCACGCGCCCGTCGTGCTCGTGACCGGCGCCGCGCGCCGGGCCGGGCGCGCGTTCGCCGAGTATTTCGCAGCGCACGGCTATCGCACCGCGGTGCACTACGACCGTTCGGCCGATGCCGCGCACGCCGCCGCCCGCGCGATCGCCGAACGCGGGCACGATTCGGTCGCGCTGCAGGCCGACCTGTCCGATGCCGCGCAGAGCACCGCGCTGATCGACCAGGTGTATGCGCGCTTCGGGCGCCTCGACGTGCTGGTGAACAACGCGTCGGTGTTCTGGCAGGACCATTTCCCGAGCTTCGATCTCGCGGCGTTCGACCAGGCGTGGGCCGTCAACTGCCGCGCGCCGATCCTGCTCACGCGCGCGTTCTACGAACGGGCCCGCGCGGCCGGCACGCAGGGCGTCGTCGTGAACGTGGTCGACCAGAAGATCAAGGAAAACTTTCACCGCGACCATTTCAGCTACACGGTCGCGAAGGCCGCGCTCGGCAACCTCACGCAGATGCTCGCGCTGTCGTCCGCGCCGGTGCTGCGCGTGAATGCGGTGTTCCCGGGGCTGATGCTGCCGAGCGACGACCAGACGCAGGCCGACTTCGAACACGCGAGCCGCGCATCGACGCCGCTCGCACGCATCGCGGGCCCCGACGATGTCGCGAGCGCGATCCTGCTGCTGACCGGCAATGCGTACAACGGCGTGGATTTCGTCGTCGATGCGGGCCAGAACCTGATCCGCGTCGATCAGGACGTGCTGTACAAGCACCGCTCGCCGGACGGCAAGCTCTGAGGCTTCGATGAACGCAGGCGGCTGCGCGCCGCCAACGTGTGCCGGGTCGAGCGGGGTTCGCGCCGCTCACGACCGATCACGCCCGAAGGCGGCCCGGCCGTCGATTCATTGCGCTTCATCCGCCGCGTTGCGCGAAACGACGCCCGCGCATTCGCCCGCCGCCACGTTACGGCTTCTCGGCGCTCCCGCCCTCGCGAACCTTGCCCTGCGCGACGCTCGTGCCGGGCGGCACGCTATGCGTGAGCCACACGTTGCCGCCGATCACCGAGCCGCGCCCGATCGTCACGCGGCCGAGAATCGTCGCGCCTGCATAAATCACCACGTCGTCCTCGACGATCGGGTGCCGTGCATTGCCCTTCACCAGGGCGCCTTCGCCATCCGCCGGGAAACTCTTCGCGCCGAGCGTGACGGCCTGGTACACGCGCACGCGTTCGCCGATGATCGCGGTTTCGCCGATCACGACACCCGTGCCGTGGTCGATGAAGAAGCTCGGGCCGATCTGCGCGCCCGGGTGGATGTCGATGCCGGTGGCCGAGTGCGCGATTTCATTGATGAACCGCGCGAGCAACGGCACGCCGAGCTGGTGCAGCGCGTGCGCGAGCCGATGGTGCATCATCGCGAGCACGCCGGGGTAGCACAGCAGGATCTCGGTGATGTGCTGCGCGGCCGGATCGCCCGCGTACGCGGCCTGGATGTCGCTGACGAGCAGCGCGCGGACCGCCGGCAACTGCCGGCCGAACGCGCGCGCGATCTCGAACGCGCGTTCGTCGAGCTCGGCGAACGGCGTATCGACGTGTTCGGGCAGGAACGGCAGCGCACGGCGAATCTGCTCGGACAGGATGCGCAGCGTGCTTTCGAGCGTATGGCCGACGTAGTAGTCGACGCTTTCGTCGGTCAGGTCGGGCGCGCCGTAGTGTGTCGGAAACATCGACGCGCGCAGGCCGGTCACAATCTTGCAGATTGCATCGCGCGACGGCAGTTCGCGGATGCCGCGCGGATGGCGCGTGCGATGGAGTTCCTCGCGCGACTCGCGCAAGCCGGCAACGATTTCTTCGAGGCCCCACTGACGGGCGGGTGATGTCGACATAGGCCAATGCGGGCAGCCGCGCGCGGTTGCACGGCCGCTAATAAAGTGACGGGTTCCGCAAGATTACCGCGTTTTTTGTCCGGGAGCGGCGCCCCGCGGATCGGCCGGACGGCCGACGCCGCACGCGCGACGGCGTCACATCGAGATGCTGCTCGCGTCGATCCAGCGCACGGCCCAGTCGCGCGCGTGCGCGATCGCGTCGCCTTCGTCGTTGAACTGGAGCTCGATCGGGAAAAACCGGTTCGCCACGAGCTCCCCGTCGCTCGATCGGGAGATCACGACGTAGGGCTTGAACGAACCGTCACTGGCGCGTGCGGGCGCGCAATTCAACAGATAACCGCGATGCGTGAAGGCAGTAGTCGCTTGCATGAGTCCGCCACCTCTAGTCCCTTTGCTTTGTTGTTCGCTACCCGTCTTTAAGGGTGCTGCGGCGCCCCGGCGCGGGCAGAGACGGCGAGACTTCATCCCCTGTCGCCGCTTCGCAGGAAAAGAATCATACTCTGTAGAAAACGCGTCTTCTAGCTGAAATAAATCATGACAAATCAGTGCGCGTCGCGCGACCGCGGCGATCGCCCGCGCGCCTTTTCCCGTCGTGCCCGGAACGGGATTTGCTTCGATCCGGAGCGTGTCGCCGCCAGGAGAGCCGCGATGGAATCATCCGCTCAAACACGTCGTGCGCATCCGCGCAGCATCGAACTCGACAACGACGACACGCACGACAGCACGGTCGACACCGACGGCAAGCACCGCGAAGCGTCGCGGCTCGCCGGCGTCGGGCCGATCTCGCCGGACCAGATCACACGCAGCAACGCGTCGCTCGTCAATGCGATGCCGGAAGCCGGCGACGGTTTGGCCGGTTTCGACAGCCGCCCCGACGGCAACCATCCGGCGTTCGCGCTGCGCGCCGGCTACATGGTGATCGAGAAGGGCTTCGACGCGCCGTCCGCGGGCGACACGCCGTTCGGTCCCGCTCATCGGATGTACGGCAGCGCGTACTGGCCCGACCATGGCCGCCGGCCGGAGCGCGTCATCGAGTTGACCGTCGTGCCGAGATAGCCCGCGCGACGTTTGAATCGATCGTTCGTTTGGGAACCGCCATCGGCCGATGACGATGACCGATGGCGGTGCATTCGCGCGCGACCGGACCGCGGGCCGAGACGTGCTCGCACGATGTCGCGGTAAACGATTCCGCGTATTGGCATCGGGATTCGCAATCATGCATGCCGCGCATCGTGTCGACGCACATGCGTTGATCGAAGTCATGGCGTCACGGCGCGATTTCGATTGAATGGCGCTACGTGCGCCGCATCGGCATGGTTGCCATGCCGGGTCGATGCGCGCGCATGCGTTTTCGCCGACGACGCAGCCGAACCATACGACACGCATCGCGCGATGCATCACGCGTGGCGCGCATGGCCACGCACGGCCGGCACAGACGGCGCGATCGCACGGCACGGCAGGCGCCTCGCTGCATGATCGCGGCCGTTGGTTTACCCTGCCTCGCAGCGTGGCGCATTGCCCGGCCCGATCGGCCATCCGGCCGACTTCGTTTCAACCCGCCATTCGGAGACACTATGTACAAGCGTATTCTGGTTGCCGTCGACGGCAGCGACACGTCCCGCCATGCGTTCGATGCCGCGCTGGCGCTCGCGAAAGCGCACGGCGCGGAGCTGCAGCCGTTCTACGTCGTCGAGAACGCCGCGATCTACTACAACGTGCCCGGCTACGATCCGTCCGTGTTGCGCGATCAGCTCGTCGCGCAGGGCAACGCGCTCGCGCAGGATTTCGCGAAGCTGATGCAGGCTGCCGGCGTGAAAGGCGAAACGCGGCTGAACGAAGCGACGTCGATCAACGACGTATCGTCGCTGATCCTCGACGGCGCGAAAGCGTTCGGCGCCGATCTGCTCGTGCTCGGCACGCACGGCCGCCGCGGCTTCCGCCGCCTCGTGCTCGGCAGCATTGCCGAACAATGCGTGCGCCACGCGACGCTGCCGGTGCTGCTGATCCCGGCGGCCGCCAACGCGGACGAGCCGGCTGCCTGAGCGGCGTTCGGCACGCGCGGCCGGTCGCGACGTTTTGTCACCCGACAGCGGCAACTTGCGGTGGGACAATGATTTCGTCGATCCAATGCCGGAGTAAACGATCATGCTGACGCCCGTCGCCACCCGCCCCGCCGCCGTGCCCCATACCGGCAGCTGGGCTCCCCGCCAGGCCGCACACTGCTCGTCGTGCGCGATGCGGCACCTGTGCATGCCGCAGGGCCTCGCGCCCGAAGCGCTCAGCCGCCTCGAGTCGGTCATCTGCGCGGCACGCCCGGTCAAGCGCGGCGAAGCGCTGTTCCGCGAAGGCGACGCATTCGACAACCTGTACGCGGTGCGCTCGGGCTCGTTGAAAACCGTCGCGACGCGCCATGACGGCCGCGAACAGGTCACGGGCCTGCATCTCGCCGGCGAAGCGCTCGGCCTCGACGGCATCTGCGACGATACGCACCCGCGCACCGCGGTCGCGCTGGAAGACAGCTCGGTCTGCGTGATTCCGTACAGCGCGCTCAAGGCGCTGTGCTCGGAAGCCGGCTCGATGCAGTTGCGCATGCACAAGCTGATGAGCGAGCAGATCGTGCGCGAAACGTCGCAAACGATGCTGCTCGGTTCGCTGAATGCCGAAGAGCGCGTCGCCGCTTTCCTGCTCGACGTGTCGTCGCGCTACCTGAAGCGCGGCTACTCGCCGTCGGAATTCAACCTGCGGATGACGCGCGAGGACATCGGCAGCTATCTCGGCATGACGCTCGAAACGGTCAGCCGCACGCTGTCGAAATTCCAGAAGCGCGGCCTGATCGAAATGCAGGGCCGTCACGTGCAGATCATCGACTTCGACGGCCTGCAGCACGTCTGATGCCGCCCGGCGCGCACCGCGTGCGCGCCGCCTGCGTCACGTCGCCGGTCAATCGAGAAACAGCGCGGCGCGCGCCTTCAGCGCCGCGCTGAAATCGTCGAGCCAGCCGATCGACAAACGCCAGCTCTGCCAGTACAGATCGATGTCGATGGTTCGCCCGCGCGACATGTCGATCAATTCACCCGCCGCCAGCTGGCGGTCGACCATTCGGTCCGGGCACATCCCCCATCCCAATCCCGTTTCGCATGCGCGCAGATAGCCCGCGACGTGCGGTATCCAGTGCTGCGGCGGATCGAGATCCGCGCGCGTCACGCGCCGGATGAAACGCGCCTGCAACCCGTCCTTCGGATTGAACATCACGCACGGCGCGCGGCGCAGCGCATCGCGCGTGATTCCCGCGTCGAAATAGCGTGCGTAGAACGCCGGCGAGCATACCGCGCGATAGCGGATCCGCCCGAGCCGCTCCGAGCGGCACCCCTGGATCGGCTCGGCCTGCGCGGTCACCGCGCCCTGCACGCTGCCGTCGCGGATACGCGACGCCGTGTAATCCTGATCGTCGATCACGAGGTCGAGCAGCGTCTCGCGCTCGGTGCAAAACGGCCCGACCGCGTCGATGAACCACGTCGCGACACTGTCGTCGTTGACGGCCACGCGCAACGTCGGCCACGCGCTCGCGATCTGGCCCGGCAACGCGGGCATCCGGCCGCCCAGCTCGGCTTCCAGCAGTTGCACGCGTTCGGTATGCCGGCACAACAGCGCGCCCGACGTGGTGGCGACGCACGGCTGCCCGCGCTTGACGAGCACGCTGCCGACCCGTTCCTCCAGCAGCTTCACGCGCTGCGACACGGCCGACGGCGTGACGTTCAGCTCCTTGGCCGCCCGCTCGAACGAGCCGTGCCGGATCACCGCCGCGAGGGCATCGAGCAACGCGTAGTCGAGCATTAGATTTCCTTAATCCACATTAGGTGATTTAGCTTCTCTTATTCCCATACCGACCGCAGACTAGCGCTACCCGATTCATTCGTCTACTGCTTCCACGGCTGTCCCCCTCATGAACTGGCTCGCTTTTTCCCACGGCGCCGCACTGTGCGCGTCGCTCATCGTCACCATCGGCGCGCAGAACGCGTTCGTGCTGCGCCAGGGCATCATGCGCTCGCACGTCGGCAAGATCGTGCTGCTGTGCGCGGTGTCCGACATGATCCTGATCGGTGCTGGCGTCGGCGGCGCTTCGGTGCTCGTCGAGCGCTATCCGACCTTCGTTCACGCTGTGCTGTACGTCGGCCTCGCGTATCTCGCGTGGTTCGGCATCAATGCGCTGCGCCGTGCGTTCAAGCCTGGCCACGACACGCTCGACGTGCGCGGCGACGCCGTCGCGCCGCCGCCGCAGGGCGCGCTCGCGATCGTGCTGATGACGCTCGCGTTCACGTGGCTCAACCCGCACGTGTATCTCGACACGTTCCTGCTGATCGGCACGGCCGGCGCGCGCGAGCCGGAAGGCGCACGGCTCGCGTTCGCGATCGGCGCGATGACGGTCAGCATCGTGTGGTTCCTCGGGCTCGGCTATGGCGCGCGTTTGCTGGCGCCGTGGTTCCGCAAGGCGGTCGCGTGGCGCGTGCTGGATGGTGCGATCGGCAGCATGGTGCTGTTCCTCGCGGCGGTGCAGTTGCGCTGACCGAACCGTCCGCGCACGGGCGGCCGCGTGCCGTCCGGCTTTCCCTCCGCGTCGGCGCCCCGCCCGCGCAATCTGCGTGTTCCCGTCGCGCACGTCGCCGCAAAAATTCGCTCCCGATCGAACTTAGCCACCCGGCGGACTCACGCAGCGGACACGGCCTCCGTCATCTGCCGCAATCCGTCCACCATCGCGACGTTACCGCGCCTGCACGAATCGAAACGATCGGCGAGAATGTCCGGTGTCCCGCGACCACGGCGGAACCGCCCCGCGCATCCTGCCGTCCCGCCGCGATCGCCTCGACCCATCCCGCAGTTCAATCCCGTTACCTGCAGTTATCGGAGAGGAACATGGCCCATCGCACCCTCGGTACATCAAGCATCCAGGTTTCGCCGCTCGCGTTCGGCGGCAACGTCTTCGGCTGGACCGTCGACGAGAACGCATCGTTCGCGTTGCTCGACGCACTCGCCGACACCGGCATCAACTTCATCGACACGGCCGACGTCTATTCGGCCTGGGCGCCCGGCAACCACGGCGGCGAATCGGAAACGATCATCGGCAAGTGGCTGAAGCGCTCCGGCAAGCGCGAGCAGGTCGTGATCGCGACCAAGGTCGGCCTGCTCGGCACGCGCGCGGGGCTGTCGAAAGACAACATCCTGAAGGCCGTCGACGATTCGCTGCGCCGCCTGCAGACCGACTACATCGACCTGTATTTCTCGCATCGCGATCTGGCCGACACGGCCCCGCTCGAAGAGACGCTCGGCGCCTATCAAACGCTGATCGACGCGGGCAAGGTGCGCATCATCGGCGCGTCGAACTACAGCGGCGCACGCCTGCGCGAAGCCGCCGCCATCAGCGCGCGCGACGGACTGCCCGCCTACCAGGTCATCCAGCCCGAATACAACCTGCTCGATCGGGCCGACTACGAACGCGATCTCGAGCCGGTCGTGCGCGAGCTGAAGCTCGGCGTCGTCAACTACTACGCGCTCGCGAGCGGTTTCCTGTCGGGCAAGTACCGCAGCGAGGCCGACCTGAAGAAGAGCGTGCGCGGCGATCGCGTCGCCGGCTATCTGAACGCACGCGGCCTGCGCATCCTCGCCGCGCTCGATGACGTGTCGGCGAAGCACGGCACGCAGCCGGCCGCGATCGCGCTCGCATGGCAAATCGCGCGGCCGACGATCACCGCGCCGATCGCGAGCGCGACGTCGCTCGAGCAGCTCGCGCTGCTCGGCGAAGCGATCCGCGTCACGCTCGATCAGGACGACATCCGCCGGATCGACGAGGCCAGCGCGCCCTGAAGCCGCTGGCGGCAGGCCGATGGAATCGCACGCTCGAGCGGTTCCGCGGCCTGCCTGCGATTCACGCAGGACGGGTGGATACAATGGCGAGCATCCGATGGCCGCGGGGCTCGACCGGGCTTCTTCGCGCCGAATCAAAATCACACATAAAAACCGCCGATGAACCACCTTGCCCGCCGTTCCCGTTACGTCCGTCACGCTCGTCATGCACGCGCCGCATCGCGCAGCGCCATCGGCGACGCGCCGTAGCGCTCGCGAATCGCGCGGCTGAAGTGCGCCTGGCTCGAAAATCCCCAGCGAAACGCGATCTCGCCGATGCTCGTCTTGCGCAGCCGTGCGTCGGTCAGCTCGCGATGCGCGTGCGACAGCCGTTCCGACCAGATGTGCTGCGTGATCGATTCGCCTTCGGCCGCGAAGAGGCGGCCCAGATGCCGCAGCGACAACCCGACCGCATCGGCGACGGCTTGCGGTCCGAGTTCCGGCTCGCCGAGATGCGTCGCGATGTACTGCTTCGCGGTCAGCAGGTACGACAGCGATGCGCGCGATGCGCCCGCGCCGTTCACTTCCGTGTCGATGAGTTCCGCGATCAGCGTGCGCGTGTGCTCGACGAACCGCGCGACGTCGCGCTCGACCGGCGCGTGCATGAACCGCTCGACGCTCGCCCGCAACGTCGCGCCGAGCATCGCGCCCGCGCCCGGCTTCGGCGCGATGCGCAGCGGCAGCGCGGCCAGCTCCGCATCGAGGCGGTCGTCGAACGTCGTGATCGGGATATCGATCAGCAACTGCCGCATCGGCGTCAGGAATCCGAACAGATAAGGCACGCGCGTGTCGTAGACGACCACATCGCCGGCTTCCGCGAGCAGGCACCGGTCGCGCTGGATGAAATAGGCGCGCCCGCCCACGATCTGGCACGCAAATAGCGACTCCTTCGGCAACTGGCGCACCAGCGCGGGGCTGCGCTCGATCACGTGGTCCTGCCCGCTGATGTCGGCGATGCCGAGGCCTGGCAGCGCGATGTCCGTCTTCTCGGCCTCGAGCCCGGCCGGCGACAGCGACGAGCAGCGCAGGCCGACCAGCGTGGCCGCATTGAACGCATCCCAGTACGCCATCCTGTCGCGCGCCGGCACGTCGGCCGTCGAGCCTCGCGTGCATGAAAGAACGGTCGAATTCGTCACGTCGCCTCCTGCTGGCGCCTGTCGTGCGGAGCGGCACGGATTGGGGGATGGCTCGTCTGGATTCTTGTGCGATGCAATGTCCGGCTCGGTCAAGCAATTCGTCCAGCCCAGTCAAGAGCGGCGCGCACCGGCTGGCTAAAGTCGAGCCCACGACAACCCATACGAGGAGACATACCGTGGTCGACAAAGCCGTATCCGAATTCTGGCAAAACATCCCGGCGATTGCCAATCCGTTCAAGCCCGATGCGCTGCCCGAAGCCTACATCCCGAACGCGGCCACCGACGACGAGCGCTATTACGTTCCGTTCACCGAAACGGTTTCATCGCGGCCGCTGTGGATCTCGCCGTCGCAGAACAAATGGTGCGACATCCTGATGGCGAAGGAAGCCGGGCTCGTGAACCGGCACTATCACCCGCACGAGGTGTTCGCGTACACGCTGTCGGGGAAATGGGGCTACCTGGAACACGAATGGACCGCCACGCGCGGCGATTTCGTGTACGAGACGCCGGGCGAAGGTCACACGCTCGTCGCGTTCGATCACCCCGAGCCGATGCGCGCGTTCTTCATCGTCAAGGGCCCGCTGATCTGGCTCGACGAAGCTGGCAATCCCGACGGCTACTTCGACGTGCATTCGTACATCGCGATGTGCAAGGCGCATTACGAGAAGGTCGGCCTCGGCGCGCAAGCAATCGAAAAGCTGTTCCGCTGACGCGCGGCGAGGCTCACGATGACTTCCGCTTGCTCCTCCAGACCTGCCCGGACATACGAGAACCGGCTGCTGCCGATCCTGTTCATGACGTTCGGCTTCGTGTTCTTCGACCGCCTCGCGCTGTCGTTCCTGTTCCCGTTCATGTCAGCCGAGCTGCACCTGACGAACGCGCAACTCGGCATGGTGTCGTCCGCGCTCGCGCTCACGTGGGCGCTGTCGGGCGCCGTCACGAGTGCGTGGTCCGACGCGCGCGGCACTCGCAAGCCGCTGCTGATCGCGGCCGTGCTGGGCTTTTCCGTGTGCTCGGCGCTGTCGGGCCTCGTCGGCGGCTTCGCGAGCCTGATCGCGTTTCGCGCGCTGATGGGTATCGCCGAAGGCCCCGTGCTGCCGCTGTCGCAATCGCTGATGGTCGAGAGTTCGACGCCGAGCCGCCGCGGACTGAACATGGGCCTGCTGCAGGGCTCGGCCGCCGGCCTGCTCGGCGCGATGATCGGGCCGCCGGTCGTGATCGGCATCGCGACCGCCTACGGCTGGCGCGAGGCGTTCTACGTGTCGTGCGTGCCGGGCTTCCTGATCGCGTTCTGCCTGTGGCGCTGGGTGCGCGAAGCGCCGCCCGGCAGCGTGCGCCACGCGCAAGCGGAAAGCGCGACCACGCATGGCGCCCAGGCAGCCGGCGGCGCGGCGGTCAGCCGCTGGGCGCTGTTGAAAGAGCGCAACATCCTGCTGTGCGTGCTGATCAGCTGCTTCTTCCTCACGTGGTTCGTCGTGATCATCTCGTTCGGTCCGGTGTTCCTCGTGCAAAGCCGCCACCTGTCGCCGTCCGACATGGGCGTCGTGATGACCTGCCTGGGCGCCGCGTGGGTGTTCTGGGGCTTCGCGGTGCCGGCGATCTCCGACCGGATCGGCCGCAAGCCGACGATGATCGTGTTCGCGCTGGTCGCGGCCGCGTGCCCGGTCGTGCTGATCCACGTCGGCTCGGTCTGGGCGCTCGGCGCACTCGTGTTCGCCACGTACACGGGGCTCGGCTGCTTCACGCTGTTCATGGCGACGATCCCGGCCGAAACGGTGCCGCCGCGCGCGATCGCGAGCGCGCTCGGGCTGATCATGGGCGCCGGCGAGCTGATCGGCGGCTTCGTCGCACCGACCGTCGCCGGCTTCGCGGCGGACAGTTACGGCCTGCAGTTCGCGATGTGGACGTCGGCCGCCGGCGCGATCCTCGCGTGCGTGCTGTCGTTAGGCCTCGTCGAAACCGCGCCGGCCGTGCTGCACAAGCGTGCGCTCGCAGGCGCCACCGCGGGCCGTCTCGATACCCCGAACCTCGGAAGACGCTGACATGCGCGCACTTCAATGGCATGGCCCGCGCGACGTCCGTCTCGTGGAAATCGACACGCCGCGCGTCGGCCCCGGCGACGTGCGCATCGCGGTCGCGTATTGCGGCATCTGCGGCAGCGACCTGCACGAATACGCGGACGGCCCGCACGCGATTCCGGTCGACGCGCCGCATCCGCTGTCGCGCCGCACCGCGCCGCTGACGCTCGGCCACGAGTTCTGCGGGACCGTCGTCGAAGTCGGCGAACGCGTGACGGCGCTGCGCGCGGGCGATCGCGTCGCGGTGGAGCCCGAATATCGCTGCAGCCAGTGCGCGTATTGCCGCTCGGGGTCGTACAACCTGTGCGTGTCGATGGGCTTCGCCGGGCTGATGGGTGACGGCGGGATGGCCGACTTCGCGGTCATGCCGGCCTACATGCTGCATCGCCTGCCCGACGGCGTGAGCCTCGAACAGGCCGCCGTGATGGAGCCGGCCGCCGTTGCGCTGCACGCACTGCGTCGCGGCGAACCGCGGCTCGGCGACACCTGCGCGGTGTTCGGGCTCGGGCCGATCGGCCTGCTGCTGATCATGCTCGCGAAGCTGCAGGGCGCGACGACGATCGTCGCCGTCGACGTGTCGCCCGAACGGCTCGCGGCGGCCACGCGTTTCGGCGCGACGCATGCGTTCGATGCGCGCGGGCTCGATCCATCGTCGATGCAGGGCGCGATTCGCGCGGCCACCGGCGGGCTCGGCGTCGATACGAGTTTCGAAGCGGCCGGCTTGCAGGCCACGTTCGAATCGGCGACGCGCGCACTGCGTAAAGGCGGCCGCGTCGTAATGGTCGGCCTGATGCCGCACGCAAGTTTCGACGCGTTCCGCGCGGTCAACGACGAGCTGACCTTCACCGCGAGCGTCGGCTACCGGCACGCGTACGAAGACCTGCTGCGCATCGTCGCGTCGGGCGCGCTCGACCTCACGTCGATCGTCACGCGCACCGTCGCGCTCGAAGATGCCGTCGCCGACGGCTTCGATGCGCTGCTCGCCGACCGCACGCAGATCAAGATCCTCGTTTCACCCGCGCAACGGCCGGCACGCGGGGCCACCACCATCGGGAGGGTCGAGCATGAATCGTCAGTGGGCGCTTGACGGGTAGTCCGTCGTCGTGACGGGCGGTACGTCGGGCATCGGCGCGCGCACCGCGCTGCGGTTTGCGCAGGCCGGCGCATCGGTCGTCGCGCTCGGGCTCGACGCAGCCGGTCCGCATGCGCCCGTGCATGCGGGCATCCGCTGTGTGGAACTCGACGTGGCCGACGGCGAGGCACTGACACGCACGATCGCCGCGCTGCCGCGGCTCGCCGTGCTCGTCAACGGCGTCGGCATCAGCCGCCACGCGGACGAGTACCGGATGGACCAGTTCGAGCACGTGCTTGTTTTAAAATCAGGCACCTCGATGAAAATCCTGCCAAATAAAATTACGTGCCGCAATCGGAATCCGTGGTTCAGGGTTTTATATTGCAATGCTTTACATTTTCGATGAATTTTCGGGGTGCGAATAAAGAGGCGAAATTCTTCATCGTCGCGCGAGCGACCGCTGCATGGAGAAAACCGGTATGACGACATTGAATCCCAAGGCGGGTTTAATCATCTTGGCCGCAGCGGACGTTTTGTTTGATCGATCGGAAATAAAACAAAACCGTTTCTATTATTTAAATAATTTCCTCAGGCGTTTTTATAATCGGCTCTGTTTAAGATTTTTATAAATTTCTGCCGCGCTGGGCGAACGCCTTGCTGGATCGTTGGCGAACGCCGGTGTGTCGGCACGGCCGTGCATCGAGAGGATCAAGCGAATGGTCGAACACCGGGATACGGCATCACGCGTTGCGGTCCTGGGATCGATGCGGTCTCGAATTCTACAGAGCGCCGTACGGGGCCGCTTCGCCGCAAGCCGTCGGTCACGCCGCACCCCCATCCCGCCCCCAATAATCCCCTTGACGCCCTATCTTTCGATATATATCTTTAGATATGTTTTATGACATATAGGACACGATCATGCGACACAACCACTTCCGCGGCCATGCCCGATGCGACGGTCATGGTGCGCATGCCCGCCCCGACTGGTTCACCGGTCTCTGGTACGCGATCGGCCGCCACCGTCGCGGCGGCCACGATGCATTCGGTGGCGGCCCGTTCGGCGGCCGGGGCGGGCGCGGCGGCTTTGGCGATTTCGGCGACGACGCGATGCCGCGCGGCCGCCAGTTCAGCTCCGACGATCTCCAGCTGCTGCTGCTCGCGCTGGTGGCCGAGCAACCGAGCCACGGCTACGAATTGATCAAGGCGCTCGACACGCGCTCGAACGGTTTCTACAGCCCGAGCCCCGGCATGGTGTATCCGGCGCTCACGTATCTCGACGAAGTCGGCTTTGTCGCGTCGCAGGCGGAAGGCAACCGTAAGCGCTATGCGCTGACCGACGCCGGCCGCGAGCATCTCGATGCGCAGCGCGAACGCGTCGACACGCTGTTCGCGCGCCTCACGCACCTCGCTCGCAAGATGGAATTCATGCGCCGCGCGTTCGCCGGGGAATCGGCGGGCGCCGATGCGCAGGACGCATCGCAGCCCGGCTGGCTGCCGGAATTCGTCGAGGCGCGTCTCGCGCTCAAGCGCGCGCTGCTGCACAAGAGCGCCGCCGATGCCGACGAACAGCGCCGCATCGCGGCCATCATGCGCCGCGCGACGGCCGAAATAGAAGGCGGCGCCGGCGCGTGATCCGCGCCGCCCCGTCACAACCCAAGGAGAACGGATCGATGCAGAACACGTCCGAACGCACCGTCACCCGCGTGCGCCACGCCCTCAAGTTCCGCCTGCTGCAAGTGCTGCGCGTGCACACCGTGACGCCGCATCTGCTGCGCGTCACGCTCGGCGGCGCCGATCTCGCGGATTTCGAATCCGCGTCGTTCGACGATCACGTGAAGGTTTTTTTCCCGCCGCCCGGCGCGGAACGGCCCGCGCTGCCGACGCTCGGCGCGAACGGCCCCGAGTTTCCGGAAGGCGAACCGAAGCCGGTCGCGCGCGACTTCACGCCGCGCCGCTTCGATCGCGCCGCCTGCGAACTCGATCTGGAATTCGTGCTGAACCATCCTGGCCCCGCATCGCAGTGGGCCGCGCAAGCGCGCGTCGGCCAATGGCTCGGCATCGGCGGCCCGCGCGGATCGTTTGTTATCCCGACCGATTTCGACTGGCACCTGCTGATCGGCGACGATACGGCGCTGCCGGCCGTCGCGCGGCGTCTCGAGGAATTGCCGGCCGGCGCGCGCGCGGCGGTCGTGCTGGAAGTCGCGGATCGCACCGCACAGATCTCGTTCGACACGCGCGCCGACGTGCATGAAATCTGGCGTTTCCGCGCCGAAGCCGACACGGCGAACGGCGACACGCTGCTGAACGCCGTCCGCGATCTGCCGCTGCCGTCGTCCGGCGACGGCTACGTGTGGGCGGCCGGCGAAGCGCTGTCGATGCGTGCGGTGCGCCAGCACCTGACCGGCGACCGCGGCGTCGACAAGTCGCGCATCCGCGCGGCGGCCTACTGGAAGCGCGGCGCGGCGGCGGTGCACGAAACGCTGGAAGACTGAGCGGGGGATGGGCGCCCGGTTGCCGGGCGGCTGAAACAATCGTGGCGCCGGCGCAGCGGCGGGCTTGGCACCGGCATCGCGGCTGGTATATATCTATGTCTGCGCGCCGCTGTCGGGCGACAGCCGCCGCAGCCCGCCCAGGAGCGCCCGGTCATGACAAAAGAAAGCCACGCTTCGCCTTTCCTTCGCCACCTGAAGATCGCCGGCTATTGCGGCCTCGCCGCGGTAGTCGTCGCGCTGTTCGTCGCGATGTGCGCGATCCTGACGGAAAGCGCCCTCAACCGCGATGCCGCGCGGCCTCCGGCCGATACCCCCGAACTGCGCGACGCGGGCGGCGGCCCGTCCGCCTCGGCCGACTCGGCCCGCACACCCGGCTCGTCCGGCTGACGGCGTCCTGCCGGTTGCCTTCCGCTTACGGCGCCTGCCGGCGCCCCATCACGACCGCGTGCACCGAATCGCCGAGCCGTTCGAGCGGCGCGGTCACGCGTTGCCCGTACAGGTGCGCGGCCAGCGCGCCGACCGTGCCGACCAGCACGCCGCCCGCCATGTCGAACGGCCAGTGCACGCCCGCATAGACGCGGCCCCATGCGATCGCCACGGCCATCGCGGCCATCACGAAACCGGTGACCCGCTTCGTGCCGCCGAGCAGCAGGCCGACCGCCATGCTCCACGCGAACGTCATGTGATCGCTCGGAAAGGAGCTGTCCGGCGCGTGCGGAATCAACTGCGTGCCGACGCCGGCCATGAACGGGCGCGGGGAGAACCAGACATGCCCGAGCACCTGCGCGAGCCCGAGCGCCACGCAAACGCCGAGGCCGGCTTCGATCGCCTGGCGCCGCGCGGGGCGTGCTCCGAAGATCCAGGTCAGCAGCAGCATCGCGGGCAGCGCGTAGACGAGCCAGTCGGCGGCGAAGATCGCGAGGCGGGCAACGCCCGGGTGCGGCGCACCGCCGGCGTTGATGGCGGAAAAGAGGGCGAGATTGACGTTCTGCATGAATCCGGTTGCGTGAGGCGTAAAAGTTCGGCCGGTTGCCCCGGCGGCGTCGAACGATGCCAGAGCGTGGCCGCTTAAGCGGGGCTGAATGCGGCAGCCGCCCGGACGAGGCCCGCGCGGCGAACGCACTTAGAGCCTGCACTGCAATACAAGTTCACACAATTGTCACATTTCCACGTGAATGTCCCCGTAAAAGCTCACCCTGTCTCCCGTAAAGCCTCACCTTTTTCACATGATGGCGTCATCGACGCATGCGACCCTCGCTTGGCCGCGTGCCGTTCAGGCCGTTTGCCTCGTTCATCTCAATATTTACGCCTCAAATAATTCGAAATCGGCAACAATTAATTCCATATGCGGCATCGCACAACGGCAACGCACAGGCATACGATTACGACCACTCATCCACGAAGCGCTCAACAACAAGGAGTCCGCATGAAACCCAGCGATGTCCGATCGAAGGCGTTTGCGATGCCGTTGACCAGCCCCGCGTTCCCGATGGGCCCGTACCGTTTCGTCGATCGTGAGTTTCTGATCATCACGTACCGCACCGATCCGGACCGCCTCCGTGAAATCGTCCCCGAGCCGCTGCAGGTCACCGAGCCGCTCGTGCATTACGAATTCATCCGCATGGCCGATTCGACCGGCTTCGGCGATTACACCGAAAGCGGCCAGGTGATCCCCGTCGAATACGACGGCCAGCCGGGCGGCTATACGCTCGCGATGTATCTCGACGATCACCCGCCGATCGCCGGCGGCCGCGAGCTGTGGGGCTTCCCGAAGAAGCTCGCGTCGCCCACGCTGCACGTGAACACCGATCACATCCTGGGCACGCTCGACTACGGCAAGGTGCGTGTCGCGACCGGCACGATGGGCTACAAGCACAAGGAACTCGACATCGAAGAGCAGGCGAAACGACTCGCCGGCCCCAATTTCCTGTTGAAGATCATCCCGCACGTCGACGGCACCGCTCGCGTATGCGAACTGGTGCGCTATTACATGCAGGACATCAAGATGAAGGGCGCATGGACGGGACCCGCCTCGCTCGAACTGGCGCCGCACGCGCTCGCGCCGGTGGCCGACCTGCCCGTGCTCGAGATCGTCGAAGCGCGCCACCTCGTCGCAGATTTGACGCTGGGCCTCGGCGAAGTCGTCTACGATTACCTGGCCCAGTAACACGTCAACAGCCCTTTCTCCCTGTCAATCCTTTCACCACGGGAATTCGAACATGAGCAACCTGAATGGCAAGACCGCAGTCGTCACGGGCGCCGCGAGCGGCATCGGCAAGGAAATCGCGCTGGAGCTGGCCAAGGCCGGCGCGGCCGTCGCGATCGCCGACCTGAACCAGGACGGCGCGAACGCGGTCGCCGACGAGATCGTCAAGGCGGGCGGCAAGGCGATCGGCGTCGCGATGGACGTGACCAATGAAGATGCCGTGAACAGCGGCATCGACAAGGTGGCCGAGGCGTTCGGCTCGGTCGACATCCTCGTGTCGAACGCCGGCATCCAGATCGTCAATCCGATCGAGAACTACTCGTTCGCCGACTGGAAGAAGATGCAGGCGATCCACGTCGATGGCGCGTTCCTGACGACGAAGGCCGCGCTCAAGCACATGTACAAGGACGATCGCGGCGGCGTCGTGATCTACATGGGTTCGGTGCACTCGCACGAGGCGTCGCCGCTGAAGTCGGCCTACGTGACGGCCAAGCACGGGCTGCTGGGTCTCGCGCGCGTGCTGGCGAAGGAAGGCGCGAAGCACAACGTGCGCTCGCACGTCGTGTGTCCGGGCTTCGTGCGCACGCCGCTGGTCGACAAGCAGATTCCGGAGCAGGCGAAGGAGCTCGGCATCAGCGAAGAGGACGTGATCAAGAAGGTGATGCTGGGCAACACGGTCGACGGCGTGTTCACG
>NZ_JBYQCG010000240.1:19412-46160 GCF_057837105.1 Burkholderia sp. APQ4-4ca | reverse complement strand
GCTGTCCGTGATGGTGCTGCTCGTCAGCATGTACACGATGAAGCCGCTCGACTTCGCGGCGTTCCCGAGCGTGCTGCTGTTCTCGACGCTGCTGCGCCTGTCGCTGAACGTCGCGTCGACGCGCGTCGTGCTGCTCGAAGGCCACACCGGCCCCGACGCGGCCGGCCAGGTGATCGAGGCGTTCGGCCACTTCCTCGTCGGCGGCAACTTCGCGGTCGGCATCGTCGTGTTCGTGATCCTGATGATCATCAACTTCATGGTGATCACGAAGGGCGCGGGGCGGATCGCCGAAGTGTCCGCGCGCTTCACGCTCGATGCGATGCCCGGCAAGCAGATGGCGATCGACGCCGACCTGAACGCCGGCCTCACCAACGAGGAACAGGCGCGCAAGCGGCGCCTGGCCGTGTCGCAGGAAGCCGAGTTCTACGGGTCGATGGACGGCGCGTCGAAGTTCGTGCGCGGCGACGCGATCGCCGGCCTGATCATCATGGCGATCAACGTGATCGGCGGGCTGATCGTCGGGATGGTCCAGCACGACATGTCGTTCGCCGCGGCCGGCACCAACTACACGCTGCTGACGATCGGCGACGGCCTCGTCGCGCAGATCCCGTCGCTCGTGATCTCGACCGCGGCCGGCGTGATCGTGTCGCGCGTCGCGACCGACGAGGACATCGGCACGCAGATCACCGGCCAGCTGTTCACGAACCCGCGCGTGCTGAACATCACCGGCGCGATCATCGTGCTGATGGGGCTGATCCCGGGCATGCCGCACTTCGCGTTCCTCGCGCTCGGCGGCGGCGCGATCTGGCTGGCGCGCACGCAGACCAAGCGCGCCGCGGCCCGCAAGGCGGCCGGCGACGTGACCGACATCGCGCCGCCCGCCGTGCTGCCGGCCGACAGCCACGAAGCGACCTGGGACGACGTGCAGCTGATCGACCCGCTCGGCCTCGAAGTCGGCTACCGGCTGATCCCGCTCGTCGACAAGAACAGCGACGGCGAGCTGCTCAAGCGCATCAAGAGCATCCGCAAGAAATTCGCGCAGGAAATCGGCTTCCTGCCGCCGGTGATCCATATCCGCGACAACCTCGAACTGCGGCCGAACGCGTACCGGATCGCGCTGAAGGGCGTCGAGATCGGCTTCGGCGAAGTGTTCCCGGGCCAGTGGCTCGCGATCAACCCGGGCCAGGTGACGGCCGCGCTGCCGGGCGCCGTCACGCAGGATCCCGCGTTCGGGCTGCCGGCCGTGTGGATCGACGTCGCGCTGCGCGAGCAGGCGCAGGTGTACGGCTACACGGTGGTCGACGCGAGCACGGTGGTCGCGACGCACCTGAACCATCTCGTCGTCCAGCACGCGGCCGAGCTGCTCGGCCGCCAGGAAGTGCAGGCGCTCGTCGAGCGCACCGGCAAGGACGCGCCGTCGCTCGTCGAGGACCTGGTGCCGAAGACGATCTCGCTCACCACGCTGCAGAAGGTGCTGCAGAACCTGCTCGAGGAAGGCGTGCCGATCCGCGACATGCGCACGATCCTCGAGGCCGTGTCCGAGCATGCGGGCCGCGGCGACGCATTCGAGATCACGGCGGCGGTGCGGCTCTCGCTCGGCCGCGCGATCACGCAGCAGTGGTATCCGGGCAACGGCGAAATGCAGGTGATGGGCCTCGACGCGAATCTGGAGCGCGTGCTGTCGCAGGCGCTCGCCACCGGCGCGAATCCGGGCCTCGAACCCGGCCTCGCGCACAACCTTCTGACCGGCACGCAGCAAGCGATGCTGCGTCAACAGAATCTCGGGCTGCCGCCCGTGCTGCTGGTGCAGCACGCGCTGCGCGCGATGCTCGCGCGTTTCCTGCGCCGCAGCCTGCCGCAACTGAAAGTGCTGTCGTACGCCGAAGTGCCGGACACACGCACGATCAAAGTCGTTAACGTCATCGGGGGTTCCGCTTGAACATTCGCAAATTCACCGGCGCAACGAGCCGCGACGCACTTCGTCTCGTGCGCGAGGCGCTCGGCGCCGACGCGGTCGTGCTGTCGAACCGCACGCTCGATGACGGCAGCGTCGAAATCGTTGCACTCGCCGATTCGGATCTCGCCGCGGTGGCGCCGCCGGCCGCGCGTCCGCGCCTCGCCACGTCGCGCGCGCCGGAATCCGTGCCGGCCGCCGCCGTGCCGGGCATCGTGTCGCGCCCGGGCATCGCTCCGCGCCCGGCCGTCAATCCGTATGCGGCGGGCGAAGGCGGGCTGCCGGACGTGTTCTCGTCCGTGTTCGGCGCGAGCGCCGACATGCAAGACGCGGATGCGCACGCGGCGCCGATCGATGCGGACGCGCCCGCGGCGGCAGCGCCGTCGAGCGCCGCATCCGCCGCGGCAGGCATGCCGGCCGCCGGATCGTCCGCGCCTGCTTCCGAACCCGCACCGTGGCTCGTCGAGCACGCGAAGCGCCTGACGCAGCAGCGCGACGCGCTGATTGCCCGTGCGCAGGCGTCTGCCGAGCCGCAGGCGAGCGCGCCCGCGCCGCAAGCCGCCGCCCGCGCGACGCCGCCCGACTGGGCGCGCGACATCGTGCGCGACGCCGAACGCCGGTCGCCGGCCGCCGGAGCGTCGGCCTCTGCGAAGCGCGCAGCCGACACGGGCGCCGCATACGGCGCCAGGGCGACGGAACGCACGCACCTGTCCGCCGACACGGCCGCCGTGGTGGCCGATGCGGTGAAGTCGCGCATCGAGCGGATCGTCAACGACACGGTGATGCAGGAGCTGGGCGAGCTGCGCGGAATGATGGAAGAGCAGTTCGACAGCCTGATGTGGCACGACCGCCAGCGTCGCGGCCCCGTCCACGGCGCGCTGACGAAGCACCTGTTCGCGGCCGGCTTCTCCGCGCAGCTCGTGCGGATGCTGGTCGACAACCTGCCGGCCGGCGACGGCGCGCAGACCTTCGAGCAGGCCGCCGAATGGGCGCAGTCGGTGCTCGCGTCGAACCTGCCGGTGCTGGACAGCGAGGACGCGCTGATGGAGCGCGGCGGCGTGTTCGCCCTGATGGGCCCGACGGGCGTCGGCAAGACGACCACCACCGCGAAGCTGGCCGCGCGCTGCGTGATGCGCTTCGGCGCGAGCAAGGTCGCGCTGCTGACCACCGACAGCTACCGGATCGGCGGCCACGAGCAACTGCGCATCTTCGGCAAGATCCTCGGCGTGCCGGTTCACGCGGTGAAGGATGCGGGCGACCTCGCGCTCGCGCTGTCCGAGCTGCGCAACAAGCACATCGTGCTGATCGACACGATCGGCATGAGCCAGCGCGACCGCGCGGTGTCCGACCAGATCGCGATGCTGCACGGCGCGAACGCGCCCGTGCAGCGCCTGCTGCTGCTCAACGCGACGAGCCACGGCGACACGCTGAACGAAGTCGTGCAGGCGTACCGCAGCGCGGGCGAGCATCCGGACCTGGCCGGCTGCATCCTCACGAAGCTCGACGAGGCGACTCACCTCGGCGGCGTGCTCGACACGGTGATTCGCTACAAGCTGCCGGTCCACTACGTGTCGACCGGCCAGAAGGTGCCGGAGAACCTGTACGTCGCATCGACCAAATTCCTGCTGAAGAGCGCGTTCTGTGTACCGCGCGACGGCTCGCCCTTCGTGCCGCAAGACGAGGACATGCCGACGCTGCTTTCCGCACTGACCGCACGTTCCACCGCCGAGCTGCACGAGGTGCGATTTGGATAAACGGATCATCGATCAGGCCGAAGGGCTGCGGCGCCTGCTGGCCGGGCGCGCGTCGCGCATCGTCGCGGTGACGGGCGGGCCCGCGGGCGTCGGCTGCACGTCCACCGTCGTGAACCTCGCGGCGGCGCTCGCGTCGCTCGGCAAGGACGTGCTCGTCGTCGACGAGCGCGCCGACGTGCATTCGGCCAGCGCGACGCTCGCCGGCGCGTGGCTGCGCGACGGCGAACGCACGCGGGTGGCGGCCGGCTTCGGCCTGTGCGGCGCCGCGCGGCTCGCGCGCGCCGGCTACGGCGACGCGCAACTGAGCGACTTCATCGACGGCCCGGCCGACATCGTCCTCGTCGACGCGCAGCTCGGAGCCGACGGATCGTTGTCGGCGCTCGCGCGCGAAGCGCACGACGTGCTGATCGTCACGCGGGTCGCCGCGCAGGCGATCACCGAGGCGTATGCGTGCATGAAGCGGCTGCATTTCGCGCACGCGTTCGCGCAGTTCCGCGTGCTGACCAATCAGGTCGCCAGCCACGCGGACGCGAAGACGGCCTTCGACAACCTCGCGGGCGTCGCGAGCCGCTACCTGACCGTGTCGATCGCCGACGCGGGCTGCGTGAGCGCCGATCCGCTCGTCGAGCACGCCCGCGAACTGATGCATGCGGTGGTCGACGCGTTTCCGTCGTCGGCTGCCGCGCGCGACTACCGGCAGATTGCCGCCGACCTGTTGTACTGGCCGATGCGCCCGGGTTCGGGCGCGGGCCGCGCGGTCCATGCCGGCGGCAAGCCGTCGTATGAGGCGGGCGCGGCACACGCCGCGTGAGCGCCACCCGAAGGAGGGAGCCATGATGTACAACGCTCAAGGAAAGATGTCCCAGGCCGACGTGCTCGCGCAATATGCGCCGCTCGTGCGCCGCCTTGGACTGCAGCTCGTCGCGAAGATGCCGGCGAGCGTCGATCTCGACGATCTGATCCAGGCCGGCATGATCGGCCTGATGGACGCGGCCGGCCGCTACAAGGAAGACCAGGGCGCGCAGTTCGAGACCTACGCGACGCAGCGGATCCGCGGCGCGATGCTCGACGAGCTGCGCAGCAACGACTGGCTGCCGCGCAGCCTGCGCAAGACGTCGCGCGAGGTCGAGCACGCGGTGCACCAGGTCGAGCAGCACCTCGGCCGCTCGGCGACCGAGACCGAGATCGCGCAGCACCTGAACATGCCGCTCGACGAATACCAGGGGATGCTGCAGGATCTGCACGGCAGCCAGCTCATCTACTACGAGGATTTCGATCGCGCGGCCGACGACGAGCCGTTCCTCGACCGTTATCGCGTCGATCATGCCGATCCGTTGTCGGCGCTGCTCGACGAGCACCTGCGCGAGGCGCTCGTGGAGGCGATCGAGCGGCTGCCGGAGCGCGAGAAGCTGCTGATGTCGCTGTACTACGAACGGGGCCTGAATCTGCGCGAAATCGGCGCGGTGCTCGAGGTGAGCGAATCGCGCGTGTGCCAGTTGCACAGCCAGGCCGTCGCGCGCCTGCGCGCGCGGCTGCGCGAACAGGCGTGGGTCGGCGCCGAGTCCTGACCCCGGCGTCCTGCCCCGTTGGCCACGGCCGCGCGCGCCGCGCCGCGCGCGTCTCGTGCCTACGCATCGTCCTTGCGCATTTCGCGCGCCGATTTGCTACAATCCCCTCCGTTTTCCGAGGAGCGTTGCGACGGGCCATCAGTGTCCGCCAGGCTCGGAGAGCTTCACCAAGCAGCCGTGCGGCGATTTTCCCGCCGGCCCCGCTTCCTGAACGGCGCTCACGTCACCAATCTAGAAACTTTTTAGAAAGGAGGGCGTGATGAACGCCATTATCGATTCCAAGGCTTCCCACGATTACGTCGTCGCCGACATGGCGCTGGCCGGCTGGGGCCGCAAGGAACTCAACATCGCCGAGACCGAAATGCCGGGCCTCGTGCAGATCCGCGACGAATACAAGGCGCAGCAGCCGCTGAAGGGCGCGCGCATTGCCGGTTCGCTGCACATGACGATCCAGACGGGCGTGCTGATCGAGACGCTGAAGGCGCTCGGCGCGGACGTGCGCTGGGCATCGTGCAACATCTTCTCGACGCAGGATCACGCGGCGGCCGCGATCGTCGAAGCCGGCACGCCGGTGTTCGCGTTCAAGGGCGAGTCGCTCGACGAATACTGGGAGTTCTCGCACCGCATCTTCGAATGGCCGAACGGCGAATTCGCGAACATGATCCTGGACGACGGCGGCGACGCCACGCTGCTGCTGATCCTCGGCGCGAAGGCCGAGAAGGACCGTTCGGTGATCGCGAAGCCGACCAACGAGGAAGAAGTCGCGCTGTACAAGTCGATCGCGGCGCACCTCGACGTCGACGCGAACTGGTACTCGAAGCGCCTCGCGCACATCAAGGGCGTGACCGAGGAAACCACGACCGGCGTGCACCGCCTGTACCAGATGGAAAAGGACGGCCGCCTGCCGTTCCCGGCGTTCAACGTGAACGATTCCGTCACGAAGTCGAAGTTCGACAACCTGTACGGCTGCCGCGAATCGCTCGTCGACGGCATCAAGCGCGCGACCGACGTGATGATCGCGGGCAAGGTCGCGGTCGTCGCGGGCTACGGCGACGTGGGCAAGGGCTGCGCGCAGTCGCTGCGCGGGCTGGGCGCGACCGTGTGGGTCACCGAAATCGATCCGATCTGCGCGCTGCAGGCGGCGATGGAAGGCTACCGCGTCGTGACGATGGAATACGCGGCGGACAAGGCCGACATCTTCGTGACGGCGACCGGCAACTACCACGTGATCAACCACGATCACATGAAGGCGATGCGCCACAACGCGATCGTCTGCAACATCGGCCACTTCGACTCGGAAATCGACGTCGCGTCGACGCGCCAGTACCAGTGGGAAAACATCAAGCCGCAGGTCGACCACATCATCTTCCCGGACGGCAAGCGCGTGATCCTGCTGGCCGAAGGCCGCCTCGTGAACCTCGGCTGCGCGACCGGCCACCCGTCGTTCGTGATGTCGAACTCGTTCGCGAACCAGACGCTCGCGCAGATCGAGCTGTTCGTGCGCGGCAACGAGTACGAGAACAAGGTGTACGTGCTGCCGAAGCATCTCGATGAAAAGGTCGCGCGCCTGCACCTTGCGCGCATCGGCGCGAACCTGTCGGTGCTGTCGGACGAGCAGGCGTCGTACATCGGCGTGCAGAAGGACGGCCCGTTCAAGCCGAACCACTACCGCTATTGATCCCGATGCGCGGCCGCCGCCGCGTCGTGCGCCCCGAACGGGCGTGCGCGGCGCGGCGGCGCTCCCCGATCGTACCGATCGACAACCGAACCGGAGCCCTCCATGAGCGTCATCCTCACCTGGGTCATCAACGCGCTCGCGCTGCTGATCATCACGTACCTCGTGCCGTCGATCCACATCAAGAGCTTCGGCACCGCGCTGATCGTCGCGGTCGTGCTCGGGCTGATCAACACGGTGATCCGGCCGGTGCTGATCCTGCTGACGCTGCCCGTCACGATCGTCACGCTCGGGGTGTTCATCCTCGTCGTGAACGCGCTGTGCTTCTGGTTCGCGTCGTCGCTGCTGAAGGGCTTCGAGGTGTCGGGGTTCTGGTCCGCGTTCTTCGGTTCGATCCTGTACAGCATCGTGTCGTGGCTGCTGTCCGCCCTGATCTTCGGCCAGCGCGACTTCGGCTGAGCGCGGGCGGGCGCAGGCCCAATCCCATCGAATCATGAAACCGATCGAACTCTCGTTTGAATTCTTCCCGCCGAAGTCGGCGGACGGCGTCGAAAAGCTGCGCGCCACGCGCGCGCAGCTGCTGCCGCTGAAGCCGAAATTCGTCTCCGTGACGTTCGGCGCCGGCGGCTCGACGCAGCAGGGCACGCTCGATACCGTGCTCGACATGCAGAAGGACGGCCTCGAGGCCGCGCCGCACCTGTCGTGCATCGGCTCGTCGCGCGACAACCTGCGCGCGATCCTCGACCAGTACCGCTCGCACGGCATCCGGCACATCGTCGCGCTGCGCGGCGATCTGCCGTCGGGAATGGGCGAGGTCGGCGAGCTGCGCTATGCGTCCGAGCTCGTCAGCTTCATCCGCGCCGAGCACGGCGACTGGTTCCACATCGAGGTCGCCGGCTATCCGGAGTACCACCCGCAATCGCGCTCGCCGAAGGCCGATCTCGAGAATTTCGCGCGCAAGGTGAAAGCCGGCGCGAATTCCGCGATCACGCAGTACTTCTTCAACGCGGATGCGTATTTCCGCTTCGTCGACGATACGCGCAAGCTCGGCGTGGACGTGCCGATCGTGCCGGGCATCATGCCGATCACGAACTTCTCGCAGCTGATGCGCTTCTCCGAGATGTGCGGCGCCGAAGTACCGCGCTGGGTCGCGCGCCGGCTCGAGAGCTTCGGCGACGATCGCGAGTCGATCCGCGCGTTCGGCGCGGACGTCGTCACGAGCCTGTGCCAGCGCCTGATCGACGCGGGCGTGCCGGGGCTGCACTTCTACACGCTGAACTTGGCGACCGCCACGCGGACGATCTGCGAACGGCTCGCGGTGTAACGAGCGCCGTCACGCGGTTGCCTGCGTGAAAGCCCCGCCGGTTTGCGCCGGCGGGGCTTTTTTATCGTGACGCGCCGCGCATGCCGCGCGGCGCAAGCCGCCGAATCAGCGCTGCGCCTGCATCAGCGGCGGGCGGCGGTCGAACCACGGCCGCGCCTGTTCGAGCTGCCGCGCGAGCCGGAGCAGCAGCGCGTCGTCCGCGTGGCGCGCGGCGAACTGCACGCCGATCGGCAGCCCGCGCGCATTCCAGTACAGCGGCACCGACATCGCCGGCTGGCCGGTCAGATTGAACAGCTCGGTGCAGCCGGCCCACGCGAACGCCTTCTCCGACGATTTCGCGAGCATTTCCTTCAGCAGCGGCTTCACCGGCAGCGCGGCGACGAGCTTCATCTGCGCGGATTCGAACGGCGTCGGCTGCAGCTCGCCGATCTTCACCGGCGGCCCCGCGAGCGATGCGCACAGGATCGCGTCGTAACGCGACACGAGACCGGCGACCTGCACGGTGAGCTGGCGCTGCCATTCGAGCACGTCCGGCAGGCGCGTGCGCGCGAGACGCCGGCCGACCACCGCCATCGCCCACGTCGCGGCCTCGAATTCGCCGCGCCGCGGTGTGCGGCCGGTCAGCGCGCGCGCGCCGAGCACCATGTCCTCGGCGATCGTCGCCCACAGTGTCAGAAAGGTTTCGGCCGCGCGCGCGTAGTCGATCGGCAGCGTCGCGGGCTCGACGTGGTGGCCGAGCGATTCGAGCAGCGCGGCCGCATCGTCGAGCGCCGCGCGCGTGTCGTCGGCGAGCGCCGGCGCGAGCATCGGATCGACGACGAGGCCGATCCGCAGCGGGCCGGGCGGCGTATCGAGCGCGCCGAGGAAGGTGCCGGGTGCGCCGGGCGGCAGCGTCTGGCCGGTCGTCACGTCGAGCAAGAGCGCACTGTCGCGCACGCTGCGCGACACCGCGTGCTGGACGACGAGTTCGCCGTTCGACGGCAGGTCGACGAGCACCGGGTTGCGGCTCGGCTTCAGCCCGAACAGCCCGCAGCACGACGCCGGAATGCGGATCGAGCCGCCGCCGTCGGACGCATGCGCGAGCGGCACGATGCCGGCCGCGACGGCCGCCGCCGCGCCGCCGCTCGATCCGCCGGGCGTGTGGTCGAGATTCCACGGATTGCGGCACGCGCCGAACAGTTCCGGTTCCGTGTACGGCATCTGGCCGATCTCGGGCGTGTTGGTCTTGCCGAATACGTTCAAGCCCGCCGCGCGGCTGCGCGCGATCACCGGTGAATCGTCGGTCGGCACGAAATACCGGTAGTGCCGGCTGCCCATCGACAGCGGCAGCCCGGCGACCGCCGCGCCGAGATCCTTGACGAGATACGGCACGCCCGCGAACGGCGCGTCGGCGCCGGGTGGGGGCGCGGCCGCCGCACGCGCGCGCGCGGCTTCGTAGTCCTGCAGCACGATCGCGTTGATCGCGCCGTTCACCGCTTCGGCCTGGCCGATCGCGGCGTCGAGCAGTTCGCGCGGGCTGGCGTGGCGGTCGCGCACGAGCGCGGCGAGGCCGATTGCGTCATGCGCGAGATAGTCCGAGTGCATCGCGGTCACCCCCGTTGTGACTCGTGGCGATGGTGCGAGCATAACGCGGGCCCGGCGTGGCCGGCCCGCGGGCGGGCCTTTTTAGAGATGCTCGGCGAGGAAGGTCAGCGTGCGGCCGTGCGCGAGCGCCGCGGCGCGCTGGTTGTACGACGCGCGGTCCGTGCAGTTGAAGCCGTGCTCGGCGCCCGGGTACACGTGGAACGACGCATCGCCGTGGCCGGCGAACGCGGCCTTCACCTGGTCGACGGCCGTGAGCGGAATGCCGTGGTCGTTTTCCGCGTAGTGGAACAGGATCGGCTGCGTGACCTGGCCGGCGAGGTCCAGCGCGTTCTGGATGCCGCCGCCGTAATAGGCCACCGCCGCGTCGAGCTTGCCGGTCGCGGCCGCGCGATACGCGAGCTGGCCGCCGAAGCAGTAGCCGATCGCGGCGAGCTTGCCGGCCACTTCGGGGCGTGCGCGCAACACGTCGGCCGTCGCGACGATGTCCGCGACCGCGAGACCCACGTCGGTCTTCTTCAGCAGCTCGATGCCCTTGTCGCGATCCGCGCCGTCGTAGGTCAGCTCGACGCGCGGCTGCGTGCGCCAGAACACGTCCGGCGCGAGCGCGACGAAGCCGTCGGCCGCGTACTGGTCGGCGACCGCGCGGATGTGCGCGTTCACGCCGAAGATCTCCTGGATGATGATGACGGCAGGGCCCTTGCCGCGCTTGGGAAGTGCGAGATAGCCGCCGAAGCTGTCGTTACCGGTCGGGATGTCGATCCATTGGGCAGTCACGTTCTGAACTCCTGCGTGCGGGGTGCGCGAGGCGCACCGGAGAGTGAAAAGAGGGCGGCCTAGTGTGCCACCAATCGACCGGTGCTGCAGCGCACGCGGGCACTTCTCGCGCAGCGATCGTTTCGATCTCGATTTTTCATTTTTCGACGCCGCGCCGCTTCGATAGAGTCGATGTGTCGGCCTTTACAAAGCGCTTTCGCGCATCGTCATCGAAGGATTCGCCATGTCTGCCCGCCCGTTTTCCACGCCCTTTTCCGAACGCTTCGGCCTGCGCCTGCCGCTCGTGCAGGCGCCGATGGTCGGCGCGACCACGACCGCGATGGTTGCCGCCGCGTCGAATGCCGGCGCGCTCGGCAGCTTCGGCGCCGGCGCGCTCGCGCCCGAGCGTATCGAGGCCGAAGTCGCCGCGATCCGCGCGGCGACCGATCGCCCGTTCGCGATCAACCTGTTCGTGTTGCCCGATGAAGCCGCGCCCGACGCGGCGACCGTCGCGCGCGCGCTGGCGGCGATCGACCCGCTGAATACCGCGCTCGGCCTGCCGCCGGGCACGGCGCCCGCGCGCTACGCGCCCGATTTCCGCGCGCAGCTCGATGCGCTCGTCGCGCTGCGCGTGCCGGTCGCGAGCTTCACGTTCGGCGTGCTCGACGCGGCCGACGTCGCGCGCCTGAAAGCCGCCGGCACTTATGTGATCGGCACCGCGACGCACGTGGCCGAAGGGCGCGCGTGGCAGGCGGCCGGCGCCGACGCGATCTCCGCGCAGGGCGCCGAGGCGGGCGGCCATCGCGGCACCTTCATCGGTGCCGCCGACGACGCGCTGATCGGCACGCTCGCGCTCGTCCCGCAGCTCGTCGACGCGACGGGCCTGCCGGTGCTGGCCGCGGGCGGCATCATGGACGGCCGCGGCATCGCGGCCGCGCTCGCGCTCGGCGCGCAGGCCGCGCAACTCGGCACCGCGTTCCTCACGTGCGCGGAAAGCGCGATTGCGGCGGACTGGAAGGCGCGCCTGCTCGCGAGCGCCGATACGTCGACGCAGGTCACGCGCGCGATCACCGGCCGTCACGCACGCGGGCTGCGCAACACGCTGATGGCGCGGCTCGGCGAGCACGCGGCCGACGTCGCGCCGTATCCGGTGCAGAACGCGCTGACCCAGCCGCTGCGCCAGGCGGCCGCGCGCGCGAACGACGGCGACTATCTGTCGCTGTGGGCCGGCCAGGGCGCGCCGCTCGCGCGGCGGCGCGGCGATGCGCTGACGACGTCGCAACTGGTCGCCGCGCTCGACGCGGAATGGCGCGCATCGGCGGCCTGAACACCGGTTCGGCCGCTTGAACGGTTCATGTCGGGCGACGAAACGCGCGGGGTGTCACGCGCGTTTCATTCAATGATCCAGGTCACAAAATACCGAATCGAAATGCCCGCGCGAATCGATTGAAACGACCTTTCGACAATATGTCGAAATTAGCGGAAACCCTTATCCACCGGGGCTTGCAGCGCTATTCGAGTCATCCTTCCAGAGCGCGTATATCGGTAGTGTTACCACTAGCCCAAAAAAATCCCACAAATTAATTTGATCACCTACACTTGCGCGCAAGTACGAGCGGGCGGCTGCTAAAAGCGGCGGTTTTCACGTGCTTGAGGCCAAGTGCATGAAGGATGCAACCGGCGAATCGTCCAGTGATGGCAAACACGGGGATGGCAGCGGGGCACCGGGCGATGGCGTTTTTTGGGACCGAACTGGAGACTTACATGAATATCAAGATGCAAAAGCTGTTGCCGATCACCGCAGCGGCAATGCTGTGCGCTGCAGCTGCAAGCAACGCGTCCGCCGATCAAGTCGTCAAGATCGGCCACGTCGCGCCGTTGACGGGCGGCATTGCACACCTGGGTAAGGACAATGAAAACGGCGCGCGTCTCGCAGTCGAGGAGATCAACGCGAAGGGCCTGACGATCGGCGGCCAGAAGATCACGCTGCAACTCGACGCACAGGATGACGCCGCCGACCCGCGGCAGGCGACGCAGGTTGCGCAGAAGCTCGTCGACGACAAGGTCGTCGCGGTGGTGGGCCACCTGAACTCGGGCACGACGATCCCGGCCTCGAAGATCTACAGCGATGCGGGCATCGTGCAGATCTCGCCGTCGGCAACCAACCCGGCCTACACGCAGCAAGGCTTCAAGACCACGTACCGCGTGGTGGCGACCGATGCGCAGCAGGGCCCGGCACTGGCGAACTACGCGCATTCGAAGGGCATCAAGAGCGTGGCGGTGGTCGACGATTCGACCGCGTACGGCCAGGGTCTCGCGAACGAATTCGAGAAGAAGGCGAAGGCGCTCGGCCTGAAGGTGCTGTCGCATGACGCGACCAACGACAAGGCGGTCGACTTCCGTGCGATTCTGACGAAGATCAAGGGCGAGAACCCGGACGCGATCATGTACGGCGGCATGGACGCCACCGGCGGCCCGTTCGCGAAACAGGCGAAGCAGCTCGGCCTGCGCGCGAAGATCTTCGCGGGCGACGGCGTGTGCACGGAAAAGCTGGCCGACCTGGCCGGCAACGCGACCGACAACATCGTGTGCTCGGAAGCCGGTGCCTCGCTCGAGAAGATGCCGGGCGGCGCCGCGTTCAAGGCGAAGTACGAGAAGCGCTTCGGCCAGCCGATCCAGATCTACGCACCGTTCACGTATGACGCCGTGTACATCATCGCCGACGCGATGAAGCGCGCGAACTCGACCGACCCGGCGAAGATCCTCGCGGCGATGCCGGCGACGAAGTACACGGGCGTGATCGGCACGACGACCTTCGATTCGAAGGGCGACCTGCAGCACGGCGTGATTTCGCTGTACAACTACAAGGACGGCAAGAAGACGCTGCTCGACGAAGTGAAGATGTAACGCGAAGCGGTCGACAGGAGGGTGAAGACGCGCATGCGGCAACGCATGCGCGTTTTCTTTTTGGGCCGGCGTGCGCCGCCGCGCCGTCAGATCTTCAGGTGCGCGAGCACCTTCGGGGCGACGAGCGCGACGAGCGCCGCGCACAGCGCGACGACCGACAGGCCGATCGTCAGATTCGCGGCCTGCGCGACCGCGCCGATCACGACCGGCCCGAACAGCAGCCCGAAATACGCGAGCCCGGCCACGTGCGCGAGCCCTTCGGCCGCGTGGATGCCCTTCACGCGCGCGGCGGCTGCGAACAGCACGGGCATCATGTTGGCCAGCCCGAGCCCCATCAGCGTGAAACCGGTCAGCACCGCGACCGGATTCGGCAGCAGCAGCGCGCCGATCATCCCCGCGCAGGCGAGCGACGCGCTCGCGAACACGAGCTGCGGCGCGCCGAAGCGGGCGCGCACGGCATCGCCCGCGAAGCGCGCGACGGCCATCCCGCCGGAGAACGCCGCGTACGCGGCGCTCGCGAGCGCGGGGCTCGCCGCGACCACGTCGCGCATGTAGACGGTCGCCCAGTCGTACATCGCGCCTTCGGCGATCAGCGCGATCAGCGCGATGCCGCCGAGCATCCACAACGCGGGCGAGCGCCAGCGGTTGCCGCCGCCGTGCGCCTGTTCGTGGTGCGGCACGTGCGGCAGCACGGCCGGGCTCGCGGCCACGAGCACCGCGGCGCTCGCCGCCGCCGCGAGCGCGAGATGCGCGGCCGGCGCCATGCCGGCCGACAGCAGCGCGCCGCCGGCCGCCGCGCCGGCCATCCCGCCGATGCTGAACATCCCGTGCAGCGACGACATGATCGGCTTGCCGAGCGCGATCTCGACCGCGCTGGCCTCGGCGTTCATCGCGACGTCGAGCGTCGCCATCGAGAAGCCGAACAGCGCGAGCACCACGAGCAGCATCCAGTAATCGGGCACGACGAGGATCAGCGCCGCGCACGCCGACATCACGAGCCCGCCGGCCAGGCACGCGGTGCGTGAGCCGACGCGCGCGATCCAGCGCGCGATGGTCAGCATCGCGGCGATCGACCCGCCGGCGACCGCGAACAGCGCGATCGACAGCAGCCCGGGGCTCAGCGCGAACTTGTCGCGCACGGTCGGCACGTGCACGCCCCACGACGCGTACATCATGCCGGCGACGAAGAACAGCGCCATCGACGCCGTGCGCGCGCGCTGGCGGGCCGGCAGCGGCAGCACGCGATGCGCGTCGGGCGGCGCGGCGAACGGGGACGGCGATTCGGGGGAAGAGGATTCGGACACGGGGCGGCTCGTTGGGAAAATGCGCGGGCGCACGCGGCGCCCGTCGGATGGGTCCGATTCTATCGAACCGCTTACGATCCTGCCGGGCGATGGCCGTTCGGTCGATGCGCGGCCGATCGGGCCGACCCGCGGCAGCGGCCCGGTCGCGCATTGGCCGTTCGGTCGATGCGCGGCGGGCGGCGCCCGCGGGTAACATCGAAACCCTGGCCGACGCGCCGCCTTTCGACCGCAGGAGTCACCTTGAACATCGATCCCGCCCTCGCCCTGCACCTGCTGCACCGCTGCGCGTTCGGCACGCTCGCCACCCATGCGCGCGAACCGCAGGGCTTCCCGTATCCGACGGTCGTGCCGTTTGCACCCGATGCAAGCCATCGGCCGGTGATCCTGGTGAGCGGCCTGGCCGAGCACACGCGCAATCTCGCCGCCGATCCGCGTGCGGGCTTTCTCGTTGTCGACGCAAGCGCCGGCGATGTGCCGAACGCCGAGCGCGCGACGCTGCTGGGCCGGTTCGTGCCGCTCGGCGACGATCCGCACGTCACCGCGCGCTACCTGCGCTACGAGCCGGACGCCGCGCGCTATCTCGCGCTCGGCGATTTCGGGTTCTGGGCGCTCGAGATCGAGCGGCTGCGCCATATCGTCGGGTTCGGGCGGATGGGCTGGGTCGACGGCGCGCATCTCGATGCGCTGCCGCCGCTCGCGTTCGACGACGAACAGGCGCTGTGGGCGGCATACGACGCGGGCGATGCACGCCGCGACGGGCTCGATCTGCTCGGCGTCGATCGTCATGGCGCGGACTGGCGATGCGGCGGCCGCCGCGTGCGCACGCCGTTCGACGCGCCGTCGGCCGACCTCGGCGCGCTGCGGGAGCGGCTGATCGCCAGCGCAAAGGATGTGACGTGACGTCACGGGTCAGCGATTTGTTCGTTTAGCAAACGGCGTCATGTGGTTTTCGTCAAACTCTCGTCCGATGAAAGCTTTGATTTTTTGAGTGCAGGGTAATTGCGTATGTTGAAAGACCTAATGGTCAATCGCTAATGTCCTAATCTCTATGGAGGAGCGTAAAAATTTGAGAAAAGGCCGCGGCCGGTCAAAATGACATGTGCGAATTACAATTGATCTCGGGATTTTCATGAATCTCGCTTCTATCAAATCTTTTTTGTGCTAATCTCTGCCTTCGAAAATCCGAGGCACATATATTTCATGAATGGTGAGCTGGCTGCAGACCGGCGCCATTGGTCAGATAGATAGAAAGGGAAACTATGTCTTCTTACAAGGACCTGCTGGCCCAGCGGGAGAAGCTGGAGAAGCAAATCGAAGAAGCGAAGTCGCGTGAATACGCTGAAGTGCTGAATGACGTGAAGCAGAAAATTGCCGACTACGGCTTTTCGCTCGCCGAACTCGGTCTCAGCCGCGCGAAGGCCGGCAAGGTCGGTCGTCCGCGCGCAGGCGTGGCCGCCAAATACCGCGATCCGGAAACGGGCGCGACGTGGTCGGGTCGTGGCAAGCCGCCGCGCTGGATCGCCGGCAAGAACCGCGAACAGTTTGCGATTTAAACGTTCGTTTAGGTTGTTCGCTCTTCGAAAGAGCCGCGTATCCGTCGAGGAGCGCGGCTTTTTTGTTTTCCGGGCATAGGCGGGCCCGTCCGCCCCGTCATGAAACTGCAAGCACGTCGTGTGAATGAAAATGCGACACGTTCGCATAAGCGATTGATTTAAATGAGAAATTTGTGGGTATTGGAAGGGCTTGCGGGGCGCCTTTGATAGAATTGCGTACCGCACACCGATATCTCATATTTCATGTCCACGTTTTCCGGCGACGCGCAGAGCGCAGATAAGCACGCAGTTGCGCGCAAGAGCACGCTCGTCAGTATTGTCCTCAATGTCGTTCTTGCGACATTTCAGATCGTCGTCGGCGTGATTGCGCATTCGCAGGCATTGATTGCGGACGGTGTGCATTCGATTTCCGATTTGATCTCGGATTTTGTCGTGCTGGTTGCGAATCGGCATAGCGGCGCATCGCCGGATGCCGACCACAATTACGGCCATAGCCGCTACGAGACGGTCGCGTCGCTGTTTCTCGGGGCGATCCTGATCGCGGTCGGTATCGGCATGCTCTGGCGTGCCGGCGACCGCCTCGTTAATCTCGAAAACATTCCGGCCGTGCATTTTTCCGCGCTGATCGTGGCGCTCACGGTGCTCGTGTCGAAGGAAGCGCTGTTTCGCTACATGCTGCGCGAAGCGCGACGCGTGCGCTCGGCGATGCTCGTCGCCAACGCATGGCATGCGCGTTCGGACGCGGCGTCGTCGCTCGTCGTCGCGATCGGCATCGTCGGCAGCCTGGCCGGCGTGCGGCTGCTCGACCCGATCGCGGCGGCGATCGTCGGCTTCATGGTCGCGCGCATGGGCTGGACGTTCGGCTATGACGCGCTGCAGGATCTCTCCGACCGCGCGCTCGATACGGCCGACACGGCCGAGATCCGCGCGCTGCTCGTCGCGACGCCCGGTGTGCGCGACGTACACGACCTGCGCACGCGCAAGATGGGCGATGCCGCGCTCGTCGATGCGCACATCCTCGTCGATCCGAAGATCTCCGTCTCCGAAGGGCATTACATCGCCGAGACCGCGCGGGCGCGGGTGCTGTCCGACCCGCGCGTGCTCGATGCGCTGATCCATGTCGACCCGGAGAACGACGCGGCGCGCCGCCCGGCGCTCGCGCTGCCGCCGCGCGGCGAACTGGCGGCGCGGCTCGAGGCCGCGCTCGCGCAGCGTGGGCTCCATGTGGCGGCGATCAACCTGCATTACCTGAGTACGGGGCTCGAGGTCGACGTGACGCTCGACGGCGATCCGCGCGACACCGATGCGGCGCTGGCCGGCCGGCTCGACATCGACACGCTGAAGCGCGAATTCGGCGCGCGCCGGATCGGCTTCACGCGCACGTTGCCCGTGCGGACG
Source organism: Burkholderia sp. APQ4-4ca (assembly GCF_057837105.1). Classification (NCBI taxonomy): domain Bacteria; kingdom Pseudomonadati; phylum Pseudomonadota; class Betaproteobacteria; order Burkholderiales; family Burkholderiaceae; genus Burkholderia; species Burkholderia sp. APQ4-4ca. The sequence goes on along the minus strand of NZ_JBYQCG010000240.1, from coordinate 28,386 downwards.
TGACCGACAACCGACAACCGGCGGCCGGCAGCCGCGAACGCGGACCCCGCGGGGCAGGGCCGCGCGTTACAGCGGCAGTTGCGTGTCGAACTTGATTTCGCGCAGCACGACGCTCGTGCGCACCTGCGACACGGCCGGGATCTTGAAGATGCGTTCGTGCAGGAACACGTCGTAGGCCTTGATGTCCGGCGCGACGATCTTGAGGATGTAGTCGGCTTCGCCGGTCGTGCTGTAGCACTCGGTGACTTCCGGGCAGGTCGCGATCTCGCGCTCGAACTGCTCGACGCCGCCTTCGTTGTGGCGCGTCAGGTGCACGTGCGCGAGCGCGCAGACGTGCAGGCCGAGCTTCTCGCGATCGAGCAGCGCCGTGTAGCGCTGGATCACGCCCGACTGTTCCATGTCCTTGATGCGGCGCCAGCACGGCGTGCTCGACAGCCCGACCTGGTCGGAGATTTCCTGAACCGAACGGCGCGCGTCGAGCTGCAACAGGCGAAGGATTTTTTGCGAAAAGGAATCGAGCGTCACCTGCGCCTCCATGCGGCAGCTACAACACGCTCAATGTTAGAGGGCCGGAAAAGGAAAGGCAATCTGGCGACGCGTGACTGAGCGGGATTCGCTAATTTGCGCGCGGATCCGTGGGATTTTGTCCCGCCCCCGCGCGGTCCGACCGATCGGTATCCGACACGGCCAGGCCCGCCAGCGCCGCTTGCTGGCGGCGCAGGTCGGCGAGCATGTTGCAGAACAGCGCGCCTTGCTCGATCGCGTCGTCGAGCGCGACGTGCGTATGCGGATGGTCGTCGAACCAGTGTTTCGGAAAGCGCGGCTTGATCGCCTTGCGGTACGGCAGGCCCGTCATCGCGAACGCGAGCGTCTTGATGTCGAGCGCCGACCACGAGAACGGGCAGCGCCCCGCGAACCGCATCATGTACCAGAACATGAACGTGAAATCGAAGCCGGCCGGCATCGCGACGAACACCGGCTTGCCGGGCAGCGCCTCGACCCATTCGACGTACGCGACCAGCGCCGCGTCGGGCGCCTGCAGGTCGCGCCGGCAGGCGGCCCAGGCTTCCGGCTCGGTCTTCCACCAGGCTTCCTGCACCGGGTGCGCGTGCGCGCCGGGCAGCGTCTCGAGGTTCGCCGAGAACGTCGCGATCAGCTGCTTGTCCTCGGTATAGGCGGCCGACGCGAAGCTCAGCATCGAATGCGGGCCGGGAATCGGGCCGTCGGCCTCGACGTCGGTGCTGACGTAAATTTCCGGGATGGCGGTCTGGTTCATCCGAATACCTTGTCGGACACGAACGGGTTCGTGCGGTGCTCGTCGCCGAACGTCGACACCGGGCCGTGGCCGGGCACGAACGTGACGTCGTCGCCGAGCGGCCATAGCTTGTCCTTGATCGAACGGACGAGATCCTCATGATTGCCGCGCGGGAAATCGGTGCGGCCGATCGAGCCCGCGAACAGCACGTCGCCGACGATCGCGATGCGATGCGCGCGGCTGAAGAACACGACGTGGCCGGGCGTGTGGCCCGGGCAGTGATAGACCTCGAGCGTCTCGTCGCCGAACCGCACGGTGTCGCCGTCGTTCAGCCACCGGTCGGGCTCGAACACGTCGGCGGCCGGAAAGCCGAAGCGCTCGCTCTGCATGGGCAGATTCTCGATCCAGAAGCGTTCTTCTTCCTGCGGCCCCTCGATCGGCACGCCGTAGCGCGTCGCGAGCGTCTTCGCGCCCGCGCAGTGATCGATGTGCCCATGCGTGAGCAGCACCTTCTCGACCTGCACGTTCTGCCGCGCGACTTCCTGTTCGATCCGGTCGAGATCGCCGCCCGGATCGACGACGGCGGCGCGGCCCGTCTTCTCGCAGACGAGCAGCGAGCAGTTCTGCTGGAACGGCGTGACCGGAATGAGCGTGACTTTCATGGAGGCACCGGCGGCTAAAAGGAGCGATTGTACCGGTCGCGCGCGCGGCCTGCCGGCCGTGCGACGCACGCTTCGCCGCGCGGATCAGGGCATTCCCCGAGCATGCCGATTGTTACAACCATAGCGAGAATCAATGGTCCGCCGGGGGCGCTTTTCGAGACAAGGTTTTGATTTATGTATAATGCGCCCCATTGCGCGTGAATTTCACGCCATTCGCTGGTGTATCGGCCCCGTTAAACGAGGCGTCGGATTCACCGTCAAGCATCGACCGCCGGGGAGTCCGGCGGTGTATCCAGCACCGAGCATTCGGTGCTCACGTCTTGTCCGGCCGGGTGCTGCGCGCCCGCCTGCGGCCCTGCTGCCGCGCCGCCGGATGAGGCCTGTGCCGCCGTTCCTGTGCGTTGTTCGTAGCAACGCGCGCGAACGTGGAGCCATGTTCGATGGCGGCATGTGGGGTCTGGTCAGGCTGTTGGGGACAGGTTGCGCCAGACGTGAAAGCTAATCAGGACGGTTGCGGCCTAGACGAACGCCGCGCCCATGCTAGCCGCCTGCTCGCATTCGAGCGGGGCGTGCACGCATTTGCCGTCCGGGCCGCATATGTCTGCGTTGTGAAGCAGCGTTGTATCGATGCGGCCCGAACCAGAAGGCGACACGTCGATGAATTTACGTTTTCCGAGCCGATTCGGAACCATTGCATTGTTTTTTGCGCTGACGGGCTGTGCGGTGCCATCCAGCCAGACCACCGGCAGCGTGAACCAGAAGAAGGCGGTCGACAAGACGGCCGCTGCCGCGAAGGCGGACGACGACAAGCAGCCGCTCAATTTCGATTCCGCGCTGGCATCGATGCCGGCTGCCGACAGCAAGGACGCGAAGCAGTCGTCGCTGGCGGACGCCGAGCCGATCGACGGCAAGGATGTGTCCGATTTCCGTCAGACCGGCCGCGCATCGTGGTACGGGCGGGATTTCCACGGCCGCCGCACCGCGAACGGCGAACGCTTCAACATGAACGCGCTCACCGCCGCGCACCGTACGCTGCCGCTGTCGTCGTACATCAAGGTGACGAACGCATCGACCGGCAAGTGGGTCGTCGTGAAGGTCAACGATCGCGGGCCGTTCAAGCGTGGCCGCGTGCTCGACCTGTCGTATGCGGCGGCCAAGATGATCGGCCTCGTTCACGCCGGCACCGGCCGCGTGAAGATCGAAGGGCTGTCGCCGCAGGAAGCGCGCGAGGCGCGCGACGAAATGTTCGCGTCGATCTCGGCGAAGTAACGCGGCGCGACAACCCGCCGCAACAACCCGGCGGATCGTCCGCTCATGCGCAAAGGGCTGCCTTCCGGCAGCCCTTTGTCGTTTCCGCGCGGCGGCTGCGCGCGTCAGCCTTCGTTGCCGTCCTTCAGCACGAGCGCACGCGCATACAGCGTGTTGCGCGATGCGCCGGTCAGCGCGGCCGCGAGCTTGGCCGCGCTCTTCACCGGCACTTCTTCCAGCAGCAGCCTGAGCAGCGCGTCGTGCGCGGTGTCGTCGGCTTCGCCGCTTGCCGCCGGCGCGCCTTCGACGATCAGCACGAACTCGCCGCGCTGCCGGTTCGCATCGCCGGCGAGCCAGCTCTGTCCTTCGGCCAGGGTGCCCTGGAACAGCTGCTCGTGTAGTTTGGTGAGCTCGCGCGCGATCAGCAGCCGGCGCGCGGGGCCGAACGCGTCGGCGAGCGCGTCGACGGTTTCGGCGATCCGGTGCGGCGCTTCGTAGAACACCAGCGCATAGGGGTGCGACGCCAGCGCCTGCAGCGCGGTCGCGCGCTGTTTCGCCTTCGGCGGCAGGAAGCCTGCGAACGTGAACGCGCCGGCCCAGTCGCCGGCCACGCTCAGCGCGGTCACGGCCGCGCTCGCGCCCGGCAGCGGAATCACCGTGAAGCCGGCCGCGCGCACGGCGTCGACGAGCCGCGCGCCGGGGTCCGAGATGCCCGGCGTGCCGGCGTCCGACACGTAGGCCACGCGTTCGCCGCCACGCAGCAGTTCGATCACGCGCTGCGCGGCTTCGCGTTCGTTGTGCTCGTGCACTGCCACGAGCGGTTTCGAGATCCCGTAGCGGGCGAGCAGCTGGCCCGTGTTGCGGGTGTCTTCGGCCGCGATGCGGTCGGCGAGGCCGAGCACGTGCAGCGCGCGCAGCGTGATGTCGGCCGTATTGCCGATCGGCGTGGCGACCACGTAGAGCGCGGCGTCCGGGTAGTGCTGCGTATGCGCGAGTTCGAGGAGGGCAGTCATGGCAGGCAATGCACGCAATCGCGGCACGAACGGAACAAGGACGGCATTGTGCCACGCGGCGCCGGCGCGGCCGGAGGGCGCGAGCAGCCGGCCGCATTCGGGCGACAACTTTTCCGGCGCGGCGCGATCCAAACCGGTCGGCGCGGCGTTCGAGCAGCGCGCGCGGCAGTTTCTCGAGCGTCATGGCCTGGGGTTCGTCGCGGCGAACGTGACGATGCGCGGCGGCGAGCTCGATCTCGTGATGCGCGAGCCCGACGGCATGCTGGTGTTCGTCGAGGTGCGCGCGCGGCGCAGCACCCGGCATGGCGGCGCGGCCGCGAGCGTCGGCTGGCGCAAGCGGCGGCGTCTGATCGCGGCGGCGCTGCAGTTCTGGTCGCGGCACGGGGCCGGCGCCGCGTGCCGTTTCGACGTCGTCGCGTTCGAGGCCGGACGGCTTGCGTGGCTGCGCGACGCATTTCGTACCGACGATGCGTAGCCGCGAGCTGTGACGAGATGTAAAGAGTTCTTGCCGGACCCCCGGAGAGGGCGCCGGAGTACGGTAAACTCGCCGCACCCACGATGTCGCGCGAGTTGTGCCGCGCGCCCAGTTCACCAGGAATCGATGTCAGTCGAACGTATTCAGCAACAATTCCGCGACAGCGCCGCGCTTCACGCCGAAGCGGCCGATGCGCTGTCGCTGCCGATCGCAGCCGCGGTCGATGCGATGTTCGCCGCACTGGCGAACGGCAACAAGATCGTCGCGTGCGGTGACGGCCCGTCGGCCGCCGCCACGCAGTATCTCGCCGCGTCGCTCGTCGGCGGTTTCGAGCGCGAGCGTCCGGGCCTGCCCGCGATCGCGCTGGCCACCGACGCATCGCAGGCCGGCCTCGCGGGCGCGGCGGCGGCCGAGCAATTGTTCGCGCAGCAGGTGCGCGTGCTGGGCCAGACGGGCGACATCCTGCTGGTGCTCGACGCGGGTGGCGCGTCGCCGCGCGTGCTCGCGGCGATCGACGAGGCGCACGAGCGCGAGATGACCGTCGTCGCATTGACGGGCGGCAACGACCACACGGTCGCGGCCGCGCTGTCCGATACCGATATTCCGATCAGCGTGCCCGCCGTTCGCGCGGCGCGCATCCACGAAGTCCATCTGCTGACCATCCACTGCCTGTGCGACGGCATCGACGCGATGCTGCTGGGTGAGGATTGAACGAAGGAGAGCCGTCGATGAATCAAAGCCGCGTCAAAGGGACGCTCGTCAGAACTACGTTGCTCGTCGCGCTGACGGCGGGCCTTGCCGTGTCGCTGCAGGGCTGCGTGCTCGGCGTGCTGGGTGCCGCAGCAGGCGGCGGCGCGTTGATCGCGACCGATCGCCGTACGCTCGGCGCTCAGACGGAGGATCGCGAGATCCAGGTCAAGTCGCTCACGCAGATCAACAACGGGCTGCCGGACCAGTCGCACGTGAACGTGACGGTGTTCAACCGCCGCGTGCTGCTGACGGGCGAAGTGCCGAACGATGCGTCGAAGCAGCGTGCCGAAGAAATCGTGCGCGGCATCAACAACGTGAACGGCATCGTCAACGAGCTGTCGGTCGAGCCGGCGTCGTCGCTGTCGTCGCGCGCGAACGACTCGTACCTCGAAGGGCGCGTGAAGTCGGAGCTGATCGCGACGAAGGGGATCTCGGCGAACTACTACAAGGTCGTCAGCGAACGAGGCAATATTTACCTGATGGGCCTCGTGACGGTGGACGAAGGCAATCGCGGCGCGGAGGCCGCGAGCCAGGTGCCGGGCGTCGAGAAGGTCGTGAAGGTGTTCCAGTACGTGAAGCCGCAGGACGCGCAGGCGCTGCAGGACGCGTCGCCCGCGAGTGGCGCATCCGGCGCGCAGGCGGCCGCCGCACCGGCGGACAGCGCGACGGTGGGTGCGGTGCCCGACGCGTCGGTGCAGTCCGCGCCGCTGCAGTCGCCCGCGCCGATCTCGAATTCGTCGAGCGTGCATCCGGGCAATCCGAAGGCGAAGGCGCAATGACGGGCAGGCAGATGACGCAGATGAAACGATGGATGGTGCAGGGCGCCGCGGCCGCGGCGTTCGTGGCCGGTACGCTGGGCGCCGCGCACGCGGACGTCGGCGACGGCCTGAAGGTTGCGCGCAGCAACGCGTGCATGGGCTGCCACGCGGTCGACCGCAAGCTCGTCGGCCCGTCGTTCAAGGATATCGCCGCGCGCTACAAGTCCGATCCGCAGGCCGTCGCGAAGCTGTCGAAGAAGGTGAAGGACGGCGGCTCGGGCGTCTGGGGCGCGATTCCGATGCCCGCGCATCCGCGCATGAGCGACGCCGACGTCCGGTCGGTGGTCGAATGGGTGCTGGCCGGCGCGCCGTCAAAGTAAGTTGTCAGGGGCGATTCAACCCCTATTGCCAAGCGCGGAAATGCGTGTGTATGATAGTTGACTGTTGGGGCGGTAGCTCAGCTGGGAGAGCGTCGCGTTCGCAATGCGAAGGTCGGGAGTTCGATCCTCCTCCGCTCCACCAAGAACATATTCGCGGTCATGCGACTTGAGACAGGAAGCATATTTTTGCCTCAAGTGCAAAGATATGCTTCCCAAGCCACAAAGCCGGCCTTGCGCCGGCTTTGTGGCATCTGGCCGCCCAGAACCTGATGCCGCAGGTGTCACGGAGATTGCAGGCGAGAGGCGCAACTAAACGCTCGTGATAGCAAAGCGCCCTAACGTAGCGGTCGGAATGGGCTCGACGAGCGTCGGTAGCTGACGATAAAGGTCGTGCAAAGTGAGACCGCGCGTCGGAGGGAGCCACGTAATGTCGGCAACCTCATTCATTTCAACTGCCCGGTGCGAACACGCTACAGGGGGCGAATCCCATTAGCTTTCGCGGGACCGCCGCGGGCACCGGCGAACGATGGTTGAATAGTTCGCCCGTGCCAGTACGTATCTATCGTTTGACGCGATACCGCTTTTGGCGTGATGAGTTTGCTCCTGGATTGGCTTGGGATTTCTGGAGTCCCAAGGGCGTACTTCCAGTGTTGCTATCGTTCAAATACCAGCGCCCAGTGTCCAGTGGGTTGCCCTCGTCTATGACGTGTTGGCGGCTGCGCTAAACCGAGGGCGAGGCGGAAATCATCCGTTGCGACGATTGTTTCTCTTGGCTTGGAAGACATACCAACCCCCGACAACCGATCGGCAGGCTGCCACCGTTGAGCGATTCATGGGATACCTCGACGAGGATGAAGACTACGATCGTAGATACGATGATTTCGTATCTGTTTTGCTCCCGGAAACAAGAAATTTGCTAAGAGGAGAGTGAGATAGCTCTCGGTCGTGCCGGTTAGGTCGTTGATCTTTGCGTGTAGCCGTAAGGAGAACAGCTTTGTCATGGTAAGCGTATGTACCTGCTTGCCAAGCTACAGTGATCTCAGTGATGAACGGTGCGGGAAACTAGCGTGCGGTGTCCTCTTTCTGCTGTTGATGAACCAAAAAAGCGGGGCATTTTACTTATCCGCGAGAAACTGCTGCTGACTGGCGATCAGTGATGCACCACAGGCGGTCTTCATGCCATGCAGGGCGACAGCGCGACCTTCAATCGAATACTGGCTCGATCCCTGAATGATCGGGAATATACCTTTACATTTCGGGCAACTGACCATATGGCCAACGCCAGCCGCTGGCTGACCACTGAGATCCATGCCTCCGAAGCCATCCAGCACGATACCACCGTGATCCGTCAAGTCGACCTTACGAATGATCGGTTGCATTTTGTCAACTCAATACTTCATTCTTTGTCAATTACTACTCGGCTGTTATCGAGATATTTTTAGAAAATATCATTCCGAATCAGTAAATTTCGGGTCCTTCACTATGTCATCATCGTCGATGGAGTAGTAAAGAAATCCAAGCTCCTTTGTTTCCACAAGAATGCCTTCTGACAATTTTCCGCCTCCGACCAACTCTTCATCGATAAGCCAGTCGTCATACCCATCTACACATTGGCGCTTGTCGAAATCACAGACGACAAGGCCAGCAACGTCCCCCTCGACGATAACATGATCGCCAATGTGGATCTCTAGCCCAGATGAAACGTATTTCACGATGCGCCTCCTCCCTATCAAGGCGAGTTGAGAAATGGCTCAATCGGCACCATGCTTGACGTTAACTGCTCCGGCTTAAGCACATATTTTTGCTTCGCCCAGAAGCAAATGCATTTCGGATATGGCGACTGATTGGCCTGAAATATATTGTGATGCGACCCGTATACACCATGTTGCATTTCATTATCAGGTATCACATCAAGCGGCCTGTACGCAAATGTGCCAACCGCGATGATTTTCCCCGAAACGGTTTTGCACGGGTTGCATTTATTCGGGCAATCATCTTTTTCTTTGACCTTTTCTTGCGTACTGTCCGTGGACCTCGTCATGTACCAAATGCCGGCTCCGATCATGACGAGCGCACCGATTCCTGCGCCGATCAGTGTTCCCGGTCCCGGAACGACACTTCCGATACCGGCCCCCATTGCTATTGTGCCGAGGCCATCAGGATCGATCTTGTGTGTCGGAATGCCGTCCGCATAGGCGTAGAAATTTAGCCCTGCACGCAGTCCGATCGGATCTTGATTGATGTATCGACCTATAGCTGGATCGTAGTATCGATGCCGGTTGTAGTACAGCCCGGACTCTCTGTCCCTGAATTGCCCCGGAAACCGAATCGGGTTGTCGATTTCGTCGGCGATCATGGACTTCGTCTGTCCGTAGCCGTCGAAGTCTGCCGCCCACACGACGCGGCGCATCTCGTCGTAGAGTTCTTGCGGAG
>NZ_JBYQCG010000240.1:0-19392 GCF_057837105.1 Burkholderia sp. APQ4-4ca | reverse complement strand
TCCCGGTCCCGGAACGACACTTCCGATACCGGCCCCCATTGCTATTGTGCCGAGGCCATCAGGATCGATCTTGTGTGTCGGAATGCCGTCCGCATAGGCGTAGAAATTTAGCCCTGCACGCAGTCCGATCGGATCTTGATTGATGTATCGACCTATAGCTGGATCGTAGTATCGATGCCGGTTGTAGTACAGCCCGGACTCTCTGTCCCTGAATTGCCCCGGAAACCGAATCGGGTTGTCGATTTCGTCGGCGATCATGGACTTCGTCTGTCCGTAGCCGTCGAAGTCTGCCGCCCACACGACGCGGCGCATCTCGTCGTAGAGTTCTTGCGGAGCGCCAAGGTGGTCGGTAATGTAGAAGTACCTTTTGCCGCGCTCGAGCCGAGCCACAGGCCCGGCATGGTCTGGATGAGCAACATAGGTCACGGACTCATCGTTATGAGGAGCCTGACCCGCACGGACCTCCTGCAGCATCCAGTCGCCGTCCCAGACGAACAGCGTCGTGGACGGCGCTGCGCCGGCGGGTGTGTGAACCTTTGCGATCCGTCGGCCGAGCGCGTCGTACCGGTATTCGGTGCGGCTGCCGTCGGCCTGTTCGATACTGCTCAATTGATGCCCGTTGTCGTAGCGGTAGCGCGTTTCCACGGATTCAGGCGTGGTTACGGGGGGGACGGCCTCCCTGCGGGCAAGTAACCGGTCGAGCAGCCCTGGATTGTGATCCGACTCGGGAACGTCCTGTATCGGACGCTCTACGCGCCCTGTACGATTGCCGTGCCCATCGTAGCTGAAATCAAGTTGGGAGCGTGTCAGTCCGGTGACTGTGGTGAATCTCTTCAGTCGATCGCCAGGCGCCTCCGGGACGGCGGCCGCATCGGCCATCGACGTAGCTGTGCTGTCGCGTTCGGATCCGTGGTCTAGCCGCGAGAGCAGGTTGCCGGCTGGATCGTACCGATATATTTCACTCGATGGGTGCGGGACGGCTTCGCCGCCTCGCCGGTTCACACCAGTCAACCGCGCGAGCGGATCGTATTCGAAATGACGCTCGCCTCGCCACGTGTCAGCCAGCCGCGTGATCTGTCCGGCCATGTCGTAATCCCATGTGCGCCACGGACGCGGCTCCGCACGTGGCTGCCCCCGTTCATCGAGGTCCTGCAAGCGCTGAGTTTGAAGGAGCCCAGCGTCGTTGTACGCGAACAACTGCGCGATAGGGCCTTGAGCTGCATGAATCGTCCGATGCAATGCATCGCGTTCGAAACTCGCCAGCGGTTCGCCGTCGAGCAGTAGCCCGTGGATATGACCACTGCCGTAACGTTGCCACGTCAGCAAGCCGACGCCGGGCAATTGCATCCCGCTGCGGTTGCTGGCTGCATCGAACGTGTGCTGTAGTCGCCAAACTCGCCCGTGGTGCGATTGAACCTCGGCCGTGCGCCGTCCGGCAGCATCGTATTCGTACGTGATCTGCGATGGTTCGCTGTCTCTCGGTTCGTGGCGGATTTGCGTCAGCAGGCCACGAGCGTCGTAGCCGAATGTGGTGTGTGTGCCATCCCCGAGTCGTCGCTCGATCGGCCGTCCCAGATTGTCGTACAGCAGCGTCGTGCGCAATTGGCCGTCATTGCCGTGATTGATTTGCGCGATCTGTTCGCCAACAGCGTTGTATTCGACTTGCTGGCGTCGGCCATCGAATCCCGTTTGGGCAATCATGCGACTCTGCGCGTCATACTCGAACGTGCAGCGCTCGCCCTTGGCGTTGGTCAGCGCCACGACTCGCCCGAGCGCGTCGTAACCGTAATTGGTGGTGGTGCCATCCGGCGCTTCAACCCGGACGATCTGGCCGTAGGCGTCCCGTATCACCTGCGTCGTGCGCCCGAGCGGATCGGTATAGGCAATCGCCTGTCCTGCCCGATCGTATGCCGTTTTCCAGACGCCGAGCCCAGCCGGGGCGATCGCCGTCGGCAGTCCGGCAGCATTACCGTAAAATTTGCTCGTCTGCCCGAGTGCGTTCGTCTGGTGGGTTTGCCGCCCGCGCTCGTCGTAACCGTACTGCGTCGTGAAGCCCGAGCAGTCGGTGCGTGCGATCATCTGACCGGCGTCGTTGAATTGTGTTTTCGTCACGTTACCGAGCGCGTCGGTGTGTGCGACAGCCAAGCCATTTTCAAACGTGGTGCTAGACGTGTTGCCCAGCGGGTCGATCTCCTTGACCAGATGGCCGTCGGTATCGTATTCGCGCTGCCAGATATGTCCCGCAGGATCGGTAATTCGCGTCGGCAAGTTCTGGTCGTTGTATTCAATGCGCGTCAGCTGGCCTGCGGCGTCACGGATCGCGATCGGATTCCCGGTTGTGTCGCTGATTGATTGCGTCTTGCGGCCGAGCGCGTCGATGCGCGCCGCGACATTACCCGTCTCATCGAACTCGGTCTGGTCCGCGCGGCCGTCCGCATGAACGATCTGGTCGACTGCCCATAGGCCGTTGTAGCGGTACGTCGTCGTGTTCCCGAGTGAATCCGTCACCCGCGTCATCCGAGCGGTCGGCTGGTACGAGAAGCGTGCTTCGCGCGTCACGACCGGCTGGCCGTCGGCGTCGAGTGTGTACGCGTAGGTTCTGATGCAGCGCGCCTGTGGCGTCTCGCCGTCCCACTCGGCGATGAACGTTGCGCCGGCCGGCGTCTCGTAGCGCGTCAGCAGGTGCGTGTGATACGCGTATGTCCAGGTTAGATTGCCGCTGTCGATCGCCTGAACGAGATCGCCGTGATCATCGTATCGATACGCGGCAAGTTTCTGCGTCGAAGTGCCATGCTCGTCGAGCAGATGGACCTCGATGATGCGGCCTTCATTGTCATGCTGGCACGAGACCGTATGGCAGTTGTTCTGGATCTGATGCAGGTTGCCGCTCGGCGTATACCTAAACGACAGCGATTGCTTGTCGCGAGTCTCGTAGCGCTCCAACAGCCAACGATCGGATTCGCTCGGATGCGGGCTATACGTCTCGACGATGCCATTCGGAAAGCGTACCGCGTACCTTGTGAGCCCCTCGATACTGTCAAGCCGCTGAAGCGTGTATTTCTCGATCGGATGAAAGTGCTCCTGACCCGAATCGAGCAACGGAAATTGCAGCTGTCGGCCGTCGAAGTCGATGTAGACAAGCTTCGGTATATCAGCGATCGTCACGCGACGTACTTCGGTCGCGTACTGAAGCTTCCATGCGACGCCGAAACTGCCGATTCGCTGATCGGCACTGCGATAACGCCGGTTCCAGCGGATCGGCACTCTTCCTGGCAATGTGAAATCGTCGTGCGTGAGCAACTTCTGGCCAGTTGCAACGTCCACTGGGTGCGCGCTGGTGGTCTTCTTAGCGCATTCCGCGCAATCGGCCTCCGTGACGGGCGCGAGACCTTTTGCACTGCCGCCGCTCTGCGTGACCGGTCCCTCAAGATAAATTCCCTTGCCCTTTAGGTGAATACCGGCCGCGTCGATCGTGATCGTGCCGCCCGGACCGATCAGTTGCGCTGTCTTCGCGCCTGAGAGGCTTGCCTGGCCCGAGTCGGTGATTCGGATCTGATTGCTATTCGCACTCTGGACCGGATCGGGAATTTGCGGGCTGAAGCTGGGGGAAATGTCGAGCGGCGTCTCTCGGTCTTTCTTGACCGCATCGCCGACGGCCTTGCCTCGTACCGTTACCTCATAGGTATGTCCCACGTGCGCGGTCCAGTCTTGTACCACGCGATCAACGCGATCCATGCCGACCGTGCTGGCCATCTGCAGTACGACATTGCGTAGATACAGGCCGCCGACGTTGACGTTGTAGGCCAGACCGACGTTGAGCATTTTGCCAAGTCCGACCGATTGCACGGAGGCCAGACCGACGGTCTCAAACTTGACGCCACCAGTCGATAAGGTCCAGTTCTGGCCAATGCTGGCCTTCTCGTCGTTTCCAACCGATTTTTCGCGATCGTTGCCGACCGAGTGCGATTCATCGTTCTCGACTTCGATGCGCTGATCCTTCTCCGCATGCAACCAGACTTCTTCTTGCCCCTTTCGGTCTTCGAAGCGCAGTGCGTTCGCCGTTCCATTGTCGCCGCCTGTCGTTGAGCGTGTCAGGATGCCGCTCTGGGTCGCGTTGTCCGGCAGCCCCCACGGTGGCATGTTCGCCGCGTTGTAGACAGATGCAATAATTAGGGGACGATCAGGGTTGCCGTCGGTGAAGGTCACGACGACCTCGTCCCCAATGCGAGGAAGCTGGATCATCCCGAATCCGCTACTGGCCCAGGGTTGCGCGACGCGAACCCAACACGAACTCGCCTGATCCTGCTTGCCGAGCCGATCCCACGGCAGCTGGATTTTCACGCGACCAAGCCTGTCGGTGTAAATTTCCTCGCCTTTCGGCCCGACCACCACTGCTGTTTGCACGCCATGGATCATGGGTCGCGGACTCGTCAGCAGCGGCCGATAAGGAATCTTCTTGCGGATGCAGCGGAATTCGGCCGTATAGATCGCGCTGCCCAGCGCGGGTAGGACTTGCGACTCCGGCTTTGCCTGGTAGTTGTTCGTTCCGTGGTGCCGGATCGACGTCAATAGAAATTGCCGGTCCTCGGGCTTCGCCTGCTCGTGATCGTAGTGCGCGTCGAGCTCGAAGTACCGCTCAAGCTCGAGCCTGCGGTAGTGACTCTTGCCGACGAAGATCTTGCTGTGGGCTGCCAGCGCCTCGGTCCGGAATCGGGCGAGTTGTTCGCCTCGATCGGAATCGGGAAAACCGTGGGCGCCGAGATAGTCGTAGAGCTCATAGTTTTCGACTTCACCCTGATCGACAGCCGTGTCGCGTTCGACGTAGCGCCGCGCGCCAGGCGCTTTATAGTCTCCGGTCTTGAGCGCGACGCTGCCCGACGTAAATTTGCGACGTGATACGAATGATGTAACGACCTGGTTGCTTTCTAGGATCTCGTCGGTCGAATAGCGCAGCACCGGACTGTACCCGGCAATCGGACCGGCGTTGATCGACGAATCCGTGATGATTAATGTATGGCCGTCCTTCTTGTGTTCGAAATAGAAGAACAGCCCTTCTTCCTGCATCAGGCGCAGCGCGAAAGCGAGATCAGTCTCCTTGTACTGGGTACAGTAGCTGCGATTAACCGTTGGCGCGGACAAACGAAACACGACGTCACCGAATCTCCGGTATCGATGCATCACGTCGTTGAGGATCTCGCCGACCGTCTGTTCCTGAAAAATCCGGATATCCTGACGGCGGTCCATGAAGGCGAGCCATGGCCTGGCGACGGCCTCGTAGGTTGCCAGACCGCCATCGGTACCTGTGTGTATAAAATCGGTGACGTAGCCGTGGAAATAGCGCACGTCCGTGCTGGCAAGCGCGTCGGTCAGCTGCAGGGTGACCGTCACCGGCTTGCCGATCAATTGCTTGAGCTCGATGTTCGGGTCTTGGGACGCGAGCATGAACTTCATTTCAAACAGTTCGCCCAACCCCTCTTCGCAGACGAACTCGGTCAGCACGAGCGCTGAGCGACCGGACAGCGGCGTGTCGATCGTGAACAGCCGATTGTTTTGCAGCGCAAAGAATTGCTTTGCGATCTCTTGAAGGGAAATCGGCGACATAGGCGATGACGTCCTGTCGTTGTTGGTTCTTCTATCGGACCGGGAGGCAGCCTCCTCCCATATATCGGTCCCTCTCTCATCAGGCACACTGCCCAATCGTGTGATCGTAGCAAAGTCGTTTTCGATAGGCGCGATTTTTTGGCTATTGTTTCTTATCGATGCCGAACTGGAGGGATGTGCGCCATATTGTTGGCGAAATTGTGGATTAACGTGTCGCTGTGGCTCGCGATGACATCGTCCGATGCGCAACGGTTCAACTCGAACGGCGTTTCGAATTCCCGCCAAGCGGCGGGAGCCGAATTCGACCAACGTTGAAGAGGCCTACGACGTGATCGAAGTAACACTGCTCGATCCCATATGTGTCCAGTTCGCGCCTTCTGGGTAGGAGGGGTAGGACGGTCGAGGGCTAAGCCAATCCGACGTCCTGAATGGAACGGGGCTGCGCTGTCAGGCTGTGTAGTCGACTTACCAATAAGCTCCGGATTATGCTCTCGCGAGCAGTCTTGAAACGAGATCGATGCCTGCAGGCGTGTGAAGGTAGTCTGCTGGACATTGCCCAACGAGAGCCGGAACTGGTGAATGAAGCCCGTCGAGGAGCCATGATCGCGTATCAAAGTTATTCGAACTCCGGGACTCATCGACCATCCTCTGAACCTGTGCGGTCAGCATTTCAATGACGGCGGGCGGGATGCTTTGAGGATGTGAACTCAATGGTGGCGAGTCCTTGATGCCGTCCTTCCCGGTGATGGACATATACACCTCGTGGTCGACTTGGCTTCGGTCGTGCGCCGATATCGGATCCGATGCTTAACGAGCCGCAAGACAGATCTATTTCTAAGCCTAGCTCCTCCGACGCATGCCGGGAGATCGGTGAACGCATTGCCGATTCCCCCTTGGCTGAACAAAAGGCAATGAATTCGTTCGCACTTTGACAAAGTGCAAATATATGGTTCCGAGCGAGTTATCGAGGACAGATTCGGAGGGCCAACCGACGGGGCGTCAGTGCAGAGATATGGTTCCAGCCATGGAAAAATATGCTCCCTGTCTCAGCGAGATCGGGCCTTTTTGTTTTTCCGCGGGACCGTGGCCGACGCGCTAAGTCGCCAGCTCATGGATCACCCTGACCGTCGGCACCGACAACACGGCGAACCCCACCGTCATGACCGCGAGCACCGCGGTCCTCTTCCGCAGCAGTGCGCAGAGGGCGATCGACAGCCCATAGAGCGCGCAGGTCAGAATGATGATCCACCACAGCGCCGCATAGCCCGCGCCCCCTTCGAAATTCGATACGTTCTGCGTGATCCGGGTCGCGAGAAACCCGGCGACGGTCGTGCTCGCGGGCAGGCACAGCACCGCATACAGCACGAAGACGATGATCTGTCGCGGTGTCGGATCGGATGACGTCATGAAAAGCGTTCTTGTGCGGAGGGGCGAGGGTACCCGACCGTCCGACGCGCGGGCCGAGTCACGTAGCCGGCAGAATGCAGCCGTTTCCCACGTTTGGCAACCGCCCCCCCTCGGCCCACGCGCCGTCCCGCCACCCGCGCCCTAAACCCGCCCCAGACTCGGCCGCTTCGGATCATACGTCCATCCCGGCACCAGATAACGCATTGCCACCGCATCGTCGCGCGCCGTACCACCCACCGCGTTGTACAGCGCATGCGCGGCCTCGACCTGCGCCATGTCCAACTCGATCCCGAGCCCCGGCCGTTCCGGCACGGCCACCTTGCCACCGACGATCGCGAGCGGGTCGCGCGTGAGCCGCGCGTCGCCTTCCTGCCAGATCCAGTGCGTGTCGATCGCGGTGATCGTGCCGGGCGCGGCCGCCGCCGCATGCGTGAACATCGCGAGCGACACGTCGAAGTGGTTGTTCGAGTGCGAGCCCCACGTGAGCCCCCAGTCGCGGCACAGCTGCGCGAGCCGCACCGAGCCCTGCATCGTCCAGAAATGCGGATCGGCGAGCGGAATGTCGACCGCCTGCAGCCGCACCGCGTGATCCATCTGCCGCCAGTCGGTCGCGATCATGTTCGTCGCGGTCGGAATCCCCGTCGCGCGGCGGAATTCGGCCATCACCTCGCGGCCCGAATAGCCGCCTTCCGGCCCGCACGGATCTTCCGCATAGGCAAGCAGGTGGCCCTGCCCGCGGCACAGCGAGACGGCCTCGTCGAGCGACCACGCGCCGTTCGGGTCGAGCGTCGTGCGTGCGTCGGGAAAGCGCGCCTTGATCGCCGCGATAGCTTCCATTTCGTCGGCGCCGGCCATCACGCCGCCCTTCAGCTTGAAATCGGCGAAACCGTAGCGCTCGACCGCGGCTTCGGCCTGCCGCGCGATCGCGGCCGGCGTCAGCGCCGCCTCGTTGCGCAGCCGGAACCAGGCGTCCGATGCGTGCGCCTCGTCGCGATACGGCAGATCGGTGCGGCGCCGATCGCCGAGATAGAACAGATACGCGAGCATCGGTACCGCGTCGCGCTGCTGGCCTTCGCCGAGCAGTGCCGCGACCGGCACGTCGAGGTGCTGGCCGAGCAGGTCGAGCAGCGCGGCTTCGATCGCGGTGATCACGTTGTCGAGCCGCAGGTTGATCTCGTGCGGCTGCCGCAGCACGGCCGCCTCGCCGGCCGACGTCACTTCGTGGCGGATCGTGCGGCCGGCACCGGCGCCGGCGCCCGCGCCGGACAGCGCCGCGCGCACCGCGTTGAGCGTCGCCTGGTAGCGCCCGATCGACTGCCCGACCACGAGATCCGTCATGCGCTCGAGCGCGTGGCGGATGCCTTCGCCGCCCGGCACTTCGCCGACGCCCGTATGTCCGCTGCTGTCGTCGAGGATCACGAGGTTGCGCGTGAAGTACGGCGCGTGCGCGCCGCACAGGTTGAGCAGCATGCTGTCGCGGCCGGCGACGGGAATCACCTGCATGCGCGTGACGCGCGGGGTGCCGGCACGGCTGGGTTCGGACATCGGTTCGCTCCTGGTTCCGGTGGCGCGCGGGCCGCCGGACGCGCCGGCGCGGCCCGCGCCGTTCATTGAAGCTCGACGCGGCGAATCTCGCCGACGACGAACAGGTAGCAGATCACGGCGACGAGCGCGTGCGCGACGACGTAGACGAGCGCGCCGTTGAACGAGCCGCTGCGGTCGACGATATAGCCGATCGCGATCGGCGTCGTGATGCTGGAAAGATTGCCGCACGTGTTGAGCAGCGCGCCGCTCAGCCCCGCGATCTGGCGCGGCGCGGTGTCGGCGTTGACGGCCCAGCCGAGCGCGCCGAGCCCCTTGCCGAAGAACGACAGCGCCATGAACAGCACGACGAGCACGTGCGAATCGGTGTAGTTGCAGACGATCATCGACATCGACAGCAGCATGCCGATCACGATCGGCACCTTGCGCGCGACTGACAGCGACCGGCCCTGCTTGAGCAGCGCATCGGACACGATGCCGCCGAGAATCCCGCCGAGGAACCCGCACACGGCCGGGATCGACGCGACGAGCCCCGCGTTGAGGATCGACATCCCGCGCGCCTGTACGAGATAGACGGGAAACCACGTGATGAAGAAGTAGGTGAGCGCGTTGATGCAGTACTGCGCGACGTACACGCCGACCAGCATCCGGTTTCTCAGCAGCGCCTTCACGTGACGCATCGACGGGCCGCCGTCGCGTCCGCCCGTCGTCTGGTCGATGTTGACGAGCGCGCCGCCTTCGGCGACGTAGTCGAGTTCCGCGCGATTGATGGCCGGATGGTCCTTCGGGTCGTACATCGTGCGGTTCCACACCAGCACGAACGTGAAGCCGAGCACGCCCATCACCGCGAATACCGACTGCCAGCCGAACGCGTGCACGAGCCAGCCCATCAGCGGCGCGAACACGACGGTCGCCGCGTACTGCGCGGCGTTGAAGATCGCCGATGCGGTGCCGCGTTCGGCGGCCGGGAACCACGCGGACACGATCCGGCTGTTGGCCGGGAACGACGGCGCCTCGGCCGCGCCGACCAGGAAGCGCAGCCCGAACAGCAGCGCGAACGCGGCCGCGCCGCCGAAGAAGCCGATTCCGCCCTGCAGCAGCGTGAACAGCGACCAGAAGAAGATGCTGAATGCATAGACGACGCGCGATCCATAGCGGTCGAGCAGCCAGCCGCCCGGCAGTTGCGCGATCACGTACGACCAGCCGAACGCGGAAAAGATGAAGCCCATCTGCACGTGCGTCAGGTGCATCGAGCGGGCCAGCGCCGGGCCGGCGATCGCGATCGCCGCGCGATCCGCGTAGTTGATCGTCGTGACCGCGAACAGGACGGCCAGCACCAGCCAGCGCACGCGGGTGCGCCGGGCCGTTGCCGACGCGGACGCCGGCAGCGCGTGAAGCGGATTCATGACTTGTCTCCTCCGAAGGGCGGAAGGCGCCGTCGTGCGGCAGGCGCGTCGATGCGCGCGTAATGTATGGATGCCGCCGGCGGAGGCCGGGCACCGGACGCCGAGGCGGGCAGGGCGTCGGGGCCATTCTGTCATGTCGATATTTGCGCTTTCATGCCAATTGCTGACTTGATCGATTCAGCATTTGAATCGATCGGCGCGGTCACGTGCGCGCGTCGTCCGTGCCGCTGTCGTGAGGGTGCGTCGCCGCGCCGCGTACGCAGCTTGCCGACGATGCCGGCGTGCGGTTCGAGCCTGCCGCCGCGTCGGGGGCGTTCAAAAGGCATATGTCGCTCGACGACGCGCTGGCCTGCGCGTGCGCCATCGCGGCCGCCCTCGCAGGATGGAATTCGACGATGACGATTTTTTTACCCGGATAATATTGACACTCAATTAATACCCGGATAAAAATAGCGTCATTCCGATTCCAGCCCGCGGGCGACCACGATGACCTCTTCCACGCTTCTTCCTTCGTACACGGCCTTCGACGGCCACCGGCGGCTCGCATCGGGCCCGCTCGCGGCGGTCGCGCTTGCGGTCCGGCAGGCGGCCGGCGATGCGACGTCCGGCACGATCCTGATCTTCGACGATGCAACCGGCCGTTCCATCGACCTCGACCTGCGCGGCACGGCGGACGACATCCGCGCGCGCTATGCGGCGCCGTCTGGCGACACATCCGGCGGCGCCGGCGAGCCGGCAGGCGCGGGCCCAGGCCCAGGCACTGCCGAACAGCGCGGCCGCGGCCGGCCGAAGCTCGGCGTCGTGTCGCGCGAGGTCACGCTGCTGCCGCGTCACTGGGAATGGCTCGGCGCGCAGCCGGGCGGCGCGTCGGTCGCGCTGCGCAAGCTCGTCGAGGACGCGCGGCGCACGCACGCGGCGGCCGACCGGCACCGCGACGCGCAGGCGCGCGCGTACCACTTCATGTCGGCGATGGCGGGCGACCTGCCCGGTTTCGAGGAAGCGGCGCGGGCGCTGTATGCGAACGATCCGGCACGGCTGGCCGAGCTGATCGCCGGCTGGCCGGACGACGTGCGCGACCATGCGCTCGCGCTGGCGCGCGGCGATCTGCCGCCCGCCGCCGAAGACTGCTGACGGAGCGCCGACGCGATGACCGTATTCGACCTGAACCGTGGCGCGATCGCGCCGGTCGCCGACGAAGTCGACATCGTCGACCTGCGCGTGACGGGCGCGATTCCGCGCGAACTCGACGGCACGTTGCTGCGCAACGGCCCGAATCCGCCGGGCGGCCGCTTCGAAGGCAACGACATGCTGTCGTGGTGGCCGGAAGCCGCGATGCTGCATGCGATCGCGTTCGACGGCGGCCGCGCGGCCGGCTACCGGAACCGCTGGGCGCGCACGCAACGCTGGGCCGCGGTCCACGCACCGGGGCAAGTGCCGCATCTGCCCGACACCAATCCGAACGTGAACGTGCTGCAGCATGCGGGCGAATTGCTCGCGCTGGCCGAGGGCGGCGCGCCGCTCGCGATCACCGCCGCGCTCGATTCGTTCGGCATGCCGGCGCGGCACGCGGGCTTCGACGGCGGAATGACCGCGCATCCGAAGGTCGATCCGGCCACCGGCGAGCTGATCCTGTTCCGCGCGGACTGGCGCGCGCCGTGGCTGCGCTACGGCGTGATCGACGCGATGGGTGTGAAGCGTGTCGACGTCGAGATCGACGTCGGCGCGCCGTCGATGATGCACGACCTCGCGATCACCGAAACCCGCAGCCTGCTGCTCGACCTGAACGTCGGCTACGACTTCTCGCTGCTGAAGCAGGGCCACCGGATGCCGCTGCGCTGGCACGACGACCGGCCCGCGCGCATCGGCGTGCTGCCGCGCCACGGTGGCGACGTGCGCTGGTTCGGCGTCGAGCCGTGCTTCATCCAGCACGTCGTGAACGCGTACGACTGCGACGCGTCGTGCATCGTGCTCGATGCGGTGCGCTATCCGTCGTTCCTGCGGCTCGACCCGCGCACGGGCCGCTTCGCGGACAACCCGGTCGGCGAGCTGTGGCGCTACGTGATCGACACCGCGAACGGGCTGATCGACGAAGGGCCCCTCGCCGACGGCGGCATCGAGCTGCCGCGCATCAACGAAAGCCGGACCGGGCGCCGCTACCGCTATCTGTATGCGGCCGAGCAGCCAACCAACGCGGAAATGCGCGGCGTGATGCGCTTCGACCACGCGCGCGGCACGACGACGCACTACGCGGTGCCGGCCGGCGACCAGAACGGCGAGCCGGTGTTCGTGCCGCGCCCCGGCGGCGCGGACGAGGACGACGGCTGGCTGCTGGTGATGGTCTACCGCGCGGCGACGGACACGAGCGACGTCGTGATCCTCGACGCGCGCGCGATCGATGCGGGGCCGGTTGGGACGGTGCATCTGCCGCGGCGCGTGCCGGCCGGGTTCCACGGCGCGTGGGTGCCGCGCGAACGTTGAACGTGCGCGGCGGCGGCGCGCGTCACTGCGCGCGCAGCGCGTCGACGATCTTCAGCCGCGCGGCGCGCATCGCCGGCAGAAACCCGCCGACGAGCCCCATCGCGAGCGAGAACAGGAGCGTCTTCACGACGATCGCGGGCGTCAGCACGAAGCGGAACGACAGGTCCGAGAAGGTCTGGAAGTTGGTCGTCGAGAACGACGCGAACTGCATCAGCGACGCGCACGCGAGCCCCGCGACGCCGCCGACGAAGCCGAGCAGCAGCGCCTCCAGCAGGAACGCGGCGAGCACGCTGGTGCGCTTGAAGCCGAGCGCGCGCAGCGTGCCGATTTCGGCCACGCGGTTCGCGACCGACGCGTACATCGTGATCATCGCGCCGATCATCGCGGCGATCGAGAAGATCGTCGACAGCGTGATGCCGAGGATGTTGATGAAGGTCGACAGCGCCTTCGACTGGTCGCCGTAGAAGGTTTGCTCGCGTTTCGCCTCGTCGGTCAGCCGCGGGTCGACGTCGATGTCGGCCTTGAAGCGCGCGAAGCCGTCCGCGCTCGGGATGCGCAGCACCATCGACGAATAGCTGGTGCGCCGGAACGACTGCATCAGCTGATCGACGTCGCCCCAGATCTCCGAATCGAAGCCGCTGCCGCCCGCGTCGAAGATGCCGACGATGGTCCAGTCGCGCTGCGCGAAATGCAGGCTGTCGCCGAGCTGCGTGCCGCTGAAGCCTTTCGCGATCGCGCTGCCGACGACGATTTCCGACGAGCCCGGTGCGAACGGGCGGCCGGCCACGAGCTTCACGTGCGGGCGCAGCGCGAGGCCGGCCGGCGATACGCCGCGGATCACGACGTTCGACGGCTTGCCGGTCGACGTCTTCACGAGCGAGATCAGCACGACGGCTTCCTTCGACACGAGCGGCCGTCCGTCGGGGCCGAGCGCGACGGCCGGGTGCATCTCGAGCGCGTTGGCCTGCTGATGGTCGATCGAACTCTGGATCTCGGTCTCGGCGCCCTTGCGGATCACCACCGCGTTGTCGGGTTCGCCGGTCGACACGAGCGTTTTCGTGAGGCCGGCGTCGAGCATCTGCACCGTCGCGAACACGAAGATCACGAGCGCCATCCCGCCGGCGGTGAGCGCGGTGGTGAGGCGCCGGGTCCACAGGTTGCGCGCGATGTAGGTGAGCGGAATCGCCATGCGAGCCACTATCCGATCGCCCGCAGGCCTTCGACGACGCGCACGCGCGCCGCCTGCCATGCCGGCACGATTGCCGCCGCGAAGCCAACCGCGACCGAACACGCGGCCTGCAGCACGACCGTCTCGGTCGACACCTTGAACACCGGGAAGATGCCGCCGGCCGCCTGCTTGAACAGGCTTGCGGCGGGCGGCGTCGCGAGAATCCCGAGCCCGCCGCCGGCCACCGCGATCACGACCGATTCTCCGAACACGATCAGCGCGAGGAACCCGGGGCCGAAGCCGAGCGCCTTCAGCGTCGCGTATTCGGCCGTGCGTTCGCGGGCGCTCATCGCCATCGCGTTGGCCATCACGGCCATGATGATCAGGATCACCACGTACGACACGAGGCGGATCGCCGCGATGATCTGGTTCGACATCGCGACGAAGCCGAGCTGGAACGCCTGCTCGGTCTCGGTCAGCGTTTCGGCGAGCGAGTTCCTGAACACCGCGTCGACGTTGCGCGCGATCGACGCGCCGTCGTCGGGGTTCGCGACGCCGAGCACGAACACGCCGACCTGGTCGGCCTGCTTCGGCGTGCGCTTGCGCACCGTCTCGTTCAGGTAATCCCAGTGGAACACCAGCTGGCGCGTGATCGTCGAATCGTCGCGGCCGTCGAGAATCCCGCGCACGACGAAATCCCACGTGCCCGGATAGATGGTGCCCTTCAGCGGGATCACGTCGCCGACCTTGAAGCCGAACTGCGTCGCGAGCTGGCGGCCGACGAGGCAGCCGCGGCGGTCGCGGTCGTAGTCGGCGCGCTGCTGCGCCGGCAGGATGAATTCCGGATACAGGTCGAGATAGTTCTCCGACACCGCGAAGCTCGCGAAGAAGTTTTTCGGGTCGCGATAGATGCCGCCGAACCAGTTCGAGCGAACCACGGCCGTCACGCCGTCGACGCCGCGGATGCGGTTCTCGTAGCTCACCGGCAGCGGAAACACCAGCGAGATCGCGTTGCGCGTGACGAGCCGGCCGCTGGACGCGGCCGCCGCGCCCGCGTACCACGCGTCGACGACGGTGTGCAGCAGCCCGAACGCGAGCACGGCGATCGTGAGCCCGAGCACGGTCAGCAGCGTGCGCAACCGGTGCCGCAGCGCATTGCGCGCGATCAGCTTCAGCACATACATGGCGCGCGCTCGCGTCGGTCAGGCCGCGTGCCCATCGATCAGCTCCCCTTTTTCCAGATGGACGAGCGAGCGCGCGGCGCCGGCCGCGTGCGCGTCGTGCGTCACCATGATGATCGTCTTGCCGAGTTCGGCGTTCATCCGCTGCAGCATCGCGAGCACGTCGGTGGCCGATGCGCGGTCGAGGTCGCCGGTCGGCTCGTCGGCGACGATCAGCACCGGATCGGTGATCAATGCGCGCGCGATCGCGACGCGCTGCTGCTGGCCGCCCGACAGCTCCGACGGGTAATGGCTCGTCCGGTCACCGAGATTCACCATGTCGAGCACGAGTTCGACGCGTTCGCGCCGCTCGCGGCGCGACAGGTGCGTGAGCATCAGCGGCAGCTCGACGTTCTCGAACGCCGTGAGCACGGGCATCAGGTTGTAGAACTGGAAGATGAAGCCGACGTTCGCCGCGCGCCATTCGGCCAGCTGCGCCTCGGCGAGTTGCGAGATGTCGAGGCCGCCGACGCGCAGCTCGCCGCCGTCGGGCCGGTCGATGCCGGCCACGAGGTTCAGCAGCGTGCTCTTGCCGGAGCCCGACGGCCCCATCAGCGCGACGAAGTCGCCCTCGCCGATGTCGAGCGTGATGTCGGTCAGCACGGGCACGATCTGGTTGCCGCGCCGGTACGACTTCGCGACGTGGCTGAGTTCGACGAGGGGCGGCCGGGCGTCGTTCACGTGCGCTACTTCTTCGCGACGGTCACTTTCGCGCCGTCCTTCAGCTTCGCGCCCGGCGCGAGCACGACCGTGTCGCCGGGCGTCACGCCGCGCACCGCGACGAGCTCGCCGATCCGCACGCCCTTCGTCACGGCCACCGCATGCACGGCGTCGTCCTTCACGACGAACACGACCGGCCGGCCGTCGCGCTCCACGACCGCGCTGGCCTGCACGGCGGTCACCGGCTGCCGGTCCTGCGGCGACGCCGGCTTCGACAGGAACGCGATCTTCGCGCTCATGTCGGGCAGCACGCGCTCGTCGCGGTCGACGAAGCGCACCTTCACGAGCACGGTGGCCTTCGAGCGGTCGACCGTCGGCACGATGCGCGACACGCGGCCGGCGAAGCGCATGTCGGGCAGCGCGTCGAGCTGGATCTCGCACGGCTGCTCGGCGCGGATCTTCGCGATGTTCGATTCGGCGACGTCGGCCTCGACCTCGAGCGTCTCCATGTCGGCGATCGTCACGACCGCGCCCTTGCTGTCCGACGCGGACGAGAACGGCGTGATGTTGTCGCCGACGTTTGCATGCTTGGCGAGCACGATGCCGTCGAACGGCGCGCGGATCACCGTCTGGTCGACCGCCACCTGCGCGGCCTGCGCGTTCGCTTGCGCCGACGCGATCGCGGCCCGGTCGCTGTCGAGCGTCGCGCGCGCCTTGTTCACGCGTGCCGTGTCGGTGTCGAGCTGCGCGGCGGGCACCGCGCCCTTCGGCGCGAGCGCGGCGGTGCGGCGCAGCGCGATCTCGGCGTCCTTCAGCTCGGCCTGCGCGACGCCGAGGTTCGCGCGGGAGACCTGCACCTGCGCGCGCGCCTGGGCGAGCGACGCGCGCACGTCGCTGCTTTCGAGCCGCGCGATGATCTCGTCCTGCTTCACGCGCGTGCCTTCGAGCACGCCGAGCCACTCGACGCGCCCCTGACCCTTCGACGCCACCGCGGCCTTGCGCTGCGGCACGACATAGCCGGTCGCATTGAGCTGCGTGTCGTTCTGGTACGGGTAGGCGGACGTGACGGACGTGGTGTCGACGGTCGGCCGGCCGGTGAGCGCGAGGCCGGCGGCGATCGCGGCGGCGACGAGCGCGGCGGCGACCGCGTAGCGCACCCAGCGGCGCCGGCGCGGCACCGGGGCGATCGGACGCCGGTCGATTTTCAGTTTGTCCAGATTGTGATCGGGCAATTTGAGCGCCTCGAGACGGCGGCGGTCGTGCGACCGGCCGCGATCCGGTTTCCGGGGAAAGGGACGGATGGACGCCAGTATAAGCGTCGCCCCGGCGCCGCGCGAGCCGGTTTGCGGCGCCGTGCGGCGGCGGCCCGTCCGGCCCGCCGGCGCCGGCTGACGCGCCCGCCCCCGGGGAAACCCGAGGATGCAAGCAACGTGTCAACTTGCCGCGAAGGCGGTGCGTTATGGAACCAGTGCGTCAGGTTTTGTCGCGACGGAACGGCGAAAGCCGGCCTCGCGGCCTGGGGCTCCGATGCGAATGCCTCGCATCTTTACTTACCGGTACGTTTGATTTTTTCTCCGCTAAAGGAAGAACAATGAAGAAGACGCTCGCTTCGATCATCGCCGCAGCATTCGCACTCGCATCGGTTTCGGCATTCGCCCAGGAGACGGCGTCGGCGCCGGCAGGCGCGATGGCGCCGGCTTCCGCGCCGATGAAGAAGGATCACAGCAAGCCGAAGCACCAGCTGAAGCACCACGGTTCGAAGAAGGGCCAGGCGAAGAGTGCAGCCGCATCGGCCGCCGGCACGAACGACGCAGGCGCGCAAAACTAAGCGGCTCGCCGCCACGGCCGGCGTTGCCGGCCATCGGTCGGCCAACCCCGCATGCTCCGGCATGCGGGGTTTTGTTTTTTCAGGCGCCCGGTGCGCACCGCGCCCGGCCGGCGGCCGGTGGCGGGCGCTGCAGAGCGCCGGCATCTGTGCTTAACTCGCGGCTTCACGATGCGAAGGAGCGGGACATGGATCTCGGGTTTATCGGGCTGGGCGAAATGGGGCAGGCGATCGCGACGAACCTGCTGAAGGCGGGCCACACGGTGCGGGTCTGGAACCGGTCGCGCGAGCGGGCCGAGCCGCTCGCGGCATTCGGCGCGCAGGTCGTCGACACGCCGGCCGACGCATTTCGCGGCGACGCGGTGTTCTCGATGCTCGGCGACGACGCGGCCGCGCGCGCGGTGTTCGACGACGCGCTGCTGGCGCAGGCGCCGCGCGGGCTGATCCACGTGAACATGGCGACGGTGTCGGTCGCGCTCGCCGAATCGCTCGCGCACGCGCATGCGTCGCGCGGCATCCACTATGTCGCCGCGCCGGTGATGGGGCGGCCCGACGTCGCGGCCGCCGCGCGCCTGACGATCATGGCGGGCGGCCCGGCCGAGGCGATCGACCGCGTGCAGCCGCTGTTCGATGCGATCGGCCAGAAGACCTGGCGGTTCGGCTCGCTGCCGCAGCACGCGAACGTCGCGAAGATCGCCGCGAACTTCACGCTCGCGTCGGCGATCGAGACGCTCGGCGAGGCGTCCGCGCTGCTCGGCGCGCACGGCGTCGCGATGCGCGATTTCCTCGACGTGATCACCAGCAGCGTGTTTCCGGGGCCCGTCTACGAAGGCTACGGCGCGATGATCGCCGAGCGGCGCTACGAGCCCGCGCGCTTCAAGGCGCGGCTCGGGCTGAAGGACGTCCGGCTCGCGCTGGAGGCCGGCGACGCGACGTCGGTGCCGCTGCCCGTGGCGAGCGTCGTGCGCGACAGCCTGCTCGACGCGCTCGCGCACGGCGGCGGCGACCAGGATTTCGCGGTGCTCGGCGAAGCCGCGCTGCGCCGCGCGGGCCGGTGACACGCGACAGAAGCGCGGTGCGCGCGGCATAATCGGCGGATCGTTCCCCTATTCCAGACAGAGGCAGTGATGAATTTGCATACGTGGTGGCTTTTCGTGGCGACGGTGTTCGTCGTGTCGGCGATTCCGGGCCCGAACATGCTGCTCGTGATGACGCACGGCGCGCGGCACGGGCTGCGCCGCTCGTCCGCGACGATGGCCGGCTGCCTGAGCGCGCTGGTGCTGATGCTCGCGGTCTCCGCGGCCGGGCTCGGCGCGGTGCTCGAGGCATGGCCGGCGACGTTCAATGCGTTGCGCTTCGCGGGCGCGGCCTACCTGATCTATCTCGGCGTGAAGGCGTGGCGCGCCCGCGTGGACGACGCGCCGGCGGCCGACGTCGATGCCGTGTCGCAAGGGGCATCGGCCTCGCGCGTCGCGCTGTTCCGTAATGGCTTCCTGGTCGCGGGCAGCAACCCGAAGGCGATCCTGTTCGCGGCCGCGCTGCTGCCGCAGTTCATCAACGCGGCCGAGCCGACGCTGCCGCAGTTCGGCATCCTCGTCGTCACGTTCGCGGTGATCGAGGTGAGCTGGTATCTCGTCTACGCGGCGTTCGGCACGCGCATCGGCGCCACGCTGAAGAGCCAGAGCGTCGCGAAGGTGTTCAACCGGCTGACGGGCGGCCTGTTCGTCGGCTTCGGCGCGATGATGGCGCTGGTTCGCCACTGATTTCCGGCGACCCCGGCGTACCGAACGCCCCGTCCCTTGCAAAAGGGCGGGGCGTTCGGCTGTTGGGCGGTGCTTTACCGCTGCGTGCTCACGCACGCGGCCGATCCAGCGCCGCCGCGCCGGCGCCGCGTCCGGCCGCCAGCCCGAACATGGCCGCCGCGCCGGCGAACGCGAACCCGACGCCGCACACCGCACACCGCACACCGCACACCGCACACCGCACACCGCACACCGCACACCGCACACCGCACACCGCACACCGCACACCGCACACCGCACACCGCACACCGCACACCGCACACCGCACACCGCACACCGCACA
>NZ_JBYQCG010000239.1:30319-37574 GCF_057837105.1 Burkholderia sp. APQ4-4ca | reverse complement strand
GGGCTTCAGCACGAATGGACAGCCGGCCGCGAGCGCGGGCGCGACCTTGTGCGCGGCGAGGTTCAGCGGGAAGTTGAACGGCGAGATGAACGAGCACGGGCCGATCGGCACGCGCTTCGTGTAGCCCGTGTAGCCCTGCGCTCGCGCGGAGATCTCGAGGTTGACGATCTCGCCGTCGATGCGCACCGATTCCTCGGACGCGACGCGGAACGTATCGATCAGCCGCGTGACTTCGCCCTTCGAATCGTTGATCGGCTTGCCGGCCTCGATGCACAGCGCCTCGGCCAGCTCGTCGAAACGCTCGCGAAACCGCGCGACGCAATGATCGAGCACGGCCTGCCGCTTGTAGGCCGGCATCTCGCGCATCGGCTTGGTGGCGTCGACGGCCGCGGCGATCGCCGCATCGATCGCCTTCGCGTCGGCCAGCGCGACGCGCGTGGCGACCTTGCCGCTGAACTTGTCGGTCACCTCCAGATCGGTGTTCGCGTAGACGGCTTCGTTGGCGAGGTAATACGGATAGGTTTCCTTCAACATGGAACGACTCCTTCCTGTGAACGGGAATTCAAAGTTGCGCCGACAGGCGCTTGATCTCGCGGTTCAGCACGCGCTCGTTGTCCGAATAGTCGATCGGCACGTCGATCACGTGCACGCCCGGCGACGAGAAGCACTCGCGCAGCAGCGGCTCGAGATCGTCGGCCGACTCGACGCGGTGCCCGTGCGCGCCATAGCTTTGCGCGTACGACACGAAATCCGGGTTTTGCAGCGTCATCGCGAAATCGGGAAAATTCATGTTCTCCTGCTTCCAGCGGATCATCCCGAACGCGTCGTCGCGCAGGATCATCACGACGATGTCGAGCTTCAGCCGCACGGCCGTTTCGAGTTCCTGCGAATTCATCATGAAACCGCCGTCGCCGCACACGGCGATCACCTTGCGCTGCGGATGCACGATCTTCGTCGCGATCGCCGACGGCAGGCCGGCGCCCATCGACGCGAGCGCGTTGTCGAGCAGCAGCGAGTTCGGCTCGTGCGCGCGCCAGTAGCGCGCGAACCAGATCTTGTACATCCCGTTGTCGAGACAGACGATGCCGTCCACCGGCAACGCGTTGTACAGGTCGTTGACGATCCGCACCGGATACATCGGAAAGCGCGCGTCGTGCTGCCCTTTCTGCAGATGCGCGTCGAAATGCTCCTTGATCATCCGGAAGCGCTCGAAATCCCAGTGCGATTGCGGGGCCACCGCTTCCTTCATCTGCCACACCGCGTTCGCGATGTCGCCGACCACCTCGATCTGCGGGAAATAGACGGGATCGACTTGCGCGCCGAGGAAGTTCACGTGGATCACGGTCTTGTCGTCGGTGCGCATGAAGAACGGCGGCTTCTCGATCACGTCGTGGCCGACGTTGATGATGCAATCCGCGTGCTCGATCGCGCGGTGCACGAAGTCGCCGTCGGACAGCGTCGCGTTGCCGAGCCACAGCGGGTGCGTCTCGTCGATCACGCCCTTGCCCATCTGCGTCGTGAAGAACGGGATGCCCGTCTTGTCGACGAATTCGAGCAGCATCTTGCAGGTGGTCTTGCGGTTGCCGCCCGCGCCGATCATCAACAGCGGATGGCGGGCGGCCTGGATCGCGTCGACCGCATGCGCGACCGCCTTCTCCTCCGCCACCGGCCGCCGGCTGTAACTGCGCGGGATCGGCTTGCCGTCGCCCTCCTCGTGCGCGATGTCTTCCGGCAGTTCGAGGTGCGCGGCGCCCGGGCGCTCCTCCTCCGCGCGGCGGAACGCCTCGCGCACGGCCGACGGGATGTTGCCGATCGACACGATCTGCCGCGTGAACTTCGTGAGCGGCTGCATCATGTCGACCACGTCGACGATCTGGAAGTGGCCCTGCTTGCTGGACTTGATCGGCTTCTGCCCGGTGATCATCAGCATCGGCATCCCGCCGAGCTGCGCATACGCGGCGGCCGTCACGAAGTTCGTCGCGCCCGGCCCGAGCGTCGCGAGACACACGCCGGTACGGCCCGTGAGGCGGCCGTAGGTGGCGGCCATGAACCCGGCCGCCTGCTCGTGCCGGGTCAGCACGAGCTTGATCTTCGATCGCCGCAGCGATTCGAGCAGATCGAGGTTTTCCTCGCCGGGAATGCCGAACACGTACTCGACGCCTTCGGCTTCCAGCGCCTTCACGAACAGATCCGATGCTTTCATGGGGACTCTCGGTTATGCCGCCTGCCCGGCCTACGGACACGCGGCGTTCAGGACGCGCGCCGGCCTACGGCACGCGGACGCCTTACCTACCGGACACAGACCACGGCACTGCTCGCCGTGCGACACGCGATGCTCGGTGCGTGATGCGCGGCGGCGCCTCCGGATGCCGGAGGACGAACGGACTCGTCCGCGCGCGGCGAGCACGCACGGACGGCAAAGACGTTTTTGATTGTAGACGGATTCGCGGAATTCCGAATTCGACCGGATGGCCGGCTCCGGCCGCGCGGCAGCATCGGCCTGACGGCCAATTCGACCCGGAACGACGCGCGCGGCGCTACCGTAGGCGCAACCGATTCCTTTCCTCGAACATGTGAACCATGGTTTACATCCTGCAATCCGTGCCCTACAGTGCACCCACGTTCAGCATCCGGACCACCGACGTCTTCGACGCCTGGTTTGCCGGCCTGCCCGATCGCCTCGCCAAGCGCCGCATCCAGGCGCGCATCGACCGCCTGTCGATGGGCAATACGGGCGACTGGAAATCCGCCGGCGCTCCCGTCGTCGAAATGCGTATCGACCACGGCCCCGGCTATCGCGTCTACTACGTGAGGCGCGGAACGATATGGGTCATCCTGCTCTGCGGCGGCGATAAATCGACGCAACGAGCCGACATACGCGCCGCGCACGCAATGCTCGCGCACCTCGACATGGAGTGATCGATGGACAAGATCAACACGCGGCCGTGGGATTCGGCCGAACACCTGAAAACCGAAGACGACATGGCCGAGTACTTCGACGCATGCCTGCAGGAGGGCGGCGACGATCCGGCCTTCATCGCGCACGCGCTCGGCGTGATCGCCCGCGCACGCGGCATGTCGCAGGTCGCGCGCGATGCGGGCCTGTCGCGCGAAGGGCTGTACAAGGCGCTGTCGCACGACGGCAATCCGAGCTTCGGCACGATCCTGAAAGTCATCAAGGCGCTCGGCCTGCAATTGCACGGCGCCAAGGCAGCCGCGTAACCCGGCGGCGCACCGCAGCGCGCCACGGGCGCAACGCGCGTGCCCGCGTCAGTGCAGCCATCCGGCCGCCGAGCGCGGCGCGAGCGACACCAGATACAACCCGAGCCCGATCAGCCCGCCGACCAGCGTGCCGTTGATGCGGATGGTTTGCAGATCCTTGCCGATGTTCAGCTCGATCTGTCGCGACATCTCGCGCGCATCCCAGTTGCGCACCGTGTCGCGAATGTGACGCATCAGGAAATCGGCGAAATCGGGCGCCATCTCGTGCACGGCCTTCTCGACGTGCTCGTTCAGCGACGCACGCAGCGCCGGGCTCTCGGCGAGCCGTGCGCCGAGCCAGCCGCCGAGCGTCGCGGCCTGCCGGTGCAGCGCCGAATCGGGGCGCGCGAGATCGGCCTTCAGCCACGCGCGCAACTGGTCCCACAAATCGCGCACGTAGTCGTTGAACGCATCGCCGTCGCGGATATAGCGCTTGATCTCCTCGCCCTTCTCGATGAACGCCGGGTCGTGCTTCAGCCGTTCGGTCAGCCGCATGACCGTCCGGTCGAAGCGTTGCCGCAGCTCGTGCTCGGGGTCGGCCGCGACGCCCTCCAGCACGCGGCTCACCGCGCTCGCGAGCATCCGCGCGCCGTTTTCGCCGAACCAC
The DNA here is from genome assembly GCF_057837105.1 of Burkholderia sp. APQ4-4ca. Classification (NCBI taxonomy): domain Bacteria; kingdom Pseudomonadati; phylum Pseudomonadota; class Betaproteobacteria; order Burkholderiales; family Burkholderiaceae; genus Burkholderia; species Burkholderia sp. APQ4-4ca. The sequence goes on along the minus strand of NZ_JBYQCG010000239.1, from coordinate 33,706 downwards.
TGCGTCGGCATGATCTTCTCGACCTTCGGGTATTGCGTCTTCAGCCATTCGACGATGAAGCCCGCGATCACCTCGCGGTTCTCTTCCTTGTCGAGCACGTCGACCACCTGTTCGATCGCGTCGTCGAGCAGCGCCTGGTGGCGGCCGTCCTTCGTCAGCGTGTCGAGAATCGCGCCGGCCGATTGCGACAGGTCGACCCGGTCGATCACCGCGCGAAACGCATCGTGGACGAACGACTGGATCCGCGCGTCGTCGGTCATGTCGAGCGCGAAACTCATCAGCTTCGTCACGTAGCCGCCGAGCGCGTCGGTGTTCGCCGGCTCGCCGAGCCACGCGCCGAGTTTCTGCGCGGGGTCGTGCTGGCGGATCTGCGCGGCGAGCGCGTCGGGGCCGAGGAACTTCTCGCGCACGAACGCCGCGAGGTTGTCGGCGATCTTGTCCTTGTTCCTCGGGATGATCTCGGTGTGGCGCGACACGAACGGGATCGGCACGCGGCGGAACAGCGCGACGACCGCGAACCAGTCGGCGAGTGCGCCGACCATCGCGGCTTCGGCCACCGCCTTGCAGCCGTCGACCCACGGGCCACGCGGCAGCAGGATGGTGGTAACGAACACCGCGACGGCCGCCAGCAGCAGCCACAGCGCACGGCGCTTGCTTCGTTTCAGTTCGAGGGCTTTGTCTGGCGTCATGGGCAACCGGTGAAACGGCAATGCCGCTAATATGCACCGATCGCCGGCCCGCGACAAACCCGCGCGCATTGCGCGCGCCGGCCACGTTGTCCAAAACGGACTTCCTGCATGTCCGGCCATCCGCGCCGGCACCGGGCCCCGAGCGCCAACGCGAACACGGCCATGCGGACCGCGCTCGCGCACCGCGTCAGAGGAACGTCTTCAGATTGACTGCCGGATCGGCCAGCTTCACCGGATCGGGCACGGCCCCCGCAGCGATCAGCCGCCGCGATGCGCCGATGTCGCGCCCGAGGTTCGCCGCGGCCACCGCGACGATCTTCCCGTCGTCGCCGAGCCCGAACACCGCGAACGGCCCGCTCGCCGGATCGCCGCGCACGACGATCGTGCGTTCGCCGCCGAACAACCCGAGCATCTGCAGGTTGCAGTCGTACTGATCGGACCACAGCCACGGCAGCTCGGCATAGCGCTCGTCGGCGCCGAGCAGGTTCGCGGCCGCGACGGCCGGCTGGTTTTCGGCCACCTGCCACGATTCGATCCGCACATGCCGCCCGAGCAGCGGATTGAAGTGCATCGTCACCTCGCCCGCCGCGAAGATCGCGGCGTCGGCCGTGCGACAGCCCGCATCGACGCGTATCCCGTTGTCGACGTCGAGCCCGGCCGCGTGCGCCAGCTCGACGTTGGGCACCACGCCGATGCCGACCACGACGACGTCGGCCGGCACGTCGCCGCGCTCGGTCTCGACGACTGCGCCGCCGCCCGGCGCGCGGCGGATCGCGCGCGGCAGCGTCGCCATCTGAAAATTCACGCCGCGCGCATCGTGCAATTGCCGCGCATACGCGCCGACCACTTCCGGCAACGCGCGCTGCAGCAACCGCGGCGCCGGGTCGATCACCGTCACGTCGCAGCCGAGCTGGCGCGCCGCCGCCGCGACCTCGAGGCCGATGAAGCCGCCGCCGAGCACCGCCACGCGGCGCCCCGGCGCGAGTTGCGCACGCAACGCACGCGCATCGTCGACCGTGCGGACGTAGTGCACGGCGACACCTTCGTCGATCGCCCCGCCGAACGTGCGCACGCGCGAGCCCGTCGCGAGCACGAGCTTCGCGTACGGCAACGTCGCACCGTCGTCGAGCCGCACCCGCCGTGCGTCGCGCTCGATCGCATCGACGCGCGTGCCGAGCCGCAATTCGACGCGCTGCGCGTCGTACCATGCGGCATCGCGAATGAACGCGCGCTGCTCGCCGCCATCGCTCAACAGCGCGTCCTTCGACAGCGCCGGCCGGTCGTACGGCAACTCGCGCTCCGCGCCGATCATCACGATGCGCGCAACGGCGTCGCGCTCGCGCAGCGCCTCGGCCGTGCGCCGCGCCGCGTGGCCGGCGCCGACGATCACGAACGGGTCAGCCGACATTGACTTCCACCTGCCCGTCGACGATCCGGATCGGATAGACCCGCACCGGCTCGGTGATCGGCGCGCATTTCGGCGCGCCGGTGCGAATGTCGATCAGCCCCTGGTGCAGCGGGCATTCGACGCAGCCGTCCTCCACATAGCCTTCGGACAAGCGCGCATGACCATGCGAACACAGGTCGTGCATCGCGAACAGTTCGTCGCCGATCCGGAACACGGCGATCGGCTTCTGGCCGGCGACGCGCGCCGCCGGTTCGTCTTCGGAGAATTCGTCGAAAGCGCCGAGCGGATGCCACTCGGCCAGCGTTGCTTCAGTCATGTCGATTCCTTGCTTCGTCAGATCGGTCGGAGCGGTCAGATCGGCGTCGCGAGCAGCGTCTGCACGCGCGACGTGTCGTAGATCACGCGCTTGGTTTTGTAGCGCCAGCCGTCGGGCGTGCGCACGACCGTGTCGTAGTACTTGCCGGCCTGGTACACGTTCGATTCGCCGTTGCTGCGCGTCTGCACGACCACGTAGTTGCTCTCGGTATCGAACTCGCCGTCGCGTTCGGCGACGATCGTCAGGCCCGACGTCATGTGCCGGTAAGTGTGCTCCTCGTAGATGTTCGCGTGCCGCAGCGACACCACGCGGTCGCGCAGCATCCGCTGGTTCGTGCAGTGGACGATCCCGACCGGCAGCCCGAGATCGGCGTTCTCCTTCGGCACGATTTCGTACGTGCAATCCTCGGTGAACATCTCCGGCCAGTGTTCGAGCCGGTCGTTGTCGAGGTGCCCGATGTAGCGGTTCTGGAGCATGTAAATCTCGAACCACGTCTTCATGTCTTCCGTCATTTTTTGCTCCCGCCTCAATAGCCCATCAGTTCCTGGTAGCCGACCCAGAACTTGCGGATCAGGCTCTCGGTGATCACCGTGTCCTGTTGATCCGGATTGCCGCGCGACATCTCGATCACCGACGTCGCATCCGCATCGCGCACCGTGCCGCGCTGCACGAGCTCGGTCGCTTCGGTGTCCTCCATCGAGATGTAGCCGGCCGGCCCGACCAGGTTCGCCTGCTTGATGCGCAGCGCGCGCAGCTCGGGCGTGTCGTCCGCGTAACCGAAGAAGTGGAAGATCAGCTCGAAGTTGTCCGGCCCCTTCGGCAAAATCTGCCGCGCGACCAGCGTGTTGTGGATCTGCTGGATCACGAGCTGCGGGAAGATCGGCTGGATATGGTTCGTGCAGTCCTCGTCGTATTCCGATACGAGATCGAGGATCGATTCGTCTTCCAGATGAAAACCCTCGTCGAACGAGCGA
>NZ_JBYQCG010000239.1:0-30299 GCF_057837105.1 Burkholderia sp. APQ4-4ca | reverse complement strand
GTGTCCTCCATCGAGATGTAGCCGGCCGGCCCGACCAGGTTCGCCTGCTTGATGCGCAGCGCGCGCAGCTCGGGCGTGTCGTCCGCGTAACCGAAGAAGTGGAAGATCAGCTCGAAGTTGTCCGGCCCCTTCGGCAAAATCTGCCGCGCGACCAGCGTGTTGTGGATCTGCTGGATCACGAGCTGCGGGAAGATCGGCTGGATATGGTTCGTGCAGTCCTCGTCGTATTCCGATACGAGATCGAGGATCGATTCGTCTTCCAGATGAAAACCCTCGTCGAACGAGCGAATGTTCTGCTGCTTGTACGCGGCCGACGTGTCGTCGCCGGTCTTCGTCACCGTGATGATGCTGTGCAGCCCGTGGTTCGCATCCGGAATCGAGCGCGCCTTCATCCCGACGCGGAAGATGTTGAAGGTCGTATGGAACAGGTGCAGCATGCTCGCGTGATATGGGTCCTTCACGTTCTCCATGTACAGCTTCCAGTTCGACTTCGAATACTGGCGCGTGCAGCCGAGATACTCGATCGGCTTGTGGAAGATCCGGTCGATCCACGGGCGCATCTGCTCGCCGAGATACTCGGGCAGCGGCGCGACTTCATCGCTGAAGGTCGCGAACACGAGCCCGCGATAGCTATCCACGCGCAGCTTGCGCAGCCCGTGCTGCTTCGGATCGAAATCGGCCGGCATCCCGGTCATCCCCTTCTGGCCGCGCCGGAACGGCACGCCGAGCAGGTTGCCCTGGTTGTCGAAGCTCCACTGGTGATACACGCACGTGTGCGAGCTCGCGTTGCCGCGCGACTTGCGGCACACCTGCGCGCCGCGGTGCGCGCAGCGGTTCACCCAAGCGGACAGCGCGCCGTCCTCGGTGCGCGTGACGACCACCGGCGTGTCGCCGACGAACGTGCTCTTGAAGTCGCCGGCGTTCGGGATTTCGGCTTCGAGCGCGACGAAATTCCACGTCGGCCCGCGGAAGATGCGCTCCTGCTCGCGATCGTAGACGGCCCGCGAACTGAACACCTTGTACGGCACGCGCGAGCCGTCGTCGTGCGGGAAGGTCACGTCGGATGCGTCGCCGCGGGCGGCGAAAACGACGGGCGATTCTGTCTGCTCCATGTCGGACTCCTTGTCGATCCGTTGCGTTGAATGCATGGAGCCGATTTTTGAAAAGCTAATATTCGGCGTCTATCCGGAAAGTGCGATTGCGGCGGCGCAATATCCACTTTCGGCGGATTTCTGCGCTAGCATGGCGGCACACGCGACCCGGCGCACGATCGCGACCCATTCGTCGGATCGAAGCGCGCGTCGTCCATACCCAGGCACAGGCCCATGTCCCCAACGTCGTTCGAGCCGCTCGCGCTGCGCGCGCACCGGCTGTTCGAATCCCGCGATCTCGACGAGACGCGCGAGCGGATCTCGCGCGTGATGCAGCCGCACGCGCTGCTGCCGAGCGGCCGCGTGCAAGGCGCGTCGCACATGGATTTCGTCCGGCTGGGCGGGCTCGGGATCGGGACGATCGCGTTCGGCGACGCGATGCGCGTGCAGGTCGACGCCGTCGACGGCTATTACCTGCTGATGTTCTGCCTGTCCGGCCAGGCCGAAGTGCGCGCGATGGGGCGGCAGCTCGGCGTCGACGGGCAGACGGGCGTGCTGTGCGCGCCCGGCGAGCGCTTCGACGCGGTGCTGTCGGCCGATTGCGAGCAGTTCGTGCTGCGCATCGACGCGGCGACCGTCGGCGCGCTGACCGGCGACCCGCGCGCGACGCTCGACCCCGTGCTGCACGTGAGCGACGCCGCGCTCGCCGCGTGGCGCCAGCAGCTGATGCTCGTCGCGCGGTCACCCGAGCTGCTCGAACGCGCGAACGCGAACCCGCGCGTCGCGTCGCAGCTCGAGCATCTGCTGATCGACCTGCTGATCGAAGGCCACCCGCCGTCCGCGCTGCAGGCGTCGCACCGCGACCCGGCGCCGGGCTTCGTGCGGCGCGCACAGGAATTCGTCGATGCGCACTACGCGCAGCCGCTGCAGCTTGCCGATATCGTCCAGGCCGCCAACGTGCCCGAACGGACGCTGCGCGACGCGTTTCTGCAATTCCGCGGCGTGAGCCCGATGCAATACCTGCGTGCGACGCGCCTCGCGCATGCGCGCGAATTGCTGCGCGGCGCGGCATCCGACCGGCGGATCGCCGATATCGCGCTCGACTGCGGGTTTACCCATCTCGGGCGATTCGCGATCGCGTATCGGGAAAAATTCGGCGAATCGCCGTCGGAAACGCTCGACGCGAAGCGCTGAAGCCGTCCGCGCATGCGCCGCGCCGCACGGTGCATTTCGCGCGTCGTCCTGCCAATCGCCACCCCCACCACTCGCCTTCCGTTCGTGCGGCGGCGCGCCCCGATCGACGGTCGGCCCTCGCTCGCGCGACGACTGCGGGCTCTATGCCGGCGGCCCGCGCCGCGGCACGGGATTCGGCGCCGTATCCGCGCACGGCCGGCGCGCCGCGTCGAGCCGTGCGGCCGCGCACGCGAGCGCCCCTTCGATCCGTTCGAGCATCGTGCGCGTGGCCTCGCTGCGCGGGCTCGCGCGCAGCAACAGCCCCAGCCACTTCAACCGCCGCGCGAGCATCGGCATCACCAGCGTTCGGACGATCAGCCTCTGATCCCCGTCCGATGGATCGAAACGCACGCATGCGTCGACGAGCGCATCGAGCGTGAGTACCACGTGAGCAGAACGCGTCGAGCCTTTCATGGGCCGATACTCCCGTCGCAGCAGCCTGCGGACCGTTATCCCGATCAAAACGCCTGCCAGTCGACGGATCCGCCCGTGACCGGCTCGCTCGGCCCCGCCGCTGCCAGCGCCGCCGCCAGCTTCGTCGGCGCGCGGGCGAGCGCGGGTGCAGGCGCCGACGACGCCACGACCGGCACATCGACGGCGTTCGGCGCGAGCTTGAACGTGGCCATCGCCGCCTGCAGACGGCCGGCCTGCTCCTCGAGCGAATGCGCGGCCGCGGCCGCCTGCTCGACGAGCGCCGCGTTCTGCTGCGTCACCGTGTCCATCTGTTCGATCGCCAGATTGACCTGCCCGATCCCCTGGCTCTGCTCGCGCGACGCAGCCGCGATTTCGGCGACGATATCGGACACCTGCTTGATCGCGAGCTTCACCTCCCCCATCGTCGCGCCAACGCCCGTGGCCTGCTGCGCGCTGTCCCGGATCATCGACACCGACGCGCCGATCAGTTCCTTGATCTCCTTCGCGGCAGCGGCCGAGCGCTGCGCGAGGCTGCGCACCTCGCTCGCGACCACCGCGAAGCCGCGCCCCTGCTCGCCGGCGCGCGCGGCCTCCACCGCGGCGTTGAGCGCAAGGATGTTGGTCTGGAACGCGATGCCCTCGATGACGCCCGTGATGTCGGAAACCTGGCTGGAACTGCTGCTGATCTGCCCGATCGTCGCGACCATGCCCTGCACGGCATCGTTGCCGGCATCGGCCATGCCGGTCGCGCGAGTCGCCAGCGTATTGGCCTGCTGCGCGTTGTCGGCGTTCTGTTTCACGGTCTCGGTCAGTTGCGTCATGCTCGACGCGGTTTCCTCGAGCGACGCGGCCTGCTGTTCCGTGCGGGCCGACAGATCGGCATTGCCGCTCGCGATCTGGCGCGACGCGACCGCCACCGCTTCCGCGCTGCGCTTGATGCCGCGCACCGTCGCGCCGAGCTGCCGATCCATCGTCGCCAGCGCACCGAGCAACCGGCCGAATTCATCGTGCGAATCGACGTCGATCCGGTTGTCCAGCGACCCGCCGGCGATTTCGTCGGCCACGCTCACGGCCCGCCCGAGCGGCGTCGAGATGTGCCGCATCAGATGCGCGGACACCCACGCCGCGACCAGCACACCGACGCCGATCAGGCCGATCGCGATCCACACGATCATGACGAAGGTCGACGCACTGTCGTCGACGAACGACTTCGCCTGATCGATGTTCAGCGCGATGTCGTCGTCGAGCGCCTGCTTGAGCGCGCCGGCGGCGGGCGCCAGACGGTCGATCGCCGCGGCGGCCGTGTCGCGGTCGCCGCCGCCCACCGCCGCGAGCGCTTCGCCCACGCCCGCGCGGAACCGGGGCAGCACGTCGCGGATCCGGTCCGCGATGCGACGCTCCTTGTCGCTCGTGATCGATTCACCGTAGTAGCGGTTCCATATCGTGTCGAGACGGCGTTGCTCGGCACGCGTCTCGTCGATCCCGCTGCGCACCCGCGCGGGATCGCGCTCGGACAGCGCCCCACGCAGCCGAAGCTGCGTCTCGAAGGTCGCGGCGCGAATTTCCGACAATTCGCTGATCGGCAAAGTGTTGCCCGTATAAGCGTCATGGACGTTCGAATTCAGCCTCGACAGGCCGAACAGGCCGAACACGCCGATGGCGACCATGAGCGCGACACACGCGGCAAGCGCGAAAAAGATCCTGAACTTTATGCTTTTCCCAAATCGGCTCACGCTGCTCTCCTCGAATGTTGCAGGTTGATGCGGAAGGGGAATCCCCACTTCCAACCCTGTTTACGGAGCGCAACATTGCCGGTTTATCCGGCGCCGGCGGGAGAGAAAAAACCACGTGCGGCAATAATCGGCACACGCGGCGAGCGTTTTCGGGTCATCGGGCGGCCATCACGCCGACGGCACGATCATCTCCCGCGCGATCGCGCAGAACGCGGCCGTCGCCGCGCTTTCGCCGTGCAGCCGGCGGCTCATGATGATCGGCGACGTCGCGCCCGGCTCCGGCAGCCGCCGATAGATAACACCCTTCACGCGCACGCCCTCCACGCTCTCCGGCACCAGCGACACGCCCACTTGCGCGGCGACGAGCCCGAGCGCCGTCTGCAACTCGCGCACCTCGTGCACGGCCGCCGGCACGACCGCGCCGTCGCGCAGCGCCGACAATTGCTGATCGGCGAAGCTCGGCCGCGGCGTGCTCGGGTAGACGATCATCGTCTCGTTCGCGAGATCCGCGAGCGTCAGCGGCCGCGCCGGATCGGCGAGCCGATGCCCGACCGGCAGTGCCGCGATCAGCTTTTCCTCGATCAGCGCCTCGCGCACCAGTTGGTCGTCGTCGAAGCGCAAGCGGCCGAATCCCACGTCGATCCGCCCGCCCTTCAGCGCGCCGAGCTGCTCCAGCGTGAACATTTCGATCAGCGACAGCTCGACGTCCGGCTGCGCCTCGCGAAACGCGCGGATCACGTCCGGCAGCGCGCCGTACAGCGCCGACGGCACGAAGCCGATCACGATCCGCTCCGACGATTGCGCGAGCCGGCGCGTCAGCGGCCCCAGTTCGTCGGCCTGGTCGACCAGACGTTTGGCCTGCGTATAGAACACGCGCCCGGCATCGGTCAGTTTCAGCGGCCGCGCGCCGCGCTCGAACAGCGGCAACCCGATCTCTTCCTCGATCGCCTGGAGCTGACGGCTGAGCGGCGGCTGCGTCATGTGCAGCCGCTCCGCGGCCCGCGTGATGTTCATTTCCTCGGCGACGGCGATGAAGTAACGGAGCTGGCGCAATTCCATTTCATGCCTCGAAGGTATGGAAGTAGTCGGAAAGAGTGTTGGACGACGGCGGGCGGGAATTCCTACCATGTTCACCAACAGGAGGAATCGCATGATAGCAACTACCGCCACCATCGAACGCATCGAGACGTTGCTGGTCGACGTGCCGACGATCAGGCCCCACAAATTGTCGGTCGCCACGATGAATTGCCAGACGCTCGTGCTGATCCGCATTCGATGCACGGACGGTATCGAAGGCGTCGGCGAGGCGACGACCATCGGCGGTCTCGCCTATGGCGAGGAGAGCCCCGAGAGCATCAAGGTCAACATCGACACCTACTTCGCGCCGCTGCTGCAGGGGATGGACGCGACGCGTCCGGGCGCCGCGATGGCGCGGGCGCGCAAGCTGTTCCAGGGCAACCGCTTCGCGAAGTGCGCGATCGAGACCGCGCTGTTCGACGCGCAGGCGCGGCGTCTGGGCGTGCCGCTGTCCGAGTTGTTCGGCGGGCGCCGGACCGATGCGGTCGACGTCGCGTGGACGCTCGCGAGCGGCGATACGCAGCGCGACATCGCGGAAGCCGAAGCGATGCTCGACGCGCGCCGCCATCGCGCGTTCAAGCTGAAGATCGGCTCGAACGCGGTCGCCGACGACGTGGCCCACGTGGTCGCGATCAAGCACGCGCTCGGCGAGCGCGGCGACGTGCGGGTCGACGTGAACCAGGCGTGGAGCGAAACCGATGCGATCTGGGCCGGCGCGCGGCTCGCCGACGCCGGCGTGAGCCTCGTCGAGCAGCCGATCGCCGCGACCAACCGCGCGGGGCTCAAACGCCTGACGCAGCTCGCGCAGGTGCCGATCATGGCCGACGAGGCGCTGCACGGCCCCGTCGATGCGTTCGCGCTCGCGCAGGATCGCGCAGCCGACGTGTTCGCGGTGAAGATCGCGCAATCGGGCGGCCTGCAGGGCGCGGCGAGCGTCGCGTCGATCGCGGCGGCGGCCGGCATCGAACTGTACGGCGGCACGATGCTCGAAGGCGCGGCCGGCACGATGGCGTCCGCGCAACTGTTCAGCACGTTCGACTCGCTGAAATGGGGCACCGAACTGTTCGGCCCGCTGCTGCTCACCGAGGAGATCCTCGTCGAGCCGCTGCGCTATCAGGATTTCAAGCTGCATCTGCCGGCGACGCCCGGCCTCGGCATCACCTTCGACTGGGCCCGCATCGAACGGATGCGACGCGGCGCCCGCTGATCCCCACACGACAACCGACACCGGAGACACAGATGAACAAGCAAGCCATCGACGCCCTGCTGAAAACCTTCGACGACGCCGCCGAGAAGCCCGGCAACCCGCGCGTGCGCGCGATCGTCAACCGGATCGTGAAAGATATCTGCTACACGATCGAGGACTTCGACGTGCAGCCGAGCGAGTTCTGGACCGCGCTGAACTACCTGAACGAAGCCGGCCGCGAATTCGGGCTGATCGCCGCGGGCCTCGGCCTCGAGCGCTTCCTCGACGTGCGGATGGACGAAGCCGAGGCCAAGGCCGGCATCCAGGGCGGCACGCCGCGCACGATCGAAGGCCCGCTGTATGTCGCCGGCGCGCCGGAATCGGTCGGCCACGCGCGCCTCGACGACGGCACCGATCCGGGCCAGACGCTGATCATGCGCGGCCGGGTACTCGGCCAGGACGGCGCGCCGCTCGCGAACGCGCTGGTCGAGGTGTGGCATGCGAACCATCTGGGCAATTACTCGTACTTCGACGCGTCGCAGCCCGCGTTCAACCTGCGCCGCTCGATCCGTACCGATGCCGAAGGCCGCTACAGCTTCCGCAGCGTGCTGCCGGTCGGCTACAGCGTGCCGCCGGGCAGCAAGACCGAGCAACTGCTCGACCAGCTCGGCCGCCACGGCCATCGTCCGGCACACATCCACTTCTTCGTTTCGGCGGACGGTTATCGTAAGCTGACGACGCAGATCAACATCGATGGCGATCCGCATCTGTGGGACGACTTCGCGTTCGCGACGCGCGACGGGCTGATCCCGCCGGTCAAGCAGGCGGAGGGCGCGGAAGGCAAGCCGTACGGCGTCGACGGGCAGTTCGCGCTGATCGACTTCGACTTCTCGCTGCTCAAGGAAAAGCAGGACGTGCCGGGCAGCGAGGTCGAGCGGGCCCGCGCGCAGGCGTGAACACGCTTTCCCTTCGACGAATCGACCACGCAAGGAGTGCAGGATGCTGTTTCATGTGGAAATGACCGTTCGCCTGCCGGCGGACATGGATCCGGTCAAGGCGGCCACGCTGAAGGCGGAAGAAAAGGCGATGTGCCAGCGGCTGATGAACGAAGGCGTCTGGCGCCATCTGTGGCGAATCGCCGGGCAGTATGCGAACGTCAGCATCTTCGACGTCGACAGCGTGCAGCAGCTGCATGACGTGCTGAGCCAGTTGCCGCTGTTTCCGTATATGGAGATGGAAGTGCGGGCGCTGTGCCGGCATCCGTCTTCGGTGCGGGAAGACGATCGGTAAGCAACGATGCATCGTGGCCGTGACCCACGGCCGCGCGATGCCACGAGATGCACGACCCGGGCGGCCGGCGATGTCACGCAGGCCGCCCGGGTTTTTTGCATTTTGCGTTGGCGGCGGGTGTCCGCGTCACCCCGCATCACGGTGTGCAGCCATCGTCAGGCAGCCAGGTGCGCGGCAAACCCTACCTTCCCCGGCGCGATCTCGTCCTTCAACGTCAGCGCCGGAATCTCGTAATCGCCCGCGTTCTGCCGGCGAAACGGAATCGGCGACGTGGTCCACAAATCGTCCAGACGCTGGCCGAGCGCCGAACGCGTTTCGTCGAAGCGCGCGGCATTCATCTTGCCCGTCCGGTAGATCACGAACGGCGGCAGCACGTCGAACCCCGGGTAATACAGCACCCCGTGCTGGATCGGGAACAGCAAGTCGTCGATCGGCCCGTTGATGCCGCGCGGGCTGTAGTGCGGCTCCCACCCGCCCGTCGTGACGACGATCATCGCCCGCTTGCCGGCCAGCGACCCTTCGCCGTAGCGGTCGCCCCAGTGCGTATCGGAATGCTCGCCGACGCCGTACGCAAAGCCGTATGCATACACGCGCTCGAACCAGCCTTTCATGATCGCGGGCATCGAGAACCACCACAGCGGAAACTGCAGGATCACCGCGTCGGCCCACTTCAGCTTGTCCTGCTCGCGCGCGATGTCTTCGCTCTGCGTACCTTCCGCGAACGCACGTTTCGAATCGAGCACGGGATCGAAGCGCGCGTCGGGCGCATGATCGATCACGTCGTTCGCATCGAACGCCGCCTTCCAGTTCATCGCATACAGGTCGCTGACCTGCACCGCGTGGCCGGCCGCTTCGAGATGCGCGACCGCGAAATCGCGTAGCGCGCCGTTCAGCGAACGCGGTTCCGGATGGGCATACACAATCAGTACATTCATGGTCGTCACTCCGTGGATTGAATGACTGCAGGATGCCGCCCTCGAAGGTATATTTGAAATGAATTCCTGATATTCCAGCTATAGCCATGAATAATCTCAGAAGGCTCGATCTGAACCTGCTCGTCACGCTGGACGTGCTGCTCGCGGAGCACAACGTCACGCGCGCGGCCGAGAAGCTGAACATGTCGCAGCCGTCGGTCAGCGTGCAGTTGCAGAAGCTGCGCGACGTGTTCGGCGATCCGCTGCTGCTGCCGGGGCCGCGCGGGATGCGGCCGACCGCGCGCGCGGAAGCGCTGCGCGAGCCGTTGCGCGAGGCGCTCGAAGCCGTCGAACGCGCGGTGATGCCGGCCACGCCGTTCGATCCCGCGACCGCAACGCACACGTGGCGCGTGGCCGCGACCGACTACGGCGAATCGACGATCGTGCTGCCCGCGCTGCGCATGCTGCGTTCGACCGCGCCCGGCACGCGGCTGGCTGTCGTCGAACTCGTGCCGCCGCGCATCGAGCAGGAAGCCGAACGAAACGGCATCGACCTCGCTTTCCATACGACCGACGGCGCGCCGCCCGGCATGCGGCGCCTGCCGCTGTTCGTCGAGCGTTACGTGCTGATCGGCCGCGCCGGTCATCCGAAGCTGAAGCGGCGCCCGACGCTTGCGCAATTCGGCGCGCTCGAGCACGTGATCGTGTCGCCCGACGGCGGCGGCTTCTTCGGCGTGACGGACGAAGTACTCGCGAAGAGGGGAGCCACGCGGCGCGTCGTGCTGTCGGTGCCGCACTTCCTGTTCGTGATGTCGGCCGTCGCGAGCACCGATCTCGTCGCGATGCTGCCCGAGCGGCTGGTGCGCGACGTGCCCGCGCTGCGCGTGGTGGACGCGCCGGTCGAGGTGCCCGGCTATGAAATGTCGATGCTGTGGCACGAGCGCGTGCATCGCGATCCGGCGCATCGATGGCTGCGCGAGACGATCGCGGCGGCGGTGTAAGTCGTCCGCCCGATCGAGGCGATTCGCCCGCGTCGAGCGCCTACGGACGAAATCCTGCATTCGGGGCTTGAAACCGCGCCGAACACTGTATATATTTACAGTGCTTTTGCACCATTTGACCCGAATTCCGTCATCCATAGACGAACGGACTTTTGTGAGGCGACCATGTTCCAGGCTTCCGCATTCGATCCCGAGCAACCCGGCTTCAACCCCGTCCACTTCGAGCGTGCCGCGCAGCGGGCCGTCGTCGATCTGCAGCGTGTCGTCGGCGGCCCCGCGCAACGGGCGCTCGGCCTGCGCCGCCGCACGCATCCGGCGGCCGTCCGCACGATGAGCTGGCAGGCGCTGCTGAACGTCGAAGAACTGGCGTTCTCGAATCCCGGTTTCCTGAACCGCAACGATCCGACCGTCGTCGACGCGTTCATCCGGCTGCGCGACAGCCGGCTGGTCGCCGCGGACGTCGAAGAGCCGGTCGACTGGCACCGCGACGACGACGACCTGCCGGCCGTCTACCTGATCGTCAAGGCGATGCTCGAAGCGGAGCAGGAAGAGCGGGCCGAAGCGGCCTGAGCCGCGCCGGTCGATCGCGGTTTCGGGCTGGCGGGCTCGCGCCGCCACGTTGCGTGGTGGCGCGGGCGGCGCGGTCGTTGGTTATGGTTCTGCGCGCGTGAAACGGCGCAACAAGCCGCGAACCGTCGTGCAGGCCGATCATCGCCACGCGACGACCGGCCGAACGACCTTCGCAGCGCCCGCCCGTTACAACCGCGCCGCGAGCCGCGCGCCCTGATCGATCGCGCGCTTCGCGTCGAGTTCGGCGGCCAGTTCCGCGCCGCCGATCAGGTGCACCGAGCGCCCGGCCGCCTGCAACGGCGCGAGCAACGCGCGCTGCGGCTCCTGCCCGGTGCAAAGCACGATCGTGTCGGCTTCGATCAGTTCATGATCGGCGCGCTGTTCGCCGTACGACACATGCAGCCCGCGCGCGTCGATCCGTTCGTAGTTCACGCCGCCGATCATCTTCACCTGCTTCATCTTCAGCGTCGCGCGGTGAATCCAGCCGGTCGTCTTGCCGAGCCCCTTGCCGAGCGGCGCGGCCTTGCGCTGCAGCAGCGTCACTTCCCGCGCCGGCGCCGATACCTGCGCACGCGTCACGCCGCCGCGCGTCTCGGCCGGGTCGGTCACGCCCCACTCGGCCTTCCATTCGTCCAGATCGAGTGCCGGCGATTCGCCGTCCTGAACCAGATATTCGGCGACATCGAAGCCGATCCCGCCCGCGCCCACCACCGCGACCCGTCGGCCGACCGGCTGTTTGCCCGCGAGCACGTCGATATAGGCGAGCACGTTCGACCCGTCCTGCCCCGGAATCTTCGGGTCGCGCGGCGCGACGCCCGTGGCGAGCACGATCTCGTCGTAGCCGCCCGCGATCAGGTCGCTCGCGTCGACGCGGCGGTTCAGGTGCAGCTTCACGCCGGTCAACTCGACCTGCCGGCCGAAGTAGCGCAGCGCTTCATGAAACTCCTCCTTGCCCGGAATCCGCTTCGCCATATTGAACTGGCCGCCGATCTCGGCCGCGCCGTCGAACAGGTCGACCTGATGGCCCCGCTGCGCGAGCACGGTCGAACACGCGAGCCCGGCCGGCCCCGCACCGACCACCGCGATCCGCTTCGGCTGCGCCGCGGGCGTGTATTTCAGCTCCGTCTCGTGGCACGCGCGCGGATTCAGCAGGCACGATGCGATCTTGTTCTTGAACGCGTGGTCGAGGCACGCCTGGTTGCAGCCGATGCAGGTATTGATCTCGTCGGCGCGACCCTGCGCGGCCTTGACGACGAACTCGGCATCCGCGAGCAGCGGGCGCGCCATCGACACCATGTCCGCGCAGCCGTCCGCGAGAATCTGCTCGGCCACTTCGGGCCGGTTGATCCGGTTGGTCGTCACGAGCGGGATGCCGACCTCGCCCTTCATCTTCTTCGTCACCCATGCGAACGCGCCGCGCGGCACCGACGTCGCGATCGTCGGCACGCGCGCCTCATGCCAGCCGATCCCCGTGTTGATGATGGTGGCGCCCGCGCGCTCGACCGCCTTCGCGAGCTGCACGGTTTCGCGCCAGTCGCTGCCGTCCGGAATCAGGTCGAGCATCGACAGCCGATAGATCAGGATGAAGTCGCGGCCGACCGCTTCGCGCGTGCGCTCGATGATCTCGATCGGCAAGCGGATGCGGTTCTCGTACGACCCGCCCCACTGGTCGGTGCGCTTGTTCGTGTGCATCGAGATGAACTGGTTGATCAGGTAGCCCTCGGAGCCCATGATCTCGACGCCGTCGTAACCGGCCTCGCGCGCCAGCTTCGCGCAGCGCACGAACACGCGGATCTGCCGCTCGACGCCGCGCGCGCTCAGTTCGTGCGGCGCGAACGGCGAGATCGGCGACTTGATCTTCGACGGCGCGACCGCGAACGGGTGATAGCCGTAGCGGCCCGTATGCAGGATCTGCAGCGCGATCTTGCCGTCCTCCGCATGCACGGCGCCGGTGATCTCGCGATGTCGGCGCGCGGCGGCCGACGTCATCAGCGTGCCGCCGAACGGCTTGGTCCAGCCGGCCACGTTCGGCGCGAAGCCGCCGGTCACGATCAGGCCGACCCCGCCGCGCGCGCGCTCGGCGAAATAGTCGGCGAGGCGCGGCAGCGTCTTGCGGCTGTCCTCGAGGCCGGTGTGCATCGAGCCCATCAGCACGCGATTCTTCAGCGTCGTGAAGCCGAGATCGAGCGGTGCGAGCAGGTGGGGAAAGGGTGTCGTCATGATGATTCGGCCAATAAGCGATGCCTGCCATCGTAGGCGTGCGTCGCCTTGAACGTGAGGGGGCAAACAGCCATAATGCTTGTCATTTCCGGCCAAATCGACATGACTTCCCCGTCTCGCAAGGATCGCCTCGGGCTGCGCCGGCCGACGATTCCGGTCGCCTATCCGCGCCTGCTGCTGCAGGCGTTGGCCGCGCGCGGCGTCGACCTGGCCGCCGTGCGCGCCGGCACGGGCCTGCGCGACGCGGTGCTGGCCGAGCCGGACGCGCGCGTCGCGCCGTCGCAATGGGGGCGGCTCGTGCTCAACGCGATCGAAATCGGCGGCGATCCGGGCATCGGGCTCGCGTTCGGGCTGCTGCTGAAACCGACCGTGCACGGCTTTCTCGGCTATGCGACGCTGACCGCGCGGGACATCCGCGACGCGCTGTCGGTCACGCAGCGCTACTTCCGGATGCGCAATCGCCAGTACCGGCTGACCTATGCGGAAGACGAGCGCGGCGCGACGCTCGAACTGCACGGCGTGCAGGCGAACCCCGTGCTGCAGCATCACGTGATGTTCGAATTCGTGCTGACGGGGCTCGCGCAGAACATCTCGCAATGGTCCGGCCGCGCGTCGCCGCCGATCAGGCTGCAATTCGCGTGGCCGGAGCCCGCGTATTTCGCGCGCTATCGCGATACGTTGCCGCCGGTGGCATTCGGCTGCGCGGCCAATGCGCTGTGGATCGCGCGCGACGTGCTCGACTGGCCGCTGCCGTTCGCCGACGAAGTCGCGCACCGGCAAGCGCTCGTGCAGGTCGAGCGCGAATATGCGCAGGTGCGGCAGGAGGAAGGCGATCTGGTCGAGCGCGTGCGGGCGGAACTGGCGCGCGCAGCCGGCGATTATCCGGGGCCGGACATGCTCGCCGACGCGCTGCTCGTATCGACGCGCACGCTACGGCGCCGGCTGGAGGAAGCCGGGTCGAGCTATCGGCAATTGCTCGACGAAGCGCGGTTTCGCGACGCAAAACAGTTGCTCGCCGCGTCGGATCTCGATCTGAAGACGATCGCCGAGCGGCTGCAATTCACCGACCCGGCGAATTTCACACGCGCGTTCCGGCGCTGGGCGGGGCAGACGCCGAGCGCGTTTCGGGACGCGGCGGCTGAGTGATCGCGTCAGCGGTGACCCGGGCACTGGTACGCGAATAACGCCGAACCGCCGGCGGCAGCGTACGGCTGCCGCTACGCGCGGATTTCATTGCCACGCGCCGGGCCACCCGTCGCCCGGCAATGCCGGACGGTGGGCCGAAAGCGTTGGCGTATGATGGGCGCCACATCAAAACGACGTCGCGCGGACCCGCGCCCTCTCCGACCCATGCCCAATCGCACCACCCTGATCGAGGCCACGATCGACCGCGTCGATACCAACCTCATCCGAGTCAAGGCCGATGTCAGGAAGAACCCGCCATACCGTTTGACGATGCAGAACGTCTGCTACTTCGTCACGGCCAACGACGTCGATGAAGAAGCATTCAAGCAGATCGAGAAACTGAGACCCGGCATGTCGGTGCGCGCTTGCACATTCGAGCATCGCGGCCGTCGCCGGATCGCGTGGATCAGGAGCGGCAGCCTTGCCATCGCGCCGTACGACGTGATCGCGCACAAGCGACGGAACCTGTCCCTGCTTGCCTGGGCGTCGTGCCTGGTCGTGCTGAGTCTGGGTACCGCTGCCGCGGCACTCCATTCGGGTTGGGCGTTCACCTCGGCACTGGCCACCGTCGTGTCCATCGTCGGTCTGGTGGGCAACCTGGTCGCCATCGGCGGCTTGTCCGACCTGATCTTCCAGCCGCAGCGACGCGAAGCCCAGGATTGCTGGCTAGGCGAACCGTCCGGTTTCAGCGCGGAGCGCAGCAGCCGATGACGAACCACGACATGCAGACCGTATCCGGCCGCGTGACGGCAATCAGCCAGCAATCGATCGAGACGAAGGTCTGGAGCAACAACCTGGGCGCGACGACGCAAAGTACCGAGGAAATCACGCTCAAACTCGATTCGCTCGCGTCCCCCCTCGTGTTCAGGACCAACCGGACGACGCGCCTGTTCATCGCCGATGGCGATCGATTGAATGTCGCCTATGCCGGCGACCAGGATCGCCAGTTCGTCTACGGCATTCGCAACATGACCGACGGTTCGGCTTATCTGCTGCGCCCCGCCAAAGTCGCCGGCGCCCGGGCCGACCTCTTCGTCATGCTTATTTGCGTGATCGGCGCAGCCGTCGTCAGCGGAATCGTATCCGCGGTGACGCTCAGCATGGAATCGACGTTCGACGTGTTTGCGCTGATCAGCGCGAGTGTAATCGGCTTGTGCGTGCTGAGCGCGATCCTGCGCATCCTCTTCGGCGTGATCGTGTGGCCCGAAATCAGAAGACTGGCGCAGCCGGGCGGCAAACGCGAAATGAACGCGGCAGCTCAAGCGCTGTCGCTCACGCAGGAAGAAACCCGATACGTGCGCTTCATCTGACCAGGCCAGGTGCGGCTACAGCGCTGACGAACGAGGCTGCTCGCCCCGGATCGCATCGCCGCGGCCACCGCCTGATTCGCGGCCAGTGCGCGCCGCCCCTTCAGGTCGAACCGGGTCCGCCCGAACGAGCATCGGCGCCCAGATAAATCCTCGCACCACCATCCCCCTCGCCCGCTTCGATCCGCACCTCGCCCGTGGCGGCGACGATCGCGCCGTACACCTCGTCGGCCACGCACACCACCGGCACCGCGATCGCATACAGCTCCGCTGCCACGATCGCGCCGATCGAGACGATCAGGTCGCGCTCCTTCAGCACGATCCCGACCGGCCCCGTGCCGTTGCGCACCGCTTCCGCGAGCACGCTGCTGCTCGAACTCGAGCCCTTCGCGTGCGGCATCACCATCACCTTGCCGGCGAGGCTCGCGCCGGCCTGCGGATGCCCGCGATCGACGATCCTGCCCGCGCCCGAGTCGTACCCGCCCCAGAAGCTGAGCGGCTTGTCGAGGATGAACGGGCGCGCACATGCGCTGCCCGGCACGAGCGTGTCGCCCGTCAAGAATGTGCCCGTCGCGTCAGTCATCGAATCGCACCTTGCCTTCGTACGCGGAGCGCACGCATTCGCGCATGCTGCCGTACGCGACCGTCACGCCGATGTTCGCGGGCGCATACGACGCCCATTTTCCCGAGTTGGTCATCACTAGCCCCGACAGTTGCTTCATCACCGGCGTGATGTACGTGCAGGTATCGACGACGATCTGCACGCCGCGCGCGGCGAATTTCTCCGCGAGGCCGGCTTGCTCCAGCTCCCACAGAATGAAGCGGCTCGTGTTCACGTAGAAATCGCAGGCCGGCTTGCCGTCGAACGCGTCGAGCAACGTGTCGAGCGTGCGGAATTCGACCAGCGAAAAATGCGGCGTGCCGAGCGCGACCGCGACGAGCGCGTCGCCGGCCGCGCCGTGATTCAGTGAGCGGCGAATCTCGTCGAGGTCGGCCATCGCGATATCGATCGTGCGTTGCGCGGCGCGCCCGTGCAACGCGGCGTCGAGCGTCGGCGCCTCGGGCGTCACGCCGACCGCATGGAACAGCGCGACGGCCCCGCTCGACGCGGCGGCCGCGCCGAGCGCCTTGAGTTCGTCCTCGGTGGTGCCGGCCGGCAGCCCGACGATCGCCGGCACGACCGCGCCCGCGATCTTGCCGATCGCCAAACCGAGCGCGGCGAAATAGATGTCGCGCGACGGCAGGCCGGTGAAATCCGGTGCGTTGAACACGATCCGCGCGGCGCGGTTCGCATCGACGTGCAGCCCCGCATACGGCGCGCGCCCCGTGATCGCGGCGGCCAGATCGAGAAAATCGCCGTAGCGGCTCGTGCGCGCGCCGAGCACCGAGTTCGCGAACACGATCGCATTCGATTCGGCCCACGCGATCTGCTCGCCCAGCGCGGGACGATGCTTCAGTTGATACGGCGCGCACGTGAAGCTCGATTCGCAGCCGAGTTGCAGATGCGCGTCCATCAGGCGCTGCGCATCGCGCTGGATCGTGCGGTCGCCGTGGTACAGCTCGGGATGGATCAGGTCGAGCGAGCCGACGTTCAACGTGGTCGGCACCGCGACCTTCGCGCCCGTGTCGACGAAATAGTCGACGAAGTCGAGGCTCGTCTGGCCGTGATACAGACAGCCGTCGATATGGGCGGACGTAATGTCGATCAGGTGCGGCGCGGACATTACTTGCGCGGTGCGGGCGACGATCCGCATCGCACGCGCGACGCCGTCCCCGAAATCCCCGCGCAACATGGCGTCGTCGCGGTCACTCAACTGCAGCATCGGTTGCTCCTCGTGACGCGTGCCGGCGCCGCGCCGGCTCGTGAATTCCGTCAGAGGACTCTACAACTGGAAATAAAAACTGTCCAGTTTTAGACGAAATCGGACATCATAAAAACCAATTCCCCATAAACATCCGGCTTTATCGGCAGTCAATGGCTTGAATTCCGCACCAATTGATCACCCCACCGAACCGTCCGCCCCGCGCCTAACGTTCCGCGGTCAGGCTGAACAGCTCCGCGCGCAACGCCTTCGCGCGATCGCGGCCGAACTGCGTGTCGAATTCGTCCTGCGCGGCCTGCCACGCGACCAACGCCCGCGCGAACGTGCGCTCGCCGAGCTTCGTGAGGTGCAGCGCATGCGCGCGCGCATCGTGCTCGGACGCCGCCGTCGCGACGAAATCGTCGCGCTGCAACGGCTTCAGCGCACGCAGCAGGGTCGTGCGATCCATCACGAGCGCATCGGCGAGTTCGCTCATCAGCAAGCCAGGCCGGCGTTTGAGGTTCGCCATGATCGAGAACTGGGCCGGCGTGACGCCGACCGGGGCCAAATGGCGTTCGTACAGTTGCGTGACGAAACGCGCCGCCTGACGCAGCGCGAGGCAGTTGCACGCCTCGGAAATCGGGATGTCGTTCATGTCGTCGAATCTATATGTGCATATGCATAAAGTCAATGTACACTGCGCCGTAACATGGCCTGGGGCCGGCCATCGTGTCAAGGAGACGGACATGGACTACATCGACAAGCTGCGCATCTTCCGCTCGGTCGTGGAGATGCGCAGCTTCACGCGCGCCGCCGACATGCACGGCCTCGCGCGGCCGGTCGTCTCGCGCGCGGTCGCGGATCTGGAGGCGCGTTTCGGCAGCCGGCTGCTGCACCGGACGACGCGCCAGGTGTCGCTGACCGAAACGGCCGAGCGCATCTACGAGCGGTGCGCGGCCGTGCTCGACGAGCTCGACGCGCTGGAAGTGGAAGCCCAGACGCACACGCGCGAGCCCGAAGGCCTGCTGCGCCTCGTCGCGCATACGACGGCCGCGCTGAACCGGCTCGTGCCGCTGATCGCCGGCTTCAAGCGCGCGCATCCGAACGTGCGCCTCGACGTCACGCTGACCGAGCGCCCGGTCGACCTGGTCGGCGAAGGCTACGACATCGGCATCGTCGTGCCGTACATGCTGACGAGCGAATCGACCGTCGTACGGCTGGTCGAGCGCATTCCGGTCGTGATCGTCGCGACGCCTGCGTATCTGCGAACGCATGCGCGCCCCGAGACGCCGGCCGACCTCGCCGATCATCCGTTCGTGCCGATCTCGCCGTCGCTGCGCCGGCCGGCGCTGTCGTTCCGCGTCGACGGCGACATGCTCACCGTGCCGTTCCGTTTCGACATCTCGTCGAACAGCCCTGTCTTCAACCGCGAAATGGTGATGCACGACTTCGGCATCGGCGTCGTCCCGAAGACGCTCGTCGAGGCCCAACTCGCGTCGGGCGCGCTCGTGCAGTTGCTGGAAGACGCCGATCTCGTCGATGCGTTCGTCGAAATCAAGCTCGCGTACGCGAACCGCGCGCTGCTGCCCGCGAAGGTGAAGGCGTTCATCGACTACACGGCCGCGTACTGCGACCGCGAAGGCTGGATCGTTCCGGCGGCGGCGTGACGGGGCGCGAACGCGCCTTTCCGACGCCGATTGGTACAGCCCCGACACCAATCTGATCCTGTCGCGCCCCTCGCTTCGCGCCGCCCCGCCTCCTAACATGTGCACATGCACAAGACCACGCTCACCGATGACGATTGCTTCGCGGTCCGGCAAGCCGCCCGGCGAATCTCGCAGTTCTACGAGCGTTACCTGTCGCGCGCGGGCGTCACGCCGTCGCAGTACAGCATCCTCGCGCTGCTGCGCGAGCGGCCCGGCCTGACGATGGCGGCGCTGTCGAACGTGCTGGTGATCGAACGCACCGCGCTGCTGCGCGCGCTCAAACCGCTCGTCGGCGCGGCGCTGGTGACGGGGCGGATCGAGCCGCCATGCCGCGGTCAGACGTTCGCGCTGACCGCGCACGGCGAAACGAAGGTGGCCGACGCGCACGTGCACTGGCTCGCCGCCCAGGAAGCGTTCGAGCGATGCTTCGGGTCGGCGCAGGCGGCCCGCCTCAGAGACGAATTGTTCCGGATCACGCACAACCTGCCGGAACGCTAACCCTTTTCCCGATCGACACGACGTCGTCGATCGTTTTGATTAGTGCATATACATAGGTGAATCGATGGATACGACCCAAGCCGCTGCCTCGTCACGAGAAGCAGCCACAACCGAGCGGCCCGCGACGCAACAACGCCGCGTGCCGTGGATGCGCATCGCGGTGGGCGCCGTCGTCGTCGTGGTCGCGGCCGCGGCGCTCGATTGGCTGTTCGTGCTGCGCTTTCAGGAAAGCACCGACGACGCGTATGTCGGCGGCGACGTGACGGTGCTCGCGCCGAAGGTCGACGGCTTCGTCGACAAGATCCTCGTCACCGACAACCAGCGCGTGAAGGCCGGCGACGTGCTCGTGCAGCTCGATGCGCGCGACTACGACGCGAAGCTCGCGCAGGCCAGCGCCGAAGTCGACAGCGCGCGCTCCGCCGTGGCCGAGCTCGAAGCGAAGCAGCAACTGCAATACGCGGTGATCGGCCAGCACGCGGCGGACAAGAATGCGTCGTCCGCCGAACTGACGCGCGCCGCATCGGATCGCGTGCGTTACCGCGAACTCGTGAAATCGGACGCCGTATCGAACCAGATCGTCGAGCGCGCGGATGCCGATTATTCGAAGGCCGGCGCGGCCGTCGAACGCAGCGACGCGGCGCTGCTCGCGTCGAAGCGGCAGCTCGACGTGCTCGCCGCGCAGCTCGCCGATGCGCGGGCCCGCGTGAATACCGCGCTCGCCGCGCAGCGCGTCGCGGCGCTCAATGTCGAATACACGACGATCCGCGCGCCGGTCGACGGCTACGTCGGCAACCGCACGGGCCGTGTCGGGATGCTCGCGAACGTCGGCGTGCCGCTGCTGACGGTCGTGCCGGCGTCCGGTCTGTGGGTCGATGCGAACTTCAAGGAAGACCAGCTTCGCAAGATGCGCGCGGGCGACCGCGTCGACGTCGCGCTCGATGCGTCGAGCACGAAGCTGCATGGCCGCGTCGACAGCCTCGCCCCCGCGACCGGCGCGACCTTCAGCGTGCTGCCGCCCGAGAACGCGACCGGCAACTTCACGAAGATCGTCCAGCGCGTGCCCGTGCGCGTGCATCTCGATCCGCAGCCCGGCATCGATCAGGTGCTGCGCCCCGGGCTCTCCGCGGTCGTGACCGTGCATACCGACCACGCGAACTGAGCGGGAGCCGACGATGACCACCGCGTTTTCCGGCGACCCCGCGTCGCAACCGACCAGGCAGCGCGTGTTTGCGTTCGCGCTGATGTGCGTCGGCTTCTTCATGGCGACGCTCGACATCCAGATCGTCGCATCGTCGCTGCGCGACATCGGCGGCGGGCTGTCCGCGAGCCAGGACGAACTGTCGTGGGTGCAGACCGCGTACCTGATCGCCGAGATCATCGTGATCCCGATGTCGGGCTGGCTGTCGAAGGTGATGTCGACGCGCTGGCTGTTCGTCGCATCGGCCGTCGGGTTCACGATCACCAGCATGCTGTGCGGGCTCGCGTGGGACATCAACTCGATGATCCTGTTCCGCGGGATGCAGGGCGCGCTCGGCGCCGCGATGATCCCGACCGTGTTCACCACCGCGTTCGTGCTGTTCCCCGGCAAGCAGCGGCTGATCGCGTCGACGACCATCGGCGCGCTCGCGTCGCTCGCGCCGGCGATCGGGCCCGTGATCGGCGGCTGGATCACCGACCAATGGTCGTGGCACTGGCTGTTCTACCTGAACCTCGTGCCCGGTATCGCGGTGGCCGCGCTCGTGCCGCGCTACGTGCATATCGACGCGCCCGATCTCAGCCTCATCAAGCGCGGCGACTATCTCGGCATCGTGCTGATGTCGGGCTTCCTCGGCTGCCTCGAATACGTGCTGGAAGAAGGCCCGCGCAAGAACTGGTTCGGCGACGATGCAATCGTGATCTGCGCGTGGATCTCCGGCATCTGCGGCTTCCTGTTCATCGTCCATGCGCTGACCGCCAAAGACCCGATCGTCGATCTGCGCGCACTTGCCGTGCGCAATTTCGGGATCGGCAGCCTGCTGTCGTTCGTGACCGGCATCGGGATCTTCGTGACCGTGTTCCTCACGCCGCTGTTTCTCGCGCAGGTGCGTGCGTTCAGCTCGCTGCAGATCGGCATCGCGCTGCTGTCGGTCGGCGCGTTCCAGTTGATCGCGCTGTGCGCGTATGCGTTCGCCGCGCGCTACGTCAGCATGCGTGTGCTGCTCGTGTTCGGGCTGATCTGCTTCGGCCTCGGCTGCTACCTGTACACGCCGATCACGCACGACTGGGGCTGGCGGGAACTGCTGCTGCCGCAGGCGCTGCGCGGCATCGGCCAGCAATTCAGCGTGCCGCCGATCGTGACGATGGCGCTCGGCTCGCTGCCGCAGTCGCGGCTGAAATCGGCGAGCGGGTTGTTCAACCTGATGCGTAACCTCGGCGGCGCGATCGGTATCGCGGTGAGCGCGACGATGCTCAACGACCGGCTGAATTTTCATTATCTGCGGCTGAACGAGCACGTGAGCGCCGGCGAACCGCAAGTCGCGTCGCTGCTCGATCGCCAGGCCGCCTACTGGGGTTCGGTCGCCGGCAATACGCTGAATACCGCGCAGGCCGGGCTCGCGAACCTGCATCGGCTGATCTATCGCGAAGCGCTGACGCTCACCTATGCGGATGCGTATTACGCGCTGTCGCTGTGCTTCGTCGTCGCGCTGCTTGCCGTCGTGTTTTCCAAACCCATCACGTTGAACGCGCCGCCGCCGGACGCGCACTGAGGCCCAGGGATCGTCATCATGAAGAAGCTACTCGTCGCGCTGGCCGTCAGCGCATTCGCCGCCGGGTGTGCGGTGCAGCCCGCGCAGCATCCGGCGCTGAACGAATCGGTTCAGACGCTCGCGCCCACCGCGTGGGATACCGACGTGCCGCGCGCGGACATCGACGCCGCCGCCTGGTGGTCGCAGTTCCACGATCCCGTGCTCGACCGGCTGATCGCCACCGTGCTCGACGGCAACCTCGATCTGCAAGCCGCCGCCGAACGCGTGAAGCAGGCGCAGGCGCTGACCGTGCAGAAGCGCGCGGTGCTGCTGCCCGAACTCGACGCGACCGCGCATGCGGCCGACGCACGGCAGAACACGCCGCCGCCGCTCGGCTATGTGCGGCAGGCCGGCGCGGGGCTCGCGCTGAGCTGGTCGCCCGATGTGTTCGGCGGCGAACGGCTCGATCTGCTTGCCGCGCAAGCGGAGCTGGTCGGGCAAAAGCACGCGGAAGATGCGATGCGACTCGCGCTCGCGGCCGACGCGGCATCCTCGTATGTCGATCTGCGCTGGGCGCAGCAGGAATTGAAGATCCTTCAGGACAACGCGAAGATCCGGCAGCATGCGCTCGAACTCACGCGCAAGCGGCAGGCGTTCGGGCTGTCGACCGAACTCGACGTGACGCGCGCGCAGAACCAGCTCGATGCGCTCGAAGCGAGGATTCCGCCGACGCAGGCGCAGATCTCGCATCAGTTGAATCTGATCGCCGTGTATTCGGGGCGGACGCCGGAATCGGTCGATCGGCTCGTGCTGGCGCAGGCCGGGGAGATTCCGGCGCCGCCGATCGGCGCGCCGGGGACGTTGCCTTCGCAAGCATTGTTGCGGCGGCCCGATGTGCTGACGGCCTACGCTCAAGTCGAGCGGCGTGCCGCGCAAGTGGGCGTGGCAAAGGCCGAACGATATCCGAAGTTTTCGTTGAACCTGACGGACGGGATTCTCGCGGCTTCGTATCTCGGGTTGCCGACGTTGACCGATAACCTGTTCAGCGCGGCGCTGAGTGCGACGAGCCCGATCTTCAATGCGGGACGCATTACCGCCGATATCTCGCAGAGCGAAAGCCGGATGCGCGAGTCGGAACTCGGGTTGCGACAGACGATGCTGCAAGCGTTGCGGGAAGTCGAGGATGCGCGCGCGAATCTCGTCAGTTCCGATGAGGCGACGCGGCGACTCGATAATGCATTGGCGGCTTCCGATAAAGCGCTCGGGCTGGCGAATCAGCTTTATAAGGGCGGCGCGACGGACTTTCTGGACGTGCTGTCGGCGCAGGAGGTCTATCTGCGGGATTCGGATTCGCTCAACCAGGTCAAGCGCGAACATGCGCTGGCGGCGGTGGCGTTGTATCGGTCGCTTGGGGGTGGGTGGAGCCGAAACGATGCGGCCGGCGGGCCGACGACGGAAACCGAGGCGGTGGCGAAAAACTAACCGTCGGGGCATGCAGGTCAGCGGGGCGTTGGTCGGTTGTCGCGCTGCGGCTCGACCGCGGCATCTTGCGCTCGCTGGGCGGTGAGCCTTCCCGCGCCGCCGAGATCGCGAACCGGATCGCCGGTAACGATCTGACCGCCGCCGTGAATCGACGGGGTGGCCTTCCAGACCCATATCCTCGCGCTGAATGCGGCCGTCGACGCCGCGCGGGCCGGTCAGCAGGGACGCGGCTTCGCGGTGGTCGCGTCGGAAATACGCTCGCTGGCCCAGCGCTCGTCGGCGGCGTCCAAGGAAATCGAGGAGCTGATCCGCGAGGTTCAGGCCGACCGCCGCACGCGATGCCGAAGTCGGCCGCCCCGACACGCGACCGCCAGGCCCAGTCAGCCCCGATTCGGCCCGCCCCGCCGCCCGCCCCCGTGGGACAACCCGCCCCGGCGGAGGACTGGACAACTTCCTAGGCGACCACCCGTGTCGCGAGTAAACTGACAAAAGGAGCACACTGCGAGGGGCGGCGCCGACCCGGAAGGGCCGCGCGCATCTTCGTGGGCGTTGAAGAAGCCGGCGACGACGTCAGTCATCGGCGCAACGCACTCCCCGGATGCGACGGATGCCCGCCTGGCATCCGCGAGACCTCAACTCAAAGGAACGTTCAAGATTGAATACGAGCGCACCTTCGCCCCATCCCGCCGGCGATCAACCGGAGTCGGGCGGCAAAGCCGCCACACCGGAATACGTCTACCTCGGGCGGCAACCGATTCTGGACCGAAGCGGAGCGTTGATCGCATTCGAACTATTGTTCCGCTCCGGGACAGCCAATCGCGCCCAAATCACGGATGACACCGCCGCCACCGCGCAGGTCATCGGCAGACTCATCGGCGATATCGGCCTCACCGCCGCACTGGGCGACCGCACGGGCTATGTGAACATCGATCGGACCGTGCTGATGTCCGACATCGTCTGGTTGTTGCCGCATGAACGGTTCGTCCTCGAAATCCTCGAAACCGTGACGTTCGACGAGGCGCTCGGCAAGCGCTGTAGCGAACTGCGGCGCGCGGGCTATCGGCTCGCGCTGGACGATGTTTCCCTGGTTTCCCCGCGCCTGCTCGAATTTCTGCCTTACGTCGATATCGTCAAGATCGATTTTCTCGAATGCCCGCACGCGCACCTTGCCGAACTGATCGGCACCGTCAGGCAGCACGGGAAGATGTCGGTCGCCGAGAAAATCGAAACGCCGGAGGACCATGACACCGCCATGCAAGCGGGCTTCGAACTGTTTCAAGGCTACTACTTTGCGAAACCGCAGGTGCTGACGTCGCGACGCGTCACGCCATCGCGCGACGCGCTGCTGCGCCTGCTCGTGCTCCTGGGCGGCGAACCCGAGATCGTGGCACTCGAAGCCGAACTCAAGCGAATTCCGAATCTCGTCATCCCACTTCTGATGCTGCTCAATTCAAGCGCGGTGGGGCTCAGTCAGCCCGTTTCATCGCTGCGTGAAGCGATCATGCTGGTCGGCACGCGGCAGATTACGCGGTGGACCCAGTTGCTCCTGTTTGCCGACGAGCGTCTGGATGCGTTGCGCTCCGATCCGCTGGCCCAGCTATGCGGCGCGCGGGCACGATTCATGGAACTGGCCGCGGGCCGGCTGCGGCCCGATGACGACCGGTTTGCCGCTACCGCGTTCATCGCGGGCGTGTTCTCACTGGTTCATGTGCTGTTCGGCAGCACGATCGAGGACGTCGTGACGACGACGCCGATTCACGCCGATATCAGGCGGGCACTGCTCGAACGGCATGGCGAACTGGGTTGGCTCCTGAACGCCAGCGAGGCAGCGGAATCGGGGGACTTCGACGCCATCCGCGCAGCGTGCGATGCAATGCCGATCTTCGCCCCGAACGACCTGACCGCGCTCTGGCTCGCCGCCGCCACGTGGTACGACGATCAGGTGCGCGGGCTACCCGCATGCCGCCCTCAGTGAGCGTCGCAACGGGCGGCGCGATGGTTACGCCGTCAGTCTCGGCAGCCCGCAGCCGCTCGACTTGCCGACGTACGGCACGAATGTTGTCCTCGCACTCAACTCTTCGCCGAATCTGCCGTTAACACAGGGCGGCAGCCCGTGCGAGGGCGGTGCGCCGGCGTGCGGTTTCGCCGGACAACCGGGCATCGATCGCGATCCCGGGGCAAACGTGCCGCGTTCGCCGCCACGGCACCTCGAGCGACGGGTCGATGCCGCGCGGTCGAGTTCGATGCGTGCGCCCCCGTCGAGGCAAGCAACATCATGCCTTGCCGGCCACCGCGGGCGCGCCCGAAGGTGGCCGGATCGAAGCGCGCCGCCGAGAAATTTTCGTCTTGGTTAGAGAATGTACCCGAACAGCTACGATGTTCCGATCGCGCGCCTCGTCGCGCGCCAGATTCTGTCCTGCGCGCCCGACACGCCGGTGCGGGAGGCCGCGCGACGCATGTTCGCCGAACGTTGCAGCTCGATCGTCGTGATGAAGGCGGAACAGGTCGTCGGGATCTGGACCGAGCATGATGCCCTGTCGGCCGGCGGCAATCCGGACGAACTCGATCGGCCGGTCAGCGAGGTGATGAGCCATCCGGTGCTGACGCTCGAGGCCGACACGCCACTCGGTGAAGCCGCGCTGAAGTTCAAGCAGTCGGGCGTGCGGCACTTCGTGGTGGTGCGGGACGGCGCCGCGATCGGCGTGCTGACGCAAACCGACGTCGTCGTGAACCAGGGCCCGGAATTTTTCCTGCACCTGAAGCCGATCGAGTCGATCCGCGTCCATCCGCCCGTCGTGGTGCCCGAGCAGGCCGGGCTGCACGACGTCATCGCACGGATGCGCGCGCAACGGCTCGATGCGATCCTCGTCGGCTACGACGACGGCGAGCACGGCATCCTGACCGAACGCGACATCGTCCGGCTGCTGGCGGACGGCGGTGCCCAAGGCGCGGTCGGCGCCCATGCGAGCAGGCCGCTGCAGATGCTGACCGCCAGGCAAAGCCTGTATGCGGCGCAGCGCTTCATGACCGAACACAACATGCGGCATGTCGGCATCCGCGGCGACGATGGCAGACTGACCGGGCTGCTCTGCTTCGCGGACGTGCTGCAGAGCATCGAGCACGAATACGCGAACGAGCTGCGCAGCGCCTTGCGCGAGCGCGACGAAGCGCTGGGGCTCGCGCGCTTCAACCTGCGCATGGCGGATCGCGTGTTCGAATCGGCGCTCGAAGGCATCATGGTGACCGACCGGCACGCGCGGATCGAGCGCGTCAACCAGGCGTTCACGCGCCTGACCGGATACAGCGAGGACGAAGTGATCGGGCGCAACCCGGGCTTGCTGAGTTCCGGGCGCCAGACGCCTGATTTCTACAAGCAGCTGTGGCATTCGCTCACGACCGATGGCCACTGGCAAGGCGAAATCTGGAATCGCCGCAAGACCGGCGAACTGTTTCTCGAATACCTGACGATCACCAGCATTCGCGACAGCAAAGGCGAGATCTCTCACTACGCGGCGATCTTTTCCGACATCACGCAGCGGCGCCAGGCGGAGGAACGGCTGGGCTATCTCGCCACGCACGACGTGCTCACCAACCTCGCGAACCGGATGCTGTTCGAGGAACGGCTCGCGCACGCGATCGGCCATGCGAAGCGGCTCGGTCGCAAGGTCGCGGTGATGTACCTCGATCTCGACCGCTTCAAGCTGATCAACGATACGCTCGGCCACAACGCCGGCGACGAGGTGCTGAAGATGGTCGCCGAGCGCATCGTCGCCAACGTGCGCGCGAACGACACGGTGGCGCGCATGGGCGGCGACGAATTCGCGCTCGTGCTCGAGGAGATCGACGACGTTCGCGACGTGGGACGCGTCGCGCGCACGCTGCTGGACGAAGTGGGACGGGCGATCGATATCGGCGGTCGCGAGATCTTCGTGACGCCCAGCATCGGCATCAGCATCTATCCGGACGACGGCGCCGAGGCGGAGGATTTGATCCTGCTCGCGGACCAGGCCATGTACGGCGCGAAGAGCCGCGGCAGGAACGTGTTCCAGTTCTTCGAGAGCAAGATGACGTCGTCGGCGATCGAGCAACTGGAGACGCTCGGCGAGTTGCATCGCGCGCTCGAGCAAAACGAATTCCGCCTGTTCTACCAGCCGCAATACGATCTGGCGAGCGGCCGGATCGTCGGCGTGGAAGCGCTGTTGCGCTGGCTGCATCCACACCGCGGCCTGGTGCCGCCGGGCGACTTCATCGGGCTGGCGGAACGATCCGCGCTGATCGTCCCGATCGGCAGATGGGTGCTGCACGAAGCCTGCCGACAGGCGCGCCGCTGGCTCGACGAGGGCTTCGAGTTCGGGCGGGTATCGGTGAACGTATCGGCACGGCAGTGCTTTACCGACCACTTCCTCGGCGACCTGACGACCATTCTCAGCGAAACCGCGTTGCCGGCCGAATACCTGCAGCTCGAGTTGCTCGAAAGCATGGCGATGAACACCCGCGAGGAAATCGGCATCCTGCTGCGCGAACTGGCGACGCGGGGAATCAGCCTGGCGATCGACGATTTCGGCACGGGCTATTCGTCGCTGGTGTATCTGAAGGATCTGCCCGTCGATACACTGAAGATCGATCGGTCGTTCCTCACGAACTGCGGCTCGGGCAGCACGGACGACGCGATCGTGCGCGCGATCGTGGCGATGGGGCGCGCGCTGGGGCTCGACGTCGTGATGGAGGGCGTCGAGACAGCCAAGCAATTGGCCTTCCTGCAGGAGATCGGCTGCCACAAGGGGCAAGGTTTCCTGTTCGCGCGGCCGCAGCCCGCCGAGCAGTTGGCCGGCATCTCGTCGCGCCGCGGCGCTGAACTGCTGATGGAGTGAGGCGGTCGTGGGGGCGAGGATGCAATCAATCAACGAATTGAGGAGCGAAAGTTCGACAACAACTGACGGCTCCCGTACGGCTCGCTTGGTGGCAAGACACCCGTCGATCGTATCGCGGATCTGACCGAAAGCATACCTCTCGCGGAGGAGGTGGACAGTGGCTTCGACAAAACGAAATCGTGGATAGATCCCCGCCAATGGCGCGTCGACAAGGCCCTTGCCTAACATCACCGGCGCGTGGTTGAACTCACAGCTCAACCACGCAACGAAAACGGCGCCCTAAGAAGTGAAACGATGTCCGTAAATCACACACCTCGACATAACCGACGTGATCCAACGCATCGTTCAGTCGCCCACACGAGCAGTCATACTGCCAATTAACGTGCACCCACACTCGGTATGATGGCCGTGCAACGCAACGCGTTGACCATCGATCGTTACCGTCGGATGCGCCTCGATTATCTTGTTGACTCCATGTGGTCGTCCGTCCGGATATTTTTCCGGACAGTCCACCAGATCGTGCAAACGCGCAATCTTTTTGCCATCGATGCTATGTGTTTCCGATCCAGTGATCACTCGTCCGCCATGTGAGGTCGCATCACCGACCACGATCATCTGCAATGCCATACGTACTCCCTATAACGTAACGGGCCGAGAAGCGTTCCCGGCGTCGTGCGGACCCATCCGCTCAATCTCGGCCCATACACTTTCCGGGACGCCAGTAATAGCGACACTAAACGACTCATCAGACTGCTGACGCTGAATCAGCAAATCATGAACAAACCGATGCCGATCGAAATCCTGCCCGTACATATAAGTATGCTGACAGAAAGAAAGGCGATCCCCCGGCTCGCGGATCCCCCACTGCACCGCACGGAGGTAACGAGGAATAAAATCCTCGAAGCGGTCAAGGTAGGTACGCTCTCCGTCGACATCGCCGGACTCGATCAGTGAAGCCAGAATCTCGTCGGGCTCCGTGTGCGCCGTGAGGGCATTGACGTCCGCCGGCTCGAGCTGAACCATGACGGAACGGCAGATCCTCGCGCTTGCCATTGATTCGTTTCGAATGTGCTGCCACTCCCTGTGACGCCCCCGGTACATCCATTGCTCGATAGGGCTCGTGAACATGCCGCGAATCTGCTCACCCCATGTGTTCAAAACGGCCGTTGTGTTACGCGGATCAAAGAATCGCACCATCGCGGTCATGTTGTCGCCAATATCCGCAAACAGGAATGCTTGCAGATGCGTGACGAGCGCGTCCATCTCAACCCGGCTGAAGATCAAGGACAGGCATGGACTATGACGGTCGAGCTGATCGAGTTCTACAAACCAATCCGCCTCCGTGTCATCTACCGAGACCAAAAATAATGAAGCCGGCCCGAGTTCCTCTTCAGGCAGACCCGCGAAAACGGAGAGAAACGGTACGCCAGCACGCTGCAGCAAAGGCAACACTTTCGGCGGACATACCGCCGCGTCGACCAGCCCCATCAGGCGCGCTTGCGAGGGTGTAGCTTGTAGTTCCATCTGAAATCCTGTTTATCGGCTTGCTTTCCAATCCGCCTCAAGCCCACCCAGCTTGGGTTCTGCCATTACCCAAGTCCAGCTGCGATGCGTTTGACGCAAGGCCGAGATATGCCTTGCGCTTATCTCCGCCAACAAACACGACTCGTGGGAAACCGTACCCTCCTGGCGCGTACTCGTGAAAATACGGCACCCGGAACCAGCAGCGGCTATCGTGTACGTAGTCATCAAATAGAGTGATGGCCCCTGTGGGTAACTTGTTCACGGCGTCGGGAGATGTATGTTGGCGTAGGAATGATTCCACGCCAGGTAATGGCGCAGCCATAACGTCGTCCTGGACGCGATAATTCTGCACGAGCGTCGACCAGACCGTGTTGAGCAGTATTCCGCTATACGCAAGCGTCACGCAGGGGGAATCACTCCCGGGCTAATCATGTTCGACGACAAATGTCGGTGGTACCTTGATCACATC
>NZ_JBYQCG010000238.1:0-27450 GCF_057837105.1 Burkholderia sp. APQ4-4ca | reverse complement strand
TCGATCGCGACGGCAACGAGATTCCGGAAGGGATCCTCGACGGCGTCGTCACGACGCTGTGCGCGCTGCACGACCTGAAGGCCAAGCGCAATTCGCGCACGGGCTCGATCTACATCGTGAAGCCGAAGATGCACGGCCCGGCCGAAGTCGCGTTCGCCGATACGCTGTTCGCGCGCATCGAGGATCTTTACGGCCTGCCGCGCAACACGCTGAAGATGGGCATCATGGACGAGGAACGCCGCACCAGCGTGAACCTCGCCGCGTGCATCGCAGCTGCCGCCGCGCGCGTCGCGTTCATCAACACCGGCTTCCTCGACCGCACCGGCGACGAGATGCACACCGCGATGGAAGCAGGCCCGATGATCCGCAAGGGCGACATGAAATCGTCGGCGTGGATCCAGTCGTACGAGCGCAACAACGTGCTCGCGGGCCTGTCGGCCGGCCTGCGCGGCCGCGCGCAGATCGGCAAGGGCATGTGGGCGATGCCGGACCTGATGCATGCGATGCTCGAGCAGAAGATCGCGCATCCGCGCGCCGGCGCGAACACCGCATGGGTGCCGTCGCCGACCGCCGCGACGCTGCACGCGCTGCACTACCATCTCGTCGACGTGCAAGCCGTCCAGCAGGAACTCGAAAAGACGCCGTACGCGCGCGAGCGCGACGCGCTGCTCGAAGGGCTGCTGACCGTGCCGGTCGTCGAGCACGCCGCGTGGAGCGAGGCCGAAATCCTGAGCGAGGTCGAGAACAACGCGCAGGGCATTCTCGGCTATGTCGTGCGCTGGGTCGAACAGGGCGTCGGCTGCTCGAAGGTGCCGGACATCCACGACGTCGGCCTGATGGAAGATCGCGCGACGCTGCGCATCTCGAGCCAGCACATCGCGAACTGGCTGCGCCACGGCGTGATCACCGAGGCGTTCGTGCTCGACGTGTTCAAGCGGATGGCCCGTGTCGTCGACCAGCAGAACGCCGGCGATCCGAACTATCGCCCGATGGCGCCCGGCTACGACCAGTCGACCGCGTTCAAGGCCGCGTGCGCGCTCGCGCTGCAAGGCACGTCGCAGCCGAGCGGCTATACCGAGCCGCTGCTGCATCGGTTCCGGCTCGCGTTCAAGGCGCAACAGCACGGCGCCTGACCCCGCGCATGCGGCTCGCCCGCATGCCGGGTGCCGGTTGTACGCCGACCGTGCGAAACGGGCAGCCCGCGCGGCTGCCCGTTTTCATATTCGCGTGCACCCGGCCGTTGAAACCGATAATCGGTACATATCGCGCGCTTTCGCGTGCGGAACGCATCCGACGTTAATCCGCGCGGGTCCGCCGGCGTGCGCCGCGCGACTTTTCCGCGCTGCCGCAAAGCCTTGCGCGGTAACGCTCCGCCCGACATTTGCAAGCCCGGGATTACGCGGAAATTTGATCCCGATCAATGGGTTGCAACATTTTCCGCGCGCGCAAACACGCGCGTTATACTCCGTTCAATTCGCGTCGCGATTCGTCAGAGGGTCGAATTGCAGCAGACGTTACCTGTGAATACTGGTTTATCGGTTTCTCGGGCCGCGATTGTCGATAATCGGCGCCCGATTTCTCCGCCAAGCGGAAGGCAGGCACGGGAAGGGCGCGCACCGGGTCGCCACCGGTAGTCATACGAACAATCGCATCGGCCCGCCGCCCGGCGACGATGCCCCCGATCCACGGACCATGGCAGAAACCGACTACGCAATGCCCAGCGAATCCGGCGTGACGAGCCGTGTCGCCGCTCATCTGCGCCGGTCCCTCCTGCCGCACCTGATCTTCTATACGGGGCTGCTGATCGCGCTGATCCTGCTGCTGCTGTGCGGGATCGTGCTGTACGAAGGCCGCATCGACGCGCGCGACCGCTCGCGCAGCATGCAGCAGAACCTCGCGCTGATGGCGTCGTGGGACATCGAACGCAACATCGAGATCTATTCGCTGTCGCTGCAGGCCGTCGTCGAGGGCGTGAACGACCCCGCGGTGGCCCGGCTGCCGATGGCGCTGCGCCGCCAGGTGCTGTTCGACCGATCGACGACGGCCAAGTATCTCGGCGGCATCTACGTGCTCGACGCGAAAGGCGACATCGCGGTCGACGGCATGAGCGACGTGCCGCGCAAGGCCAACTTCCGCAACGAGCCGTACTTCACCGTGCACCGCGACAGCCCCGACGTCGGCCTGTACGTGAGCCCCCCGTATCACTCGCGGCTGCGCGGCGGCTCGCCGAGCATCGCGCTCAGCCGGCGGATCACGCGGCCCGACGGATCGTTCGGCGGCGTCGCGGTGATGTCGATCCGGCTCGAATATTTCCAGAACCTGTTCTCGCGCCTGTCGCTCGGCGATCGCGGTTCGGTCGCGCTGATCAACACGGATGGCAGGATGGTCGCGCGCGAGCCGTACGACCCCAAGATCGTCGGCCGCGACATCAGCCGCGCGAGCACGTTCCGGCAATTCATGACCGCCAGCGAAGGCAGCTTCGCCGATACCGCATCGATCGACGGCGTGCGGCGCCTGTACGTATTCCGGCACCTCGAGCACCTGCCGCTCATCGTCATGGTCGCGCGCTCGGAAGCGGACACCTACGCCGCGTGGTACGACCGCGCAATCCCGATCGGCTCCGCGATGGTCGCCCTCGCGATCGGCTTCGTCGGCCTGTCGCTGCTGCTCGACGAGCAACTGCGCAAACGCCATCGCGCGGAAACCGAGCTGCAGGCGCTCGCGCGCACCGACGGCCTGACGGGCCTCGACAACCGCCGGATGCTCGACGTCACGCTCGGGCGCGAATGGCGCCGCGCCGCGCGCTCGCAACATGCGCTGTCGCTGCTGTTCATCGACGTCGACGACTTCAAGCGCTACAACGACACGCAGGGCCACCAGGCCGGCGACGACGCACTCGCCGCGGTCGGCCATTGCATCGCCGGCTGCCTGCGTCGCCCGGCCGACTATGCGGCGCGCTACGGCGGCGAGGAATTCGTCGTGGTGCTGCCGGACATCGACACGGACGGCGCGGTGACGATCGCCGAAACCATCCGCACGGGCATCCTCGATCTCGGCATCCGGCACGACGCGGGTACGGTCGGCCGCCTGACGGTGAGCATCGGCGTGACGACCAGCTACCCCGAGCACGACGACAACATCCAGGCCGCGCTGAAACGGGCCGACGATGCGCTGTATCGGGCGAAGGAAGGCGGGCGCAACCGTATCGCCGTGCAGGCCGCCCCGTCGCCCGCCAATCTCGCATCGCGGCGGGCCTGAGCGCACGGGCAGCGGCGGGGCGACCGCCGGGCCGCTGCCCCCGCCCGCAAAATCGCCGACAATACCGGCTCGATACGCCACCGCGCGACCGATGCGCCCGGCCGGCCGCGCCACGCCAGCCGCTTCGCACCCCCATGAGACTCAAGGCAAAGATCTTCCTTCTGGCCATCGTGCCGTTCCTGCTCGCGATCGCCGGCATCGGCTTCGGCGTGCGTCAGCAGGCGACGTCGCTCGCGCGCACGCAGCACACGACGATCCAGGCCGCGTACCTGTCGAGCAAGGAAGTCGAGCTGAAACACTACGTCGAGCTCGCGACGAGCGCGATCATGCCGCTCTACGACGCGAGCGGCCGCAATGCGCGCGACGACGCGCTGCTGCGCACGCAGGCGCTCGCGATGCTGCAGAAGATGGATTTCGGCCCCGACGGCTATTTCTTCGTCTACGACCTGCACGGCAATTCGTTGATGCATCCGCGCGAGCCCGAGCGCGTCGGCCACAACTTCTGGTCGATGCGCGACCCGCAGGGCGCGCTGACGATCCAGAAGCTGATCGGCGCCGCTTCGCGGGGCGGCGGCTACGTGCGTTACGCGTGGCAGCGGCCGTCGACGGGCCGCGTCGCGCCGAAGCTCGGCTACGTCGTCGCGCTCGAGCGCTGGGGCTGGATGGTCGGCACCGGCATCTATCTCGACGACGTCGACACCGCGCTGCAGCGCATCGACGCGCGCGCGTCCGCGAACATCGAGCGCACGATGAGCTGGCTCACCGCGATCGCGCTCACCGGCGCGGCGGCGATCGCCGTGTGTGCGCTGGTGCTGAACGTCAGCGAGTCGCGCAGCGCCGACGCGAAGCTCAAGCTGCTCGCGCAGCGCGTCGTCGAATCGCAGGAGCAGGAGCGCGCGCGGCTGTCGCGCGAACTGCACGACGGGATCAGCCAGATGATGGTGTCCGCGAAGCTGATGCTCGAATCCGCGCTCGCGCGCTTCGAGCGCGGCACGTCGCGCGTGCCCGAAGCCGAGCAGGCGCTCGCGTCGGGCGTCGGGCGGCTCGGCGACACGCTGCGCGAAGTCCGGCGCATCTCGCATGCGCTGCGTCCGTCGATGCTCGACGATCTCGGTCTCGCGGCCGCGCTCGAGCAACTCGTGCGCGAGCTGGGCGCGGAAAGCGGCATCGACATCGGCTATACGCAGGTCGCGCACGGCGGCACGCGGCCGCTGCCCGAAGCCGTCAACACCGCGCTGTTCCGGATCGCGCAGGAAGCGCTGAGCAACATCGTGCATCATGCGCGGGCGTCGCGCGCGGCCGTCACGCTCGACGTCGGCGCGCAATCCGTCACGCTGACCATCGCCGACAACGGCTGCGGCTTCGACGCCGAACGTTCGCAGGCCGACGCGCGCCGCGGCATCGGCCTGCGCAACATGCGCGAGCGCCTCGATGCGCTCGGCGGCACGCTGACGATCACGTCGCAGGTCGGCCATACCGTCGTCGCCGCGCGCGTGCCGCTGCGGCGCGCCGCCGCCTGAGCATGCGCACCATAACCGGAGACCTTTGCCCATGAGCGCCCCCGATACCGCCCGGCCCGCCGCCCGACTGCTGCTCGTCGACGATCACCCGCTCGTGCGCGACGGCTTGCGGATGCGGCTCGAAGCGGCCGACCTGTCGGTGGTCGGCGAGGCCGGCAACGCGGACGAGGCGCTTGCGCTGGCCGCATCGCTCGAACCCGATCTCGCGCTGATGGACGTCGGCATGAACGGGATGAACGGCATCACGCTCGCGGGCGTGTTTCACGAGCGCTTTCCGGGCATTCGCGTGCTGATGCTGTCGATGCACGACAACATCGAGTACGTGACGCAGGCGGTGCGCGCCGGCGCGAGCGGCTACCTGCTGAAGGACTCGCCGGCGAGCGAGATCGTCCGCGCGATCGGCGCGGTGCTGGCCGGGCAGACGTTCTTCAGCGAAGGGCTGGCCGCGCGGATGATCCAGGCCAGCGCGATGGCATCGCCGCTGGACCGGCTGACGCCGCGCGAGCGCGACATCCTCGACGCGCTGGCCGAAGGGCTGTCGAGCAAGCAGATCGCGCAACGGACGGGGCTGTCGGTGCGCACGGTCGAGACGCACCGGCTCAACCTGAAACGCAAGCTGGAGATCGAAGGGCAGGCCGAACTGATCAAGTTCGCGGTCGAGCATCGGCGGCGGTAGCGGCGAACACGCGCGGATTACTCGCGCGATGCGCCATTCACCTTCGAATTTCATACTTGTCCAATCGACCTCGCCCTTGGGAGCGATGGAATCCTTTCGCTTGCCGAAACGAGCACCGTGCTCGTGATTCGCATGACACGCGCGTGAACTCGTCATGCGGCACCCGGCATCACCGGCAGATATCGGTGACCTGGACCGAGGAGCGAAATCATGATGCGCCGCATCGCCGTTGTCGGCGACAAGCTGGAAACCGGCGGACACATTCTTGCCTACGCAGGGCCACTATTCACGTTTGGCGACGCCGGCCATCAGGTTGCGCTGATCGGCGGCCTCGCGTTCTGCGAAGCGTGTGAAAGCACTGGCCAGATCGCCAAGCCTGGCGGGCCGAAGCGCATCAAGTTTATGGGCGAAACGGCAGCGGACGGCGACATCGTTCAATGTCGATGCGCGACACCACCGCGCATCGTCGCGCTGCTCTCCGGCAATTCATGGTGCGACGACCAGGCGGAAGCAGAAGGCGTCGTTACTTCCGGCATGAATCGGGCAGGCAATGTCACGACCTTAGCCGCAGGTGTCTACGACGAATGCGTCCGCGCCGTCGGAAACGGCGCATCACCGGATTATCCCTACATCATCGAAACATCGGACGGGCGCGTTCATGCAGGCAGGCTCGACAGCACCGGATGCCTGCCGCGCATCCATACGAGCGACAAGGACGAGTACACGGTCTATTGGGGTGACGAAGCGCTCGCGAGATCGAACGGAGACGCGTAATGCCGAACGAAAAAACAATCGTCAAAACGACCCCTGTACAGAACTCGTACAAAGAAGTCGAACTGAAGTCGGTGACGTTTTCCGAGCTCTGGAACAACTACGCGCACGGAAACCCGTACGACGATCCGAACGGACAGTACAAGAACCAGTGTGCGATCCGGATGAGTGTGACGCTGCACAAGGTCGGCATCGCGATGAAGTCGTTTTCGCAGAAGCGGGTTCGGCCAATGCCGGGCAAACCGACACTGGGCCGCCTTCTGATTCTTGAGCGGCGGTCATGTCGACCTCTGGAACGGGAGCAAACTCACCGGCTTCGGATCAGGCGTGCGGATTTCATGGAATATAGTCCTACCGGGCATCTGGTCGGATTTTCGAAATTCGAAAACTATCTTGTTTTTTCCCGTCAAATGAAACTCGTGACTGTGGTGGCAGGCGCACTTGTCGGTGGAGCGCTCGCGACAATGATCTGCTGGGGAACGCTCTACGTTTACGGAGCATTCGTCCTGCGTGGCAAGGGAAGTCTCTTCGACACGAACCCCGAGATTGCGAATCTATTTTTCGTCACATGGAGCGGATCGATTTTAGTTTTCGCAATGGCCGGCGCAATTGTCGTGACTCGCAGGAAACCCCGTTAACCATGCGACCGACGGCAACGCAAAATGAGACGCGTCGGATACTTGCTCCTGTACTGGATCGCCGGCCTGATCACTATATGGCTCGCATGCTGGATCGGAAGCCGGATCAACGGGCGAATTCATATCGGCTTGCGACTGCCTTCGGGCTGGCCCCGGTTGCCATGAGATCGACCTGTGCTCACCGCCGTGGCTGCTTGTCGCTCTGCTAGTCGGGTTTCTGATTGGGCCACCGCCTGGGTTTGCCTTCGCGGGCTGGAGAGTAGGGAGACGACGGGCGACACCGCAAAAGGTACTGTGCTCCTTGGCCACATTGATTCCCCACGATGCTGTTTTTTTCGCTTCGTATGTAATTCGCTGAGTCAGTAGCGCGCAATCGCAGTCCCCTCTCTACCGCTCGGTCGCCCTACGAATAGAAAAAGCGCCCGAAGGCGCCTTCCATGCATCCGAACTACGCGCAGCGGCGCTCAGTTCGTCCGCGAATTGTGCTTCTGCAGATACGCGATCAGCCCGTCTATCCCGCCCGTCGCGAGCTGGCTCTTGAACTGGCCCTGGTACACCTGGATCAACCACGCGCCCGACATGTCGATGTCGTAGATCTTCCAGTCATTGCCGACCTTGCCGAGACGATAGCCGACCGACTGGCTGTCGCCGGGCGTCGTCACCGTCGACTGCACGAGCGCGTCGGCGCCCGACGCGCCGCCAGCCTTGAACGAGAACTTCGCGTCCTGGTTGCCGAGCTGCGCGAGCGACGCGGCGTAGGTGCGCGTCATCAGCAGCCGGAACTGCTTGTACAGCTCCTGCTGCTGTTGCGGCGTGGCCTGCTTCCACGCGTCGCCGACCGCGATGCGGGTCGTACGCTCGAAGTTGGTCGCGGGCAGGAAGCGCTGCTCGACGACCTGCGTGACCTTTGCCATGTCACCGCCGCGCGCGGCCGGATCGGCCTTCATCGCATTGACGGTGCCCTCGACCGCCGTGCGGACGATATCGACCGGCGCGCTCTGCGCGAAAGCGGAAACCGACACGGCGGCCGCCGCGACGAAAGCAAACAGATGACGTTTCATACGAATTTCGCACTCGATGGTAAAAAACGGCCGGCTCTTTGCATCGGCCGGTGGAGCAAAGTATACCGGGCCGAACGCCGCGGTGCCGGCCGGTGACCGACTGTTACCTTTCAGCGCCGTTTGTCACAGGCGCTTGGCCGCCCGTCGACGCACCGCCGCGGGGATGATGTAAATATCCGCATACAAATCACCCAGCCAGCCCGATCCGATTGCCACGCCCGTAGCAAATATCCTTCCCGCCCCGAATCTCCGCAACGTCACGACCGTCGCCGCGCTGCGCCGGTATACTTGGCTACTTTGCCCTAGCCAGCCGCTCCCGCCGCCACATGGTGACATCTCTCATCGTCCGACTCGTTGCGTGGTCGGTGCGCCGCCCCGTCTGGGTCGTCGTCCTGTCGCTCGCGATCGCCGCCTTCAGCGGGGTCTACGTCGCACAGCATTTCAAGATCAACACCGACATCAGCAAGCTCGTCGATGCGGAGCCGCAATGGGCCGCGCTCGGCCAGGCCATCGACAAGGCGTTTCCGCAACGCAACGGCACGATCCTCGCGGTCGTCGAGGCGCCCGCGCCCGAATTCGCGACTGCCGCCGCGCATGCGCTGACCGAAGCGCTGCAGAAAGACGCCGATGCCGGCCGCATCGGCCCGGTCGCCGAACCGGGCGGCGGGCCGTTCTTCGAGCACAACGGGCTGCTGTTCCTGTCGCCGCAGGAAGTCTCCGATACGACCGCGCAGCTCGCGAGCGCGCGCCCGCTCGTCAACGAACTCGCAAAGAACCCGAGCCTCACCGGGCTCGCCACCACGCTGTCCACCACGCTCGGCCAGCCGCTGCTGACCGGCCAGGTGAAGCTGCCCGCGATGGCGAAGCTGCTCGCGCGCAGCGCGGCGACGGTCGACGACGTGCTGGCCGGCAAGCCGGCCGCGTTCTCGTGGCGCACGCTGGTCGACAACGACGCCGCGCGGCAGCCTGCGCGCGCGTTCGTCACCGTGCAGCCGGTGGTCAACTACGGTGCGCTGAAGGCCGGCGCGGCAACGAGCCAGGTGATCCGCGACGCGGCCCGCTCGCTCGATCTCGAAAAGCGCTACGGCGCGGCCGTGCGCCTGACCGGCGAACAACCGCTCGCCGACGACGAATTCGCGTCGGTCGAAGACGGCGCCGCGCTCAACGGCGTGCTCACGCTGCTCGCCGTGCTCGTCATCCTGTGGCTGGCGCTGCGCTCGAAGCGGATGATCGCCTCGGTGCTCGTCACGCTGTTCGTCGGCCTCGTCGTGACGGCCGCGCTCGGCCTCGCGATGGTCGGCTCGCTGAACATGATCTCGGTCGCGTTCATGGTGCTGTTCGTCGGCCTCGGCGTCGACTTCTCTATCCAGTACGGCGTGAAGTACCGCGAGGAACGCTTCCGCGACGAGCGCATCGATCACGCGCTGATCGGCGCCGCGCATTCGATGGGCATGCCGCTCGCGCTCGCCACCGCGGCCGTCGCCGCGAGCTTCTTCTCGTTCATCCCCACCGCGTATCGCGGCGTGTCCGAGCTCGGCCTGATCGCGGGCGTCGGGATGTTCGTCGCGCTGCTGACCACGCTCACGCTACTGCCCGCGCTGCTGCGTCTGTTCGCGCCGCCGGGCGAATCGAAGACGCCCGGCTTCCCGTGGCTCGCGCCGGTCGACGATTACCTCGATCGCCATCGCAAGCCGATCCTGATCGGCACGCTCGCGGTCGTGATCGGCGCGCTGCCGCTGCTCGCGTTCCTGCATTTCGACTTCAACCCGCTGCACCTGAAGGATCCGAACAGCGAATCGATGGCGACGCTGCTCGCGCTGAAGGATTCGCCGGAAGCGGCCGTCAACGACGTCACGCTGCTCGCGCCATCGCTCGCGCAAGCCGATGCGGCCGCGAAGCGCCTCGATGCGCTGCCCGAAGTCGGCCGCACGACCACGCTGTCGACCTTCATTCCCGCCGATCAGCCGGCCAAGCGCGCGGCGATCGCCGCGGCCGCGAGCGAACTGCTGCCCGCGCTCACGCAGCCGGCCGCGCCGCCCGCGACCGACGCGCAACGCGTGGCCGCGCTCAAGCGCGTGTCCGACCTGCTCGGCTATGCGGCCGAGGATCACCCGGGCCCGGGCGCCGCGGCCGCGCAGCACCTGTCCGCGTCGCTCGCGAAGCTCGCCGCCGCCGACAGCGCGACGCGCGACCGTGCCGAACGCGCGTTCTCCGATACGCTGCGCATCGCGCTCAACCAGCTCGCCGCGCTGCTGCAGCCGCAGGACATCACGCGCGAATCGCTGCCGCCGCAAATCGTGCGCGACTGGGTCGCGCCGGACGGCCACGCGCTCGTGCAAATCTCGCCGAAGGTGCCGAAGGGCGTCGA
Organism: Burkholderia sp. APQ4-4ca; assembly: GCF_057837105.1. Taxonomy (NCBI): domain Bacteria; kingdom Pseudomonadati; phylum Pseudomonadota; class Betaproteobacteria; order Burkholderiales; family Burkholderiaceae; genus Burkholderia; species Burkholderia sp. APQ4-4ca. Next base: position 17,158 of record NZ_JBYQCG010000238.1, on the reverse strand, counting down.
TCCGAACGACGACACGATGCTGCGCCGTTTCGCCAAGGCCGTGAAGGCCGCGGAACCGGGCGCGACCGGCGGCCCAATCTCGATCCTGCATTCGGCCGACACGATCATCAACGCGTTCCTGCATGCGGCGCTGTGGTCGATCATCTCGATCACGGTCCTGCTGTGGGTCACGCTGCGCCGCTTCGGCGACGTGCTGCGCACGCTGGTGCCGCTGCTCGTGTCGGGCATCGTGACGCTCGAGATGTGCGTCGTGCTCGGCATGTCGCTGAACTTCGCGAACATCATCGCGCTGCCGCTGATGCTCGGCGTCGGCGTCGCGTTCAAGGTGTATTTCGTGATGGCGTGGCGCGCGGGGCAGACGGGGCTGCTGCATTCGAGCCTCACGCACGCCGTGCTGTTCAGCGCCGCGACGACGGCGACCGCCTTCGGCAGCCTGTGGCTGTCGCACCATCCGGGCACGTCGAGCATGGGCAAGCTGCTCGCGCTGGCCCTGACCTGTACGCTGATCGGCGCCGTGGTGTTCCAGCCCGTCCTGATGGGCAAACCGCGCGTCAACCGCGCCAAGAACCAATCGCAAGGAATCAATGAATAAGGTGCGAATCATTGCGGCGACCGTCGCCGCCAGCGCGATGCTGACCGGCTGCGCGACGGGACCGAACCGCAATCCCAACGACCCGCTCGAGCCGATGAACCGGGCGATGTACAAGTTCAACGACACGGTCGACACGAACATCGCGCAGCCGATCGCGAAGGGTTACCAGAAGGTCACGCCGACGCCGGTGCGCACCGCGATCAGCAACTTCTTCTCGAACCTCGGCGATCTCGGCAACATGGCGAACAACCTGCTGCAGTTGCGCATCACCGATGCGACGCAGGATCTGATGCGCGTGGCGATGAACTCGCTGTTCGGCGTCGCCGGCCTGATCGACATCGCGACGCCGGCCGGGCTGCCGAAGCATCACCAGGATTTCGGGCTGACGATGGCGCGCTGGGGCATGCCGTCCGGCCCGTACCTCGTGCTGCCGGTGTTCGGGCCGAGCACGATCCGCGACGGCGTCGGCCGCGCGGTGGACGTGCGCTTCAACCTGCTGAACTACATCGAGCCGGCCGCGCGCAACCCGATGTACATCGCGCAGTTCATCAGCGCGCGTTCGGACCTGCTTGGGGCAACCGACCTGCTGAAACAGGCCGCGCTCGATCCGTATTCGTTCGTGCGCGACGCTTATCTGCAGCAGCGCAAGTCGTTGACGTATCACGGCCAGTCGGCATCGGCCGCGGCGCCGAACTACGCGGAGCCGGGTGAAGCCGGCGCGGTGCCGGCGGCCACGCCCACCACGCCGGGCGGCTTGCCGAACTATGAGGATCCGGGCGAGTCGGGCGGCGCATCGGGCGCGGCGCCGAACAATGCGCCGGCCGCGCCGGGACTGCCGCAGTACGACGACCCGGGTGCGGACAATGCGATGCCGGCGAGCGCGCCGGCTGCCGCATCGGCATCGGCATCGGCCCCCGCATCGTCGGGCGCCACGACAGCGCCGGCCGCCAACGGTGCACCGATCGCGCCGGCAATGCCGACGCTGCCGGCGAGCAGCCCGGCCGCGCAGTAACGCCACAACGGCGGCCGCGCAAAAGCAAAGAGCGCTGCACGATGCAGCGCTCTTTTTTTGTCCGCACGAAACGGCAAACCGGGAAGGGGGCGAGGACAGCGGCGAATGCCGCTCAGACGATCCGCATCGCGCCCGCCCGCTCGAACGCGTGGCGGGCCTGAATCAGGGTCGTGCGCGCCGCCCGCGCATCGCCCGCGACCTGCAGCAGCGGGCCGAGCTGCGACGGCTGCTTCAGCAGTTCGCGCAGGATCGGCAGGATCGCCGTGCTGCCGTCGTCGCGCAGGCCGGCCGTCGCCGCGCGCGGCAGCGTGCGCCACGCCGGATCGACGATCGCGCGGCACACCGCGAACGGCACGCCGCGCGCGGCCGCGAAGGCCGCCGCGATATGCGATTCCATGTCGACGGCGAGCGCGCCCTTCGCACGATGCAGCGACGTCTTTTCCTGCTCGCCGACCACCGGCGCGCCGACCGCCGCCATCGTGCCGCGCGTGACCCGCGCCCACACCGGCGTGTCGTGCAGCGCGGCGACGAGCCGCGCGTTCCAGCCCGCATCGGTCTGCACGCGGCCGAACGGCCCGTCGATCGCGTCCGCGATCACGAGCGCGCCCGGCGCGAGGTCGGGCGCGAGCCCGCCGGCCGTGCCGAAGCTGACGATGCCCGCGCAACCGCGCGCGGTCGCTTCGGCCAGCGCGCGCTCGAGCCGGTCGGCCCGCGCGGCGAACACGGCTTCGACGCCGTCGCCGCGCGCGATGCGCGCCTCGAACGCCATTCCCGTCACCGCGATGACGGGCAATGCGCCGTTGTGCTGCGTCGTCGCCACGCGTTACATCCCGACCGTCACGCGCGTCGCGTTCGCGCGCTTCAGGGTGCGGTAGCGCGCGAGCGCCCACAGCGGGAAGAACTTGCGATAGCCGTGGTAGCGCAGGTAGAACACGCGCGGGAAGCCCGTCGCCGTGAAGCGCGTCTCGTCCCACAGGCCTTCTTCGTTCTGCTGGGCGACCAGGTAGTCGACGCCGCGCGCCACGGCCGGGTTGTTCACCTCGCCGGCCGCCATCAGGCCGAGCAGCGCCCAAGCCGTCTGCGACGCCGTGCTCGGCGCCTGCTCGTAACCGCGGTAATTGAGCTTGTAGCTGTCGCCGTCCTCGCCCCAGCCGCCGTCCTTGTTCTGGATCGACAGCAGCCACTGCGCCGCGCGCTTCATGCGCGGATCGTCCGGCGTCAGGCCGGCCGCGTTCAGCGAGCACAGGGCCGTCCACGTGCCGTACACGTAGTTCATCCCCCAGCGGCCGTACCAGCTGCCGTCCGGCTCCTGCTCCTTCAGCATGTAGTCGAGCGCGCGGCGGGCCGGCTCGCTGTTCAGCGGCGTCTCGCCGAGTTGCGACAGCATCGACAGGCAGCGGCCCGACACGTCGGCCGTCGGCGGATCGAGCAGCGCGCCGTGATCGGAGAACGGGATGTTGTTCAGGTAGTACTGCGTGTTTTCCGGTTCGAACGCGCCCCAGCCGCCGTCGCTGCTCTGCATGCCGACGACCCATTCGCGCGCACGCGCCATCGATTCGCGATACGTGTCCGACTGCGTGAGCTTCTGCGCGCGATCCATCGCCATCACGACCACGGCCGTATCGTCGACGTCCGGGTAGTGCGCGTTCGCGTACTGGAACGCCCAGCCGCCGGGCCGCACGTTCGGGCGGCGCGAGATCCAGTCGCCGCGCACGTCGAGAATCTGCAGCGGGCGCAGCCATTCGAGGCCGCGCAGCACGGCTTGCTCGGCACGGGCGTCGCCGGTCTCGAGCAGCGCATGCGCGACGAGCGACGTGTCCCACACGGGCGACAGGCACGGCTGGCAATACGCTTCGTCGTCGTGCACGACGAGCAGCTTCTCGACCGACTTGCGCGCGAGCGCGCGGTTCGGATGATCTTCCGCGTAGCCGAGCACGTCGTACATCATCACTGCGTTGGCCATCGCCGGATAGATCGCGCCGAGGCCGTCCTCGCCGTTCAGGCGCTCGTCGACGAACGACACGGCCTGGCGGATCGCGCGTTCGCGCGTGTAGCTCGGGAACAGGCCGTCGACCGCGCGCAGCGCATGGTCGACCACGCGAAAGAACGCGAACCAGCCGGCACTCTGGTGCCCCTGGCGCGGCAGCAGCCCGGCGTTGACGGGCGGGTCGATGAACAGCTCGTCGATGCGCACGCCGCGCGGGTTCTTCGCGAGCGGACGCTTCGCATTCAGCACGAGCAGCGGCACGATCACCGTGCGCGCCCAGTACGACACCTTCGACAGGTGGAACGGGAACCACTGCGGCAGCAGCATGATCTCCACCGGCATCATCGGCACCGCGCGCCACGGAATCGCACCGTACAGCGCGAGCTGGATGCGCGTGAACACGTTCGACATCTCGGCGCCCCCCATCGCATGGATGGCGCGGCGCGCGCGCTGCATGTGCTCGGCGTTCTCGTCGTCGCCGATCACCTTCAGCGCGAAATACGCCTTCACGCTCGCGCTGATGTTCGGTGCGCCGTCGGTGAACAGCGGCCAGCCGCCGTCGGCCTGCTGGATACGGCGCAGATACTTGCCGATCTTCTGTTCGAGCTCGAGGTTCGGCGTCTCGCCCAGATAGTGGACGAGCAGCACGTATTCGGCGGGAATCGTCGAATCCGCTTCGAGTTCGTAGACCCAGTGTCCGTCCGCCTGCTGCGCGGCCAGCAGCGCATCGGTCGCGCGCGCGACGGCCGCGTCGACGTCGGCCGGCACGGCGCCGGCGGACAAGGTAGCCATTTCGGTGAGATCGTTCATCGGTCCCTCTCTTTATTGCGTCTGGAGCACGTCCGCGGCCAGCTGGCCGGAACGGATCGCGCCCTCGATCGTGGCGGGCAGGCCGGTGGCAATCCAGTCGCCCGCGAGTACAAGATTGGTCCAGCGCGTACGCACGGCCGGACGTTTCATTTCCTGCGATGGCACCGCCGCGAAGCCCGCGCGCGGCTCGACGACGAGTTGCCACGCGGGGATGGTTTCCGGGTTCGCGCCGGTCACGCGCGCGACGTCTTCCCAGATGCACCGCGCGAGCGTGTCGCGCGGCATGTCGAGCCAGCGGCCCGCATCGCGGATCGTCGCCGCGAGCAGGCCGTCGCCGGTCCGCACCGCATCGACGACGCCGTTGACGACGGTCGTCTGCAGCGGATTGCCGGCCGGCGCTTCGACCGCGAAATACGCGGTCGCGACCGCGCTGAACGTGTCGGGCGCGGCGAGTTCGGGCACGAGCGGCTGCGCGACTTCGGGCGGCACGGCCAGCACGACCGCGTCGCCCGGCGCGAGATCGATGCGCTCGCCGCCGACCGACACCGCATCGACCGCATTGCCGTGCGCGCCGAATTCGAACGCGTCGAGCCGCGAATTCAGCCGGATCTGCGCGCCGCCGTATTGCAGCATCCGCAGCACCGGTTCGACGAACGCGCTGCCGAGCCCGCGGCGCGCGACGAGCGGGCGGCAACCGGGGCCGCCCGCGGCAAACGTGCCGAACAGCGCGGCGCGCGCGAGCTCGGCGCTCGCGTGGCGCGGCTCGATATTCAGCACGCCGAGGAAATACGGTCGCAGCCAGCGATCCCACAGCACGCCGTCGCATCGCATCGTCTGCGCGAGCGAGCGGCCCGTGCGGGCGAACGCGAGCGGGGCCAGCGCGAGATAGTCGAGCGGCGTCGTGCCCGGCGCGCGCGATGCGGCATCGAACAGCCACGACGGCCAGTGGCCGTTGCCGAAACGCAGCGTCCAGCGCTGCCGCGATGCGATGTCCATGACCGGGCATTCAGCCAGCGCGGGCCCCGCGAGCTGATCGGCCGCGCCGATCGCGCGCAGGTAGCGCTGCGTCGCGGGCTGTCCCGCGAAAACCGTGTGCAGCCCGCTGTCGAGCGTCGTGTTCAGCGTCCCGTCGAACCACGAGCGGCAGCGGCCGCCCGCGTGCGCATGCGCGTCGTGCAGCACGATGCGCCGCCCGCGGCGTTGCAGCTCGACCGCGGCCGACAGGCCCGCGAGTCCTGCGCCGATCACGTGGACGGTTCTGGGCATCGCGTCGATCGACTCAGAACAGCGCGTAGCGCGCGGCGATCATCAGCATGCGCGCCTTCGGCTTGCGCAGCGGCGCGCGCGGCGCGGCAAAGCCGCGGGCGATCGCGGCCTCGAGAATGCAGCGATACGCGCCCGACATGATGCGGGGCGCCTTCACCTGCGCACGCGGGCAGGTATCCATCACCGCGTCGGCCTGGCGGAAGTGCTCGAGCGCGCGCTCGACGAGCGTCGCGCACACGCGCGGCAGCGCCGGATCGCGCACGATCGTCGCCGGATCGGTGATCGCGATGCCTTCGCGCGCGAGCAGCTCGCGCGGCAGGTAGCACCGGTTGATCGCCGCGTCGTCGTCGATGTCGCGCAGGATGTTCGTCAGTTGCAGCGCGCGGCCGAGGTGGTGCGACAGCGTGATCCCTTCGGCTTCCGGCATCCCGAAAATTCTCACCGACAGCCGGCCGGCCGCGCTCGCCACGCGATCGCAGAAGAGGTCGAGCGTCGGCTCGTCGGGCGCGCAGATGTCTTCCACCGCGTCCATCGCCATCCCGTCGATCATCGCGTGGAAATCGTCGCGCTGCAGGTTGAACGCGCGAATCTCGCGATCGAGCGCGGCCAGGTGGCGCGGCGGGCGGCCGGCGAAGCAGGCGTCGATGTCCGCGCGCCAGCGATTCAAGCCCGCGGTGCGCTCGGCGCGCGGCAGATCGCTGTCGGCGATGTCGTCGACCGCGCGGCAAAACGCGTAGACCTGGAACATCGCATCGCGCTGCACGGCCGGCAGGATGCGCATCGCCAGATAGAAGGAGCTGCCCGATGTGACGGCAGCGGCGTCGGTTTCTTGTTCGTCCACGACGGAATGGGAAACGGCCAAGACGAAGCTCCACGGAGACACCCACGCGGGGCGATTGAAGAAGCCATGCCCGGCTGGGATGGTCAGGGCGTCGAATGCATGCGAGATATGCGAACGATCGACGCAGACAGGCACAAATTACCGGCCGGAAGCCGGAATTGGGCGAAAGTATAGCAATCTTTGAAGTTCGATGGCGGACGCGCGCCATGTCCGGCGGGGTGTCGAGCGCCGCCGGCGGGCCGGTGCGGCCGGACTTTGCGAACGGTCGCCCGAACGCGCGTCAGCCGTAGACGATGTCGCGCTGCAGATCGAGCGCGATCAGCCCCATTTCCCGCGTGAGCTGCAGCATCGAGCGGCGCTCGAGGCGCGAACCCATGAAGCTCGTCACGCGGCCGTCGGGCTCGGCGGTGAACTGGAAAACCGCGCCGCCCGTGCCGAACCACGCGCCCGGCACGTCGGGCGATTCCTGCCAGTCGATCTCCTCGAATACGCGCGCGATCCCGGCACGCACCACGTCGCCCGGGCCGATCGGCGGAGCGACGTCGCCCAGGTCGTCGAGCGAATAGGGGCCGGGTTTGTTCGGCTTCCGGTAGAAGAGATAGTCGACGTTCATGGGGCGCAATCGCAGGCAAAGCAACAAATTAGCGCGCTTCGGCACAAATTCAAATCGGATCCGGACGAAATGTGGCCTGTGCGATACAAAGGGACGGATCGTTGCCGGTCAAGAAACGCTCCGCGCGAGCGCGTCGCGATGTCGGCGCGTTCGTCTAAGATGACACCTTTCTCGAAAAAATACGGACACCATGGAGACGAACACCCCCGCCACCCCGCAGTCCGATCATCCCGTTTTCGTGCTCGTGCATGGCGCGTGGCACGGCGCGTGGTGCTATGCCCACGTGGCGGCCGCGCTGGCCGCGCGCGGCTATCTGTCGATCGCGCGCGACCTGCCCGCGCACGGCATCCATGCGCGCTTTCCCGCGTCGTATCTCGCCCGGCCGCTCGACAAGGACGCGTTCGGCGCCGAGCCGTCGCCGGTCGCGAACACGACGCTCGACGATTACGCGACCCAGGTGATGCAGGCCGTGGACGACGCGTACGCGCTCGGCCGCGGCAAGGTCGTACTGGTCGGGCACAGCATGGGCGGCCTCGCGATCACGGCGGCCGCCGAACGCGCCCCGGAGAAGATCGCGAAGATCGTCTATCTCGCGGCCTTCATGCCCGCGTCGGGCGTGCCGGGCCTCGACTACGTACGCGCGCCGGAAAACAACGGCGAGCTGCTCGGCCCGCTGATGCTCGCGAGCCCGCGCGTGGCCGGTGCGCTGCGCGTCGATCCGCACAGCGGCGACGCCGCGTATCGCGAATCGATGAAGCGCGCGCTGTACGAAGACGTGCCGCAGGCCGACTTCGACGCGGTCACGAACCTGATGAGCTGCGACGTGCCGGCCACGCCGTTCGCGACCGCGATCCCGACGACCGCCGCACGCTGGGGCGCGATCGACCGTCACTACATCAAGTGTCTGGCCGATCGGGTGATCCTGCCCGCGCTGCAGCAGCGCTTCATCGACGAAGCCGACGCGTTCGCGCCCGGCAACCCGACCCACGTGCACCAGCTCGACAGCAGCCACTCGCCGTTCATGTCGCAGCCGGCCGTGCTGGCCGGCGTGCTCGCCGACATCGCAAAAAGCTGAGCGCGGCGGGCGCGGTCAGTCGGCGTACGCGACCGACCGATCGCGCCCGAGCCGCTTCGCCCGGTAGAGCGCGGCATCGGCCTCGTTGACGAGCCCGTCGCAGGTCGGCGCGCCGGTTTTCGCGCACGCGCCGCCGACGCTCGCCGTGACCGGCACGCTGACACCCTCCGCATCGACCGGTGTGCTGCCGATCGCCTCGCGCACCTTGTCGGCCACCCGCATCGCCTCGTCGAGATTCGTGCACGGCAGCAGCAACGCGAATTCCTCGCCGCCGAACCGGCCGAACGTATCCTGCGCGCGCACGATCGACGCGACGCGGCGCGCCGTCTCGCGCAGCACGGCGTCGCCCACCGCATGCCCGAAGCGGTCGTTGATCGTCTTGAAATGATCGAGGTCGAACAACAGCACCGACAGGTCGCCGCCGTAGCGCTGCCAGCGCGCGAATTCGTCGCCGAGCCGCACCTCGAAAAAGCGCCGGTTCGCGATGCCGGTCAGCCCGTCGAGATTCGCGTGCTCGCGCAGCTTCGCGACCGCTTCCTCACGCTCTCGCTGCATCACGCTCACATGCGTGACGTCCGAGATCGTCACGCACACGGCCTCGACGTCGCGGCCGCGCGTGAGCGGCATGAACGTGCAGTCCTGCTGCATGTAGTCGACGCCGCCCGTGATCGGCCGGTCGTGCTCGAAGCGGAACAGGTAGGGCCGCTGCTCCCACGAGCTGAACGCGAAGCTGCCGAGCTGGAACACGCTCTCGAGCTTGCGCGACAGCCACGCGCGCGGCAGGTCGGGAAAGCGGTCGAAGATGTTGCGGCCGATCACGTCGGCGGCCGGGATCCCGCTGTGGTCCTGCATGAAGCGATTCCACATCAGGACGGTCATCGAACGGTCGAGCACGAACAGGCCGAAGCCGACCCGCTCGATCACGAGGTCGCTCAGCGACGGAGCGGCGGCCGTCATAGCGCGGACAGCAACGCGTCGAGCGCGTCGCCCATCAGCCGGATCGAATCCTCGGCCATCAGCATCACGAAATGCGCGCGGAACATGTGGTTCTCGAGCCCGAAGTTCACCTCGAGCAGCAGCGCGACGCTCCATCCCAGTTCGTTCGGCTGGAAGACGTCGTCGAACGACACGTTCGCGCCGAGCAGCCCCGGCGGGAAGAACACGGGCTTGCGGCCGAGTTCGTCGAGGATCGACGCGACGCAGGCGCCCATCAGCACGTTCGCGACGTCGAACACGAGCTCGTCCGGCGTCGCCATGCCGCCGTACACGCCGTCGCCGAACGTGCGGTCGACGACCGACATGAGCCGCGCGACGCCCGCCGTGCGGCACAGCACGATCGCCTCGCCCTTGATGTCGGAGCGAAAGCCCTGGCGCACGGCGGTCACGTTGTCGTGGATGCCCGTCATCTCGCGCAGCGCATCGCTCGCGTCGGCCGCTTTCACGACGCGCACGCGCGGCACCGACAGCTCGATGAAGTGCCCGAGCAGCAATGCAAGCCGCGCCGCGGCGCGGCCCATTGCAAGGTTGGCGATTTCCTGCAACGCGTCGCGTTGCTCCGCCGTGAACACCGATTCAGGCATACAACCCATACTCCTTGAGAATGGGCAGCAATGCCTCCGACGTCACGGGCTTGGCAACGAATGCGATCGCGCCCAATTCGCGCACGCGTGCTTGCGCCTGCGGCTGAATATCGGCGGATACCACGATCACGAACGTGTTCAGATCTTCGTGGCGCAGTGTTTCCAGGACCTGATATCCGCTCATGTCGGGCATCGTCAGATCCAGAAACATCACGGAAGCTTTGCCGTCACGATAGAGCGCCAAGGCCTCGCGACCATTCGCTGCATACGCGATGTCGATGTCCCAATCTCCCGGCAGCGCCTTTGTCAGCAGTTTGCGAGCGAGCAGCGAATCGTCGGCAATTACAATTGGCAAAGGCATGGGGCGATGCGGTATACGGAATGGTCTCTCTCGCGTTAACGACCGCGCGGCGCATTTCTTTAGGGCCATGCGTTTCGGCGCGGGCAACCGCCTTGCGGCCGCGCACGGGCGCCGCGACGCAGGTGCGCGCGACGCACCGCGCGGCAATCGCCGGCGGGCGCATGTATCTGTCATAGGGAAAGCAAGGCGCGATTCTCGGAGTAAACCGGAGGCAATGCAACTCGCCATTTTCACCATTTCGAACAGAATTGGTCCGATCGAACGCGATTCCGAAAACAGCCTCGACCATTTTCGAGATAAGTACGCAAAATTTTTCCTTGTGTACGTTTGCGCTGCCGGATTCGTCGCGTTTTCAATCTGACGGTTTACCGCTGTCATATACGGCAGGAGCGCGCCTGTACGGTCCCCCAGGATCGCGCACGTACGGCGCCGCGCGGCGGCCCGTGGCAACTCGTTTATGATGGCAAATACCTCTGCCTCACCCGCTTTCCTCGATGACGTCCGAACGGCCTGCCGACTCCCGCACTCCCGCGCCCCCGCCCGCCGACGACTGGCAGGACGACGGCAGCTACGCGTCCGGCGCACCCGAGCACGATTTCGCGGTGCGCCGCGTGACGCTGATCGTGCTGCTCGTCGCGGCGATCGTGCTGCCGTGCATCTACGTGGTGGTGATGGCGTACAACGACCTGAAGGCGCGCGAGGCCGCCGCGAGCGACGTGACGATGCGCACGGTGCGCGTGGCCGAGGAGCACGCGCTCAAGGTGTTCGACCTGAGCGAAACGCTCGATGCGCGCATCGTCGATCTCGTGCAGGACATGGACGACGCGACCGTGCGCAGCAGGGAATCGGACATCCACGAGGCGCTGAACACGATCGGCGGCGGCTATCCGCAAGTGGCCGCCGTGTCGATCTTCGGCGCGAGCGGGATGCTGCTCGCCAACAGCCTCTACTACCCGGCGCCGTATGCGTCGATCGCGAACCGCGACGACTTCGCCGGCATCCGCGACGGCAAGGTCATCGAACATATCTCGAAGCTGATGATGGGGCCGCTCAAGCTCGAGAACATCCCCGTATTCAACACGGGCGTCGCGCGACGCCATAGCGACGGGTCGTTCGCCGGCATGGTGTCGATCGCGCTGAAATCGTCGTATTTCAACGCGTTCTACCGCGACCTGCTCGGCGGCGCGAGCACGCCGATGACGATGGCGCTCGCGCGCTCGGACGGCGCGGTGATCGCATCGTATCCGCCGCCGCCGTCGCTGGCGCACACCGATCGCTCGCTCACGTTCGGCAACGCGCACAACGATCCGCGCGCCGGCATCGTGCGCGTGGGCCACGACGGCACGAGCAGCGAGATCGTCGCGTATCGCCAGGTCGGCAGCTATCCCGTCTACGTGACGTGCGCATATCGCACGTCGGCGATCTGGCATGAATGGTACGAACACCTGAGCGTGCTGTTCATCTCGATGTTCGCGCCGTCGGTCGCGCTGTGGTCCGTGATCTGGCTGTCGCTCAAGCGGCTGAAGGCGGAAGAGGAGGCGTGGGACCGCTGGCAGGCAGAAGCGTCGATGCGGCGCTCGATCGAATCGGCGTACCGGCAGTCGCGCAAGATGCAGGCGCTCGGCAATCTCGTGGGCAGCGTCGCGCACGACTTCAACAACCTGCTGATGATCATCTCGAGCAATGTGCAGATCGCGCGGCGGCGCGGCGTCCAGCATCTCGACAAGGAGCTCGGCGCGATCGAACGCGCGCTGAAGAACGGGCAGTCGCTCACGCGCCAGTTGCTCGGCGTCGCGCGCAAGCAGCCGCTGCACAACGAAACGATCGACATCGGGCAATGGCTCGGCACGTGTCGCGAGCTGCTGAAGACGTCGCTCGGGTCGAAGTCGTCGCTGGTCGTCGCGATCGAGCCGGGCGTCTGGCCGGTCCGCGTCGACGTCGCGGAGCTCGAGCTCGCGGTGATCAACCTCGCGGTCAACGCGCGCGACGCGATGGCGACCGGCGGACGCTTCACGGTCGGCGCGCGCAACCTCACGCTGCGCCGCGAGGACGGCTTCCCGCTGACCGGCGATTTCGTGCAGATCTCGCTCGACGACACGGGTTCGGGCATGGCGCCCGACGTGCTCGCGCGCGCCTTCGAACCGCTGTTCACGACGAAGGCGCAGGGAATGGGGACGGGGCTCGGCCTGCCGCAGGTATTCGCGTTCTGCGAACGCTCGGGCGGCCTTGCAACGATCGACAGCGCGGTCGGCGCCGGTACGTCGGTGCGTCTGTACCTCCCGCGCGCGCGTGCCGAGGATGTCGTCGCGCGGCCGGCGGCCGTCGCGCACGATGCGGGTAACGGCGCACTCGCCGGCCTGCACGTGCTGCTCGTCGAGGACAACGGCGAAGTCGCGGCCGGCACGGAAGCGCTGTTGTCGCTGCTCGGTCATCGCGTGACCTATGCGCCCACTGCCGACGACGCATTGCGCCTGATCGAAGGCGCCGCCGCGAACGACGCGTTCGACCTCGTGATTTCGGACATCCACATGCCGGGCCGCCTGAACGGCATCGACCTGGCCGAAGCGATCGAAAAGCGGCCGGGGAAGCTGCCCGTGATTCTCGTCACGGGTTACGCGGAGGAGCTCGACCGCACGCGCACCGTCAACGTCCGCGTGTTGTCGAAGCCGTTCGACATCGCGCTGCTCGACGAGATTCTGCTGGGCATCCGCGAAGCGCGCGACACGCGACACGCCGGCGCGTGACCCGCGGTGTGCGGGGCGGCGCCGGCGCGATCGCGTGAACGGGCGCGGCGATCAGGCCGACGACGTCACGCCGATTTCAGCAGGCGCACCCAGCTCGCGTAGCGATCGACGAAGCCCTGCAGGAACTTGCGGGTGTCCTCGCTGACGATCTGCCCCTGGTCGTCGATGCGCGCCGGGTCGTGCTTGATGAACATCTCGGGCTGACCGAGCGTCTTCACGTCGAGGTAAGCGAGCACGTTGCGCAGGTGCTGCTGCGCGAGCGCGGTACCCACCGCGCCCGGCGACGTGCCGAGCACCGCGCCCGGCTTGCCCGACCACGAATTCGAACCCCACGGGCGCGAGCCCCAGTCGAGCCCATTCTTCAGCACGCCCGGAATCGACCGGTTGTACTCGGGCGTGACGAACAGCAGCGCGTCGGCGGCTTCGATCGACTGCTTGAAGCGCTTCGCGACTTCCGGGAAATCCGCGTCGTAGTCCTGGCTGTACAGCGGCAACTCGCCGATCTCGACGAACTCGAACGAAAAATCGGCGGGGGCGAGCGAGATCACGGCGTGCGCGAGCGCGCGGTTCGTCGACGCGCGACGCAGGCTGCCGACGACGACCGCAATACGATAGGACATGGCATTCTCCTTCCGGTGAGTGAGGAATCGGATCGATTGCTTCCGAATGGGCGACAAAGGTCTGTTTATAGGCAAGCCAGCCCGCGAGCCGTCCCACGGGGCCGTCCGGCCGACTTTCCACAAGGTTTTCCACAGAAATTGTGGATAACTCGACCGTTATGTTCGGACGTTACACATTGCCCGCCGCACGGCGTGGCCCCCGCCGCGCGAAACGGGGTTCGGCAAGCATAGCGCAGCACGGCGGCCGGTTCCTTGAATGCGTGACGGAACATTCCGTTGCAGGCGCGGACCGCGCCCAGTAAGCTGCTCGCACCGCGACGCGCCCGCACCCGTGACGCACGCGCGGTCGTTTCGAGACACCGCCACCCACCCATGCCGTCCGCACACGACGATCCCGCTTATCTCGCGCAGCTGCGGCGCGACCTGCTGCGCTTCGCGCGGCTCCAGCTCCGCGACGCCGACGCGGCCGAAGACGCCGTGCAGGAAGCGCTGGCCGCCGCGTGGTCGCATGCCGGCGAGTTCGCGGGGCTGTCGGCCCACAAGACCTGGGTATTCGGGATCCTGCGCAACAAGCTGATCGACGTGCTGCGCGCGCGCCAGCGGACGGTGAGCCTGACCGCACTCGATGCGGAACTCGACGGCGAATCGGTGCTCGATCGCGAACTGTTCAAGGACAACGGGCACTGGGCCGCGCATGCGAAACCGCGACCCTGGCCGAAGCCCGAAACGCTGTTGCAGCAACAGCAGTTCTGGACGCTGTTCCAGGTCTGCCTCGACCATCTGCCGGAGCAGATCGGACGCGTGTTCATGATGCGCGAATTCCTCGATGTCGAGATTGTGGACATCTGCAGCGAATTGACGCTGACGACGAATCATTGCAGCGTGCTGCTGTACCGGGCGCGCACGCGCCTGCGAACCTGCCTGAGCGAAAAAGGACTGACGACCGAAGATGCTGCCGGGGAAATGTACTGACGTGACACGACTGCTGTCGGACGAGCTCGATCGGCATCTGACGCTGCACGAGCGCCTGCAGGTGCGTGTGCATCTGCCGACCTGCAGCGGATGCCGCGCGTATCGCGGACAGATCGCGCTGCTGCGGACGGCCGCGAAAGCGGCGGCGGGGCGGGAACCGGGCGATGATGATGGATTGTCCGGCGGCGGCTAGGCGCCAGGGTGCCGAGGTATCGTTCCGCCGGCCGCTAGCGCGTGCAGCCTGGCGGTCGCGTCGGCCTGGATTGCCATTGCGTGTGCCGGGCCCGACCCGGTAGCGCTGATGCAATAAGAAAAATACGCCCGACAAGAATTATTCGAACAACGCTTTCACCGATTCAGGCGGGCGACCGATCGCCGCCTTGCCGCGATATACGACGATAGGGCGTTGCAGCAGGATCGGATGAGCGGCGATCGCCGCGTAGGCTTCGGCGTCGCTCAAATCCGCGCGAGCCAGATTCAATGTCTTGTACGGCTCCTCGCCGTCTCGCAGCATGTCGCGAACCGGGCGGCCGAGCTGCCGATGTAGCGTTTCCACTTCCTCGGCCGCTGGCGGTGTCTTCAAGTACTCGACGACGTTCAGCGGCGCGCTGGCGGTATTCAGCGACTCGACCAACGCGAGCGTCTCGCGGGACTTCGAGCATCGGGGATTGTGGTAGATCGTGATCATCATTCAAGGGCTGGATGGAGGAGCCCTGTATTGTAGCCAGTCTGCATGGAGGGGCTGGGCGGCAGGTGGTTCAAGCGAGATCGGGGTGGGCTCCTTTCGACAGGTCGCGGAGACGGTTCGGTTGAGCGATGCGCCGTGATCGGGATAGGGGCGCATCCAGGGAGACGCTTCAAAGTGCTGTGTTTATGCGCATAAACTGGGGGCTGCTTCGCGGGGGCTGCGAACTGCGATCGGATCAATTGATGCTTCGTGACGGGCTGCCTCGGAAACCGAAGCGTGATGGCGACGCGAGGCGGCTGCTTTATGCGCATAAAGCGCGTGATCGTCGAGCAAGGGGCCGCGCGACTCTGCGGGGGGCGTATTTCGATGCGAGAGGACCCTGGGGATCGTTGTTATCCATAGGCTGTCCAGTCACGACACCATTGCGCGCCTGACCCTGGCGATGTCTCCCCCCGGCGCTTCATCGCGCCTGCTTTATGCGCATAAACACTGCGACCAGGCAGCGTGTTGCCTCGACGCACGTGCGTCGGCTTAACGGGGGAGCTCATGGACACGCATCCGACTCGCACTCGGAGCTCACGCCTCTCGCTTCCGAATGCCGGGCACTCTGGCGATGAAGGCGACCGCCGCAGTCTCCGCGAGGTTTATGCGCACAAACTCCCCGACTCTTCGGCAACGCTGCCCCGTCCAGCGAAAGGGCAGCGCACCGAGACATCTCTGCGACGGACAGCCGTCCGATGCTGCAGCACGCGAAGGCCCATCCATCGAGGAGCCTGTCGCTCCGGCCGCAGCCGCCGCGCGATCCTCACCACACCGCCCGAACCGCCACCCATCATCTCCGCTCGTTTATGCGCATAAACCGATAGTCCAAATGGCCAACGCGTAGTCGTTGCGCGACAATTTCATTGAAATTCAAATATCGTCCTGTAGAATTCCAACGACCAAAACAGGAGTGAAAATTGGCCGCGGAAATCATTGCAGTCACTCAACAAAAAGGTGGCGTCGGCAAAAGCACGATTGCCATGCATCTCGGCGCCGCATTCCATGAAAAAGGGAAGCGCGTCCTCGTCATCGACGCAGACCGTCAAAATACGTTGGTTCACTGGTCGAGCGCATCCGGTGACAGCGACAACGGTATCCCGTTTCCGGTCGTCAACCTGGCCGAAGCCGACGGCCAGATCCATCGCGAGATCAAGAAGTTCATCAACGACTACGACATCATCGTCGTGGACTGCCCGCCGTCGATCACCGAGAAAGTCTCCGGCGTCGTCCTGCTGGCCGCATCGATTGCCGTGATTCCGACGTCGTCGTCGCCAGCCGATTACTGGTCGAGCGTCGGGCTGGTCAAACTGATTCAGCAAGCGCAGGTGATGAACGAAGACCTCCGCGCGGTGTTCCT
Organism: Burkholderia sp. APQ4-4ca; assembly: GCF_057837105.1. Classification (NCBI taxonomy): domain Bacteria; kingdom Pseudomonadati; phylum Pseudomonadota; class Betaproteobacteria; order Burkholderiales; family Burkholderiaceae; genus Burkholderia; species Burkholderia sp. APQ4-4ca. The sequence continues at coordinate 598 of NZ_JBYQCG010000238.1, read as the reverse complement.
GCTGAACAAGACCGAAGAGAAGCGCATGCTGACCCGCGAGCTCAAGCGTGCGCTCGAGGAACTCGGCTTCCCGCTGCTGAAGACGCAGATTCCGACTCGGGAAGCGTACAAGCAGGCGATGGCGCTCGGTCAGACCGTGCTGCAAATGAACGATCGCGGCGGCAAGCTGGCCGCCGCCGAAATTCGCGCATGCGCCGACGAAATCGTCGCCATGCTGCCCTGACTTTATGCGCATAAAGGAGTCACATGAAACCTTCCCAATTTGCCAAAGGATTCCAAGCGCGCCCGGATATCACGACGAGCGAGAAGCGCACGGCGCTTGATCGGCTCAATGCGATCGACGGTATCGTCAAGTCCGAGACGCCTACCACGGCGCCGACCAAATCAGCGAAGAAGGACATCGCGCCGCCGCCTGCTCCGGAATTCACGATCGATCCGTCGATCGACGAATCGCCGCAATATCGCGCGTGGCGCCTCGAGAATCGCTATGCGCCGGGGCAGGTGATCGAGTTGCCGCTGAAGGCGATCAAGCACAGTCCGTTCAACCCGCGGCACTTCTATCTGAAATCGTCGATTGCCGAACTCGCGGTCAACCTCG